>CAIPFK010000134.1 GCA_903864315.1 uncultured Burkholderiales bacterium | reverse complement strand
TATTTACGCATGGCCAAATCTCCCAAGTAAGGACAACACTGCCCTGTAGGGTGGTCTTTTCATAGTGAGGCTGTGCACAATATGGCTACCCGACTACCATGCTACAACAAAGCCTAATTTGTCTAAAGCCCCAACTATTGATGCACCGAAGAGTTCGAGAAATTTAGTCATGGCTGACTTCAAAAGTAGTCATGACTGGATGGCTTTTTGCTAGGTCTCACCTTGAGTGGTTGTGCCTGTTTCTGGGTGGAGGGCAATCAATCCTCCTTCCTCAGTTTCAGTAATAACTGCTGGTGCAGCATCATATTTCCCTGTCGGGGTGCTTGTACCCTATTATTTTTTGGTGGTAGCGGATACTGGCCAACCCATGTATTGTCTACATCTCCTATGCTGTTGGCCGTTCAAATTGGCAGGTCGAACCCCTGATTAAAAGTCCGAGTGCGTTTCAATGGGTGGCACTCGAGACTTTGAACGGTATTATTTTAAACTGGCAGGGAAAACCACGCCGCCAATCGCTGACTGAGCAATCTTGAAAAACACATCGGTGTTGTCCATCAAACCGGTGAAACTCAAAGCCCCAGCACCAAAGGCCGAGAGTGGAATGTCTGTGGCTGTATGGACAGCATCCGCACCAGGCACCTGTCCTGTGACCATGTATTTGCCCTCAACGTCGCGCTTGGTTGCATCGCTAGGGTAAGCATTCAGTGGGGCTTGTTTGACAAATGGTTGTTGTGAGTCCTGAATAGGCTGCTCGTTGGTTCTCCAGTCTTCCATGCGGTCAGGATTGGCGCCATATCCCACTAAAAGTCGTCGGTCAATATTCGTGGCCTGGGGGTAACCATCTGGTGCCATGGTGTATTTTGGAAATCTGGCTTCTGCATAGATACCCACGACTTTGTCACGCAAATTGCTTGCACCACCTGCTTTGCCAAGTTCGATCAATTGGTTGTCGCTCACCATGGAGCCGCCGATCAAGGCAGCACCTGCACACTCGTGGTCTGCCGTCACGATCACGAGTGTATCTTTGTGTTTTTTGGCATAGTCTTGTGCACGGGCCACGGCTTTGTCAAATTCGATGGTGTCCAATATCCAACGCTCGGTGTCCATGTTGTGGGCTTGCTTGTCGATGGAAGCACCCTCAACCATGAGAACAAAACCATTTTTCTTGGTCGATAGAACCGACAATGCTTTGTCGGTCATTTCATCGAGCATGGGTTGGTCTGGGAGGCCAAAATCGTCCACAATTTTGCTGCCCGATGAAGTAACGTTTCCGCGTCGACCATCGATTTTGTCCAAAGCAACGTTCATGTTCGAAAAAGCGAATAGTCCCAACAGTCGATCGGTGTGGGATGCATCCAGGCTTTGCAATGCACTGCGAGTGGGTGCATAAGCAAACCCAGCGGCTTGAAAGTCAGCGATCAAATCGCGGCCCGTGTCGAGTTTGCCAGGCTTGGCTCCCCAGGCCTTGGCAATCAATGCGGTATGGGCGTCTGTGCTTGAAAAGGCGTAGTCGCTCTTGTCACTGCGTGCAGAGCCTGGAACGCTTGCTGGCAAGAACCATTTGCGTCCACCGCCCATGAGGACGGTGAGTCCGGATAGATCGCGGTCGTCCAAGAATTGGTCCACAATGCCTGTGCCGGCACCGCGGTTGCTGGTGTGCACAGCGTTGGCCGCAGGTGTGGCATCAAAAACGTCAGCGGTGGTGACCACACCCAACGCTTTGCCCTCTTTGCGGTGCAAATACTCGCTCAGGTATTCGATGCGCGGGTTGTCAAATGCATCGAGCGTGTCGTCAGGAAAGACGCCCTCTTCGTTGTTGTTGTTTTTGTTGCCCGACACATAAGACGACATGCCTGGTGCAGAGTCGGTGACGATGGAGTTGAGCGACGAAGTTTTGACCATGCCCGTGACGGGGAATGTGTCCATGGCCAATGGGGTGGTCACTTTGCCTTGGGCGTAACCACCAGACACAATGCGAGCTGCGGTTCGGTGTGCTGCTCCCATGCCGTCTCCCAGCATGATGATGATGTTCTTGACCTTTTGGCCGCCAGCGCTCAGGGCAATGATTTCAAAGTTGCCTTGGGCACTCACACTTTGTCCATCGCTTTGCTCGGCCTTCACGCTCAAGGTGTGCACACCAGGAGAAGTTGCACTGAATGCTCTAGCTGAGGCAATGGTGGCATTTTTGGGTATTTGAGGTAAACAACCCGTGCTGCAGTCTTTGAGGCTAACAGCGAGTTTGACAGGCTTTTGATCGACCATGAATTGAACGGCAGTGATGCTTTTGCTTGGATCGTCTGCGGTGATGGTGGCTTGTAAGTCAAAGCGCTGACCGGGTAAAAAGCGAGCAATGATGGGCCCAGGCTGGCCACTTGAAAATAACTCACTGGGTGGTGTCAATCGCGTCACATTAGGAGCGGCCCAAGACGAGGGAATTGCACCTCCAAAGAGCAACGCCATGACCCACAGGCCTTGTGTTGTCAGCCAAGTGTTGGTGAGTGTGGGGCGACGTGAGATGTTGTTCGGTTTGGCTTTGATCATGGTGTAGTGCGAGTGAAGAGTGTGGATGAAAAATGACGATGTAAATGGGAAACCCAAAAGGGTTTCAAATGGTCTTGGGTCTAGATGAGCTTGGCGCATTGGTCAAAGTAGGCACATCTTGGGGTAATGCGGTGTGACCTGAAGGGATCTTCTCGGATGGAAGGCTCACGGGTGCGTCCGTGGCCATGACGTTCACGGCCAGAGGCGATGCCAGTAGACGAATCCAAGAGACCTCGCCCAGGTTATTTTCTTCGCGGCCGATGTCGAGCTTGCCCTCAATGCGCATAACGCCTTCTTGGTGAGCCAAGATAAGGCTTGCTTGACTTGGGTCAAGTTTGACCAGCACGGTGTGCACCGGCAAGTCATTGGCCGGTCCATCATCTGCTTCGTTGACCTCCAGCGCTTTGGGGGCCAAGAAAAATCGACCTTGGCGCAAAAGATCGGTTTTGACCATGAATCCACTCAAAGACACCAGTTGGCCCTGAAGGGCCAATGCTTTGGGCGTGAATTCCATGCCTTTGGGGCCAATGGGGGATTTGAAGAACTCTTGAAAAGTCACCGCCTTGCTTGTTTCGGTTTGTATTGGCAATGGCAAACGCGTAGGCGCGGTCTTTTGTTCTTGTGCAAAGCTTGGGCTAAGGCTCAGAAGAGCCCAAAGGCTCAATGAAGCAATGGACTGTGCAATCAACGTGGTGTTGGAGTGATTCAATGGGACTGGTTTCATAAGTTAATTGAGGTGCATTGCGAGATTGCCAATCATGCCTTCAATTGCAATTCAATAAGCGGTGCAGTGGTGCAGCATTGGACAATGATGATCGCCAAATATGACATTTAGATGACAAGAATCAAGAAGTCTCTATGAATTCTCTTGAGAAGGATTTAGATATCAGTATTTTCTATTTTAGCGATGGAAGGTCGACTCTAGAGGCTAGCTTTGAGTCATTTAAATGCGTGTTAACTGATTTTGCCGCCTTGGGTTTAGGGGCGAGTGTTGCCACTTGTTGGAGAGCTTGCCAAAAACAGGTCAAGGCTTTCGTCCATGTTTTTGCTAAAAGCCCAATGAGCATAGGGGAAATGACCAAACCTCAAGGAGAGTTGCCCGCGTGCAGTTGGTGCGCTTTGGCCGTGACTGGCCAGGTAGAGTCCCACCACAAAACCGGTGCGATCGGCGCCATCACTGCAATGCACCAACAAGGGCTTGGGGGCTTGCTCAAAGATCTCGAGAATGCGACGAGTTTGATCCATTGAAACAGGGGTGCCCGCCGACAAGGTGATGTCAAAGTGCTCAACACCATTGGACACAGCCACCGCCAACTCGTCTCGGTACCATGTTTCTTTGGGGTTGGGGCCTCGCAAGTTGAGGATGCTCTTCAAATGGTCTTTGTCAATGTGTTCTTGAAGGTCGGTGGCAACGAGTTGGCCTGAGCGATAGAGTTCTGCATTCAAGACCGGGTGGTAGTTCCCGCTCCAATGCAGCCAACAGTACCAAGCCACCAAAGCCAGTGCCGGCAACGCCACCAAGAGGGTGGGCACCAAAGCCAAACGCAGGAGCATTCGGACAAGATTAGGCTTCATGGAGTTGCATCAAAAATTGAGTCAAATGTGGAATCAATGTGAGTCGGGGGCTTGGACTTGCCAGCCACACTGGGCAATTGTGAACAAGTTTACTGGTGTTTCGAGGAACACGCTTGAGGTCAGTGGTCTTTAGTGGTAATTACCATGGGGGCAAGACCCTTGGGCGTCTAAAATTGGTAAGTGACTGTGTAGGGCAAGTTTGCGCTTGTCACTCTGTCCCTCTTTTTTCAACATCCAACGATAAAGGCTCAGCCCGAGACATGTCCACCACAACCTTCAAAGTCGATGGTCAAAACGTCAAAATTGATGGCGACCCTCAAATGCCTTTGCTCTACGCACTTCGCGATGAGCTCGGTCTCAATAACCCCAAATTTGGGTGTGGCTTGGCTCAATGCGGTGCGTGCACTGTTCACCTCAATGGTGTGGCCACGCGCTCTTGCGTGTTGCCCATCTCCGCAGTTGCCAATCAATCCATCACGACCTTGAAGGGCTTGGGTACGCCAGAGCGTCCCCATCCCTTGCAAAGCGCGTTTGTCGAGGAGCAAGTCACCCAGTGCGGCTATTGCGTGAATGGCTGGCTCATGACGGCTGCCGCCTTGCTGCAAAAAAATCCCCGCGCCAGTGAAGCCCAGATCAAAGATGGCCTCAAAGATTTGAAATGCCGATGTGGCTCACACTTGGCCATATTGCGTGCAGTCAAAAGAGCGCAAACAGCCCTTTTGGCCAAAGGAGCGTTGGCATGAAAGACACCCAGTTGAATCAAACCATTGAGCCCATGAATGCCTCATCGGGCCTGTCCAGGCGTCAATGGCTCATGTCCTCAGGTGCGTTGGTGGTGAGCGCCAGCGCCAGTGGGTTTTTGGGCCTGAGTGCATTGACTGCCAGTGAGGGCGCACAGGCCCAAGTCAATG
The DNA here is from genome assembly GCA_903864315.1 of uncultured Burkholderiales bacterium. Taxonomy (GTDB): domain Bacteria; phylum Pseudomonadota; class Gammaproteobacteria; order Burkholderiales; family Burkholderiaceae_C; genus Limnohabitans. The sequence goes on along the minus strand of CAIPFK010000134.1, from coordinate 21,575 downwards.
GCACCAAGCCAGCGTTGAACCCAGATGAGCTCGACTCTTGGGTGGCCATTGCCCCCGATGGTGGTGTGACGGCATACTTTGGCAAGGTCGATCTCGGGCAAGGCTTGACGGTGGCTTTGGCCCAAATGGTGGCCGAGGAATTGGACGTCGTCTATGCACGCGTGAACATTGTCCTTGGCAGCACCGATCAAACGGTCAATCAAGGGGGTGCATCGAGTGCGTTGGGTATACAAGCCGGCTCCAAGCCCTTGGTGCAAGCTGCGGCTGAGGCGCGTCGACTCTTGGTTGAAATGGCGGCACTCCAACTCAATACGACCACAGCCGACTTGGTGGTGAACCAAGGCGTGGTCAAAAGCTTGAAAGATCCGAGCAAGGCAGTGAGTTACCAAGACTTGATCGGAGGCAAATTTTTCAACTCCAAGGTGGAGTGGAATAAGAAGCTCGGCAACCCCTTGGAGATCAAGGGCAAAGCTCCTTTGAAAAAACCAGCCGACTACAAAATCGTCGGCCAACCTATTGCCCGAACCGATTTGGCTTGGCGCATTTACGGCACGGGTGAGTTTGTGAGTGATATTCGTGTGCCAGGGGTCCTTCATGCCCGCATGGTGAGAACCCCCATGGCAGGCGCGACCATTGCGTCAGTCGATGAATCCTCCATTCAATCAGTGGTTGGCGCAAAAGTCATCCGTCAACAAAACTTCTTGGCCGTCGTGGCCGAGAAAGAGTGGGATGCCGTGAAAGCGGCAAGACTCTTGAAAGTCAAATGGACACCGCCCGCATCTCCCATGCCGACCAACGAAGAGAATGTGTATCAACATTTGAGCTCTGCCCCAGTGGTCAAGCGAGTCGAAGAGGTCAAGGTGGGCGATGTGAGTGCGGCCTTCAAAGGCGCCAAACGCATCATCGAGGCCCGGTACCATTGGCCGTTTCAGTCGCACGCAAGCATGGGGCCTGCATGTGCCATTGCGGATGTGAGGCCCGAGGGCGTCACGTTGTGGACCGGCTCACAAAAGCCACACTATGCCAGAGATGGTGTCGCCAATTTGCTCGGCATCGATCCCAAAACCGTCACCGGTCACTGGGTGATTGGACCCGGATCCTATGGCAGGAATGACGCAGGCGACGCCTTGATGGACGCGGCCATGCTCTCCAAGTTGACGGGGCGGCCCGTGCGTGTTCAAGGCATGCGCCATGATGCGACACATTGGGACCCCAAAGCCCCGGCATCGATCCACACAGCCCGCGCTGCGATTGACGAGAGCGGTGCGGTGACGGGTTATGAATTTGTGTCCAAAGGTTTTTCCAGGGTGAGCATCGAGAGCAATGAAGCCGACCCCAATGACAGTTTGGTTGGGATGGAGATGGGCTTGCCTGCTCGAAACGGTGTGGGCTTTGGTGTGCCTGGGGAAGCCTATCAGTTCCCTGCCAAATTTCAAGCTTGGGAGGTGGTGCCCGATTTGATCAAACAAGCGTCTCCCTTGAGAACATCGCACATGCGCGACCCTGTGGGACTGCAAATCCAGTTTGCTTCGGAGCAATTCATGGACGAGGTGGCGTTTGAAACGGGCGTGGACCCGATAGCGTTCAGAATGCGCTATGCAACAACGGCCAGAGACCAAGACCTCTTTGCCCAACTGAGAGACAAATCGAATTGGCAGACTCGCCGAGCATTTGCGGGTCCTCAAAAGGGCCGCATCTTGAAAGGCCAAGGGGTTGCCTATGCTCACCGAGGGGGTACGATCTTGGCGGCGGTGGTCCACATTGAAGTGGACCGTCAGACTGGGCGCATTTGGGCGCGCAAATTCACCGTGGCCCATGATTGTGGCTTGGTGGTCAATCCCAAAGGCATTCAGTACACCATTGAAGGCGCCTTGGTGCAGGCTTTGTCCAGAACACTTTACGAAGAGGTGCATTTTGACGAGCACCAAGTCAAGAGTGTGGACTGGTTGACCTACCCGATTTTGACGATCCATGACACGCCCGAGTCTGTGGACTTGGTGCTCATCAACCGCCCGGAGTTGCCACCCACTGGAGCGGGCGAAGCGACCAACCGTTTGATTCCTGCTTGTGTTGCCAATGCATTTTTTGATGCAACGGGTGTGCGCTTGAGGCAAGCCCCATTGACGCCCAAGCGTGTATTGGCGGCCTTGAAACAAAAGCCTGCGGGCTCAACCCTCACGTAACAATAGCCCTTTGCAAGCAGTCTCGCTCCATGGAACTAGACTGCTGCGGGCTAAAAGCATCGAATTTTTGCTGGCTTCTTAAGCGTCAACTCATCAAAGGAATCAACCACATGGCCCTCACCCGCAATCCGCTGTCTCGTGCTCATCGTCAATTGTGTGGTGCTCTTGTGGCATTGGTCGGGTGCTCGATGGTGTGTGCTCAAACAAGCACGTCTGCTGGCGCCTCATCAAGTGCTTCTTCAAGCGCGGGCATTGACTACGACGCCAAAATTCGACAAGAATTGCAAGCGGCCAAAAACGATGCAGAGTTTGAATTTTTGGGGACCTTGGGTCGCATTTGCCTCTTGCCGCAATCAAGCGATGTCGACACCTCGGACAATGTCCCCGCGTATGTGGCCGATCCGAGCAAAGCACCGGCAAGACAGACTTGGTTTGCACCGAGCGCCAAAGTGTTTGATAACTTTTATTTCATTGGTGGGAAAATTCACTCGGCGTGGGCTCTGAAAACGAGTGCTGGCATCATTGTGTTGGACACCATCTTCACGTATAACTCACCTGAGTTGATTGAAGGCGGTCTTAAAAAACTCGGCCTCAACCCCAAAGACATCAAATACGTGGTCATCTCCCACGCTCATCAAGATCACATCGGAGGTGCTGAGTATTTGCAAAAGAAGTATGGTGCCAAAGTGGTCATGGGCGACTTGGATTGGAAATTGGTGGAGACTTATCCGCACCGATATCAAACGATGGCGCCCAAGCGCGACATCACCGCCACAGACGGAATGAACATTGAATTGGGCAGTGACACCATTCATATCTGGCTCACCCCAGGGCACACACCTTCCACCTTGTCCTATACCTTCACCGTGAAAGACCACGGCAAACCCGTGAATGTGGTCTATTCAGGAGGAACGGCGTTTAATTTTGTGAATAAAACGCCCGATCCTGGTATTCAAAATTTCCAGGTCTACATTGATTCACAAAAGCACATTGCACAAAAGGCGGCTGAATCGGCTGCCACGGTGGTGATCTCCAACCACTCAGAGTTTGACAATGCAGTGAACAAGAACCGAATGCTGGCCGGGCGCGGACAAGGTCCCCATCCCTATGAAATGGGACAAGCCTGGGTGCAGCGTTACTTCTCGGTGATGCAGCACTGCGCGCGCGCGGCTCAACTCAATTTGGAGCGAATTCGAGACGCCAATGCCAAAGGGGTGTGATGCTCTCAATGCTCTGAATCAATGACCACTGTATCAATGGCCTTGTTCCAGTGACTGCGACAAGATGGACGTGCTGATGTGCTTGGCTCCCTCGTGCTGCTCGGCATGGGACTCCAGCGCTCTGGGCTCCAAGCCGTGTGCGTGAGCCTCCTCGTCTGAGCTCTCGTCGGGATGGATTTTGGGCTTGGCTTGGCGTTTGACGGCCTTGGCCAAGAGCTCAATGTAGAACGCGGTGTGGCTGGCCGCAACGATCTCATTGATGCGCGCGTTGATCTCTTTGGGGTGCACCATTTGAGACTCGCTCTCCACATGGCCGATGCGAGCGTCAAAGTCCCAGAAATCGAAGCCCGCGGGCAGGGCTTTTTTGGACTCGCGTCGCATATACTTTTTGATATCGTGTTTGATGCTCTCCAAGAGTCGATCAGGGTGTTTGCCCTCGATGTGGAGTTGGTATATTTTCTTCATCCCTTATATTAACCGCATAATGCACACCTGTTGCGGTTGTTTTTTACTTAATATTCACCATGAATTCAAAACCGACGTTGATGTTGTTGCCAGGCTTGATGTGCAATGAAGCGGTGTGGACACCACTATTGGGCTCGCTCGATACGGTGTGCGACTGCCGCATCGTGGACCACGGGTTGGCCAATGATTTGAGCGCCATGGCGCAAAATGTCTTGGACCATGCCCCTGCGCATTTCTTTGTGGCAGGACACTCGATGGGCGGGCGTGTGGCCCTTGAGGTCTATCGACTCGCGCCTCAACGCGTTCAAGGATTGATTTTGATGGACACTGGGCACACGCCCTTGCCAGCAGGGCAAGCGGGCTTGGATGAGCGTGCCAAGCGTCAAGTCTTGCTCGACTTGGCTCACCAAAAGGGATTGCGCGCGATGGCCACAGAGTGGGTCAAAGGCATGGTGGCCCCAAGTCGCTTGAATGATCACGCCTTGATTGAGGCGATTTTGGCGATGTTTGATACCAAAACCGTGACCCACTTTGATCATCAAATCCACGCGTTGCTCAATCGACCTGATGGCGCCCCAGTGCTTGAGGCCATGGGTTGTGCGGTGAGTTTGATTTGCGGGGAATTGGACGCGTGGTCTCCCGTGTCTCAGCATGAGCAAATGTCGCAACTGCTGCCCACTCACCCCCGTGTGCAAGTGATTGAGGGGGCCGGACACATGTGCACCATGGAGGCGCCGCAGCAAGTCGCCAAAGCCATGATGCAGGCCATCTCTTCGTTGCTGCCTTGATCGCTTGCCACTGGCGGGGAAAGATCGTGGGCAGTGCCGCCTTGGGCCTCAGAGGTCCACTCAAACGGTTTGTGTCTTCAGTGGCTCGATGGGTGCTTCCTTGATGGGCAAATTCACCAGCGCAGCCAAGAGCGCCAAGACCATATCGGCATACCACATCCATTGGTAGTCACCATCTCTCAAGATGGCCAAACCACCCAGATAAGCGCCAAAAAATCCACCCAGTTGGTGCGAGAGCAGTGTCAAACCAAAAAGGGTACCCAAGTAACGCACACCAAAGAGCTTGGCCACAATCCCCGCCGTGGGTGGAACGGTGGCCAGCCAGGTGAGGCCCAAACCCACTGCAAAGAGATAGAAGGTGAGGGCGGTTTTGGGGGCGAGCAGATAAAGCGCAATGAGGACAGCTCGAGAGGCATACATCCACGCCAAAATGTATTTGCTGCGGTAGCGGTTCACGCAGTTGCCCGCCACAATGGAGCCCACGATGTTCGACAGCCCAATGATGGCCAAGGACCAACTCGCCACCGTTGGGGAGAGTCCACACAAGTTCACCTGGGTGGGCAAATGGGTGATCAAAAAAGCGATGTGAAAGCCGCAGGTGAAAAACCCCATGTGAAGCATCAAGTAGCTCGGATTGTGGAGGGAGTTCTTGACCGCTTGGGATAGGCTTTCGCTGCTCGTGTTGGCCGCCTGGGGTTGGGTTTGGCCTTGGGTGAGGCGCAAAATAAGGGGCAAGGAGAGCAGGGTCATGATCGCCATCGACCACATGGCACCCATCCAACCCAGGGCCTCGATCAAGCGCTGAAGGATGGGGGGAAAGACGAACTGTCCCATGGAGCCTCCTGCATTGATGACCCCCGAAGCAGTGCCCCGAGACTGTGCAGTCATGCGCTGTGCGCACGCGCCAATCAACACCGAAAAGCTCGCCGCACCAGAGCCCATCGCACTCACCACGCCAAGGGTGAACATGAGTCCCAAGCCACTCGCCAACCAAGGGGTCAACGCGTACCCCAGTGCCAACAAGGCCACACCACTTAAGAGCACGATGCGGGGGCCATGCCGGTCTGCCATGGCCCCGGCCACGGGTTGGACGGCGCCCCAGACAAATTGTCCCAACGCCAACGCCAAGCTGATGCTGGCCATCCCCATTCCCGTGGTGGTGTTGATCGGCCCGACATACAGTCCCATGGACTGGCGAGTCCCCATGGTGACCATCAAAATGCCAGAGGCCAAGAGCGTGGTCCACAAAACGGTCGGGTCTTTGAATGCTTTGAACATGGCGAATCGATGGGGGGAAAAGGGGGGGGAGGGGCCTTCAAAGGGCGAGGCGAGTTTCTTCTTTGACCTCGCAGTGGCTTAGCCGCGCCCGACAAAGGGCATTTGTGTCGCCATGATGGTGGTGAAGAGCACGTTCGAGGTGAGGGGCAAGTGGGCCATGTTGAGCACGGTTTGAGTCACACTGTCCATGTCCATTCGCGCCTCGGACTTGATGCTGCCGTCGGCTTGGACGATGCCGGCGGCCATCGCAGTGGTCATGTCAGAGGCCACATTGCCTATGTCGATTTGACCCACAGCAATGTTGTGCGCGCGCCCATCCAGGGCTGCAGCCTTGGTGAGTCCGGTCATGGCGTGCTTGGTGGTGGTGTAGACCATGGAGCCGGGTCTTGGGGCATGGGCCGAGATCGATCCATTGTTGATGATGCGACCTCCCTTGGGGGTTTGTTGTTTCATCAATCGAAATGCATTGGACAGGCAATAAAAGGAGCCATTCACGTTGATATCCACGGCACGTCTCCAGTCCTCGGCTTGGATGTCCTCGGGGCTTGCGCCACTGGGGAAGACGCCCGCATTGTTAAAGAGCAAATCAAGCCGTCCCCAGTGCTGGTGCAGCGTGTCAAAAGCGTCTCGCACCTCATGGTCGTGTGCAATGTCGGCACGCAAGACCAAGGCCTGAGAGGCTTCAAACTCAAGACTCTCCAAGAGTTCGTCAATGATTTGGGTTCTTCTGGCCAAGAAGGCCACGTGCCAGCCGGCCTTCAAGAGCGCTGTGGCAACAGCTTGCCCGATGCCTGAGCTCGCTCCGGTGACCAAAGCGAAACGGGGATTGTCCTGTGTGGGTTGCATGGGGGGGGAGACTCTTGTCTTTGTGAAAAGACTGGAATGATACGTCCATTTGCGTTCATTGACGCATGGTCCAGACAATGATGGGATTGCACAGTCCAATTTTCAAGTGCCCCAGGGCAGATGGAGTGATCAGGCAGTACACTTTGCGCACCCCTGGGGGGTGCCATCAACCCCCTGACTCCCTCTCCTTCACCTTTACGCAAGACATGCAAACATTCAAACAAACCGTGCTCTACACTGCCTTGAGCGGCGAGGCCAAGTTCAAAGAGGACAGCATTGCGCTCGATCAAGGCAAGCCCCAAGCCTTGCTGTCTTCATTGATGCCAAGTGCGGGTTACCAATTGCGCCACAGTCCCGTGGGGTTTGAGAGCGAATTTCACTGCACCACCACACCCCAGTGGGTGTTCATTTTGGGGGGCGAGATGGAGATCGTGTTGCACAGTGGCGAGTCGCGCATTTTCAAGCCCGGTGAGCATTTCTATTCCACCGACACACCGCCCCCCGGTGTTGCGTTCGATCCCCTGCGCCATGGTCACCGGTCACGACAAGTCGGGCCGCATCCACTGGTGACTCTCTTTTTGCGAGGGCAGCCCACCCAAGGATAGGCCACCGAGGTCACGGCTCCCATCGCCAGTCGCTTGCATCCGAGGCCTCGCGTGCTGACCTTGAAAAGGCCCTGCACCCCAGCAAGCTGCAGTCAGTGATTGATCAAGGCTGCACCCGTCTTGGCAACGAGCTCATCTTGTGCGCCCGTGCCGCCTGAGCACCCGATGGCCCCCACCAACTTGCCGCTGTCAACGAGTGGAATTCCTCCGCGTGAAGCAATCACATCGTCCAAGGTGGCCACATAGGGGTTGGTTTGGATCGCGATCTCAAACGCTTTCGTCTCGCGACGGTATCGCGCCGCAGTGCGGGCTTTGTGCATGGAGATGCTGATGGAGGCGATTTGTGCATTGTCCATGCGCTTGAAACTCACCATCTCACCGGACTGATCGACCACGGTGCAAATCATTTTCCAGTCTCGTTTGCTCGCCTCCCCAATCGAGGTGTTCAATAGTTGCTCGGCTTTTTCCAGGCCAATGGGGGAGCCATAGGGGATGTTGAAGGGCATTTTTTCAGGGATGGCATCTTGCGGGTTGGGTGCACTTTGGGCAAAGCCTGGCGTGGCGGTGAGGCCGCAACAGGCCAGTGCCAAGGCGATGGCCAGGGCGCGGGATGATTTCAATGAGGTCATGGTGTGGGTCTCCTGATGGTTGTGTTGTGATGCATTAGGATATCAACACAAGTTCAGCGCTCGGGCTCTAGGACTTACCCTTGAATGCAAAAGTAAATTTTTCGATACCCCAAGTCGCTGGCGCAAAGCGATCCCCGCGAGTCTTTAAAATGTGTCCTCTGACTGACCCCACCAATAGACCCCACCAATAGACCCCACATCATGTTTTTTTCATTCCCTTGTTTTTGTATCCCTCTGGTGCGCCTCCTCTGTGTGGTGATGCTCGGTGCTAGCGTGGCACTTGCTCAAGCTCAAAGCAATGCGCCCAATGCGAGCGCGAGCGCGAGTGCTGCCGCTGCCCCAGGCGCGACCTCCGCCGCTGCCGCACCCAGCTCGCTTCTTTATCCCACTCACCCCGTCTCGGTGGTGGTGCCATTTCCACCGGGTGGTCCGACCGACTCGAGTGCGCGCTTGATGGCCAAATATTTGACTACCCATTTCAAGCAGTCCTTTGTGGTGGAAAACCGCCCCGGTGCCGGAGGCACCACCGGCTCGACGTATGTGGCCAAGTCCAACTCGGATGGCTACACGTTGCTGTGGGGCAGCACCAGCAGTTTGGGTGTTGCGCCCACCTTGTACTCCAAATTGTCCTATTCACCCTTGAGCTCCTTTGCGCCGCTGGCCATGATTGCAAGAAGCCCGGTGATCTTTGTCTCCAAAAGCGGCTTGAAAGCCACGAGCTTGAAAGAATTCATTGCGCTTGCGTCGCAGCAAAAACTCTCCTATGGTTCCGCGGGCAATGGCTCGCTCAATCACTTGGTGGGCGAGTGGCTCAAAAGCGAGGGCCACTTTGACATGCTGCATGTGCCTTACAAAGGGGGCACACCCGCGCTCAACGATCTCTTGGGCGGTCAAGTCGACATGACGATTGAGACGATTCCCTCGGCGATGCCATTTGTAAAGTCCGACCGATTGAACATCATCGCCACCGGCGGGAGAGCGCGTGCGCCACAACTTCCACAAGTGCCCACGGTTCGCGAGGTGATTGGTGGCGACTTTGAGGCCTACTCTTGGGTTGGCCTGGTGGCCCCCATCGCCACACCAGCGGAGGTGCTCAAACTCATCTCTGGTGCCATCACGGCCAGCGAAAACGATGCGGCCTTTCAAAAGGAGTTGTCCTTGACCGGTTTGGACCCTGTGAAGAGTTCGCCCGATGCGTTTCGCGCAGACATCGAGTCGGAGAACAAAAAATGGGGCCGCTTGATCAAAGCCTTCAAGCCTGAGGTGGATTGACTTCACTCCATGACTGTTCAACCCAATCACTGAAATAGCTCCCATGCCCACCTTTGAACTCAACACCACGCACGACCCACGCCGCCAATCTTGGATTGCCTCGGCCAATTTGCCGCACACGGATTTCCCCTTGCAAAACTTGCCTTTTGGCGTTTTCGAGCATGGCGCACGGGTGAGTTGGGGGGTCGCCATTGGTTCGCAAATTGTGGACGTCGGGGCTTTGACGAATTTGGCACTCTTGAGTGGAGACGCCCTCACGGCCGCGGCAAGTGTGAGAGACGGCGAGCTCAACGCTTTGATGGGACTCGACGCTCACTTGCTGCATGCATTGAGACTGCAATTGAGCACTCTCTTGGGAGCGGATCACCCCAAGGATGCGTTTGATCAGTCTTCCCAGCAAAAAATCAAAGTATTGTCCCAAGAACTGTTGCTCGATCAAGCAAAAGTGCACATGCGCGTGCCATGTGCCATTGGTGACTACACCGATTTCTTGACGTCCGAGTACCACACCGAGCGCCATGGCCGATTCAAAGGCTTGGCCGAGCCTCTTCCCTCAGCCTTCAAACATTTGCCCGTCGCTTACCACGGCCGAGCGTCGTCCATTCGGGTGAGTGGCACACCAGTCGTGAGGCCCAACGGGCAGTTCAAAGATGGGGCTGGGCAGGTGGTGTTTGGTGCCGCGCCCATGCTGGACTTTGAGTTGGAGTTGGCGGGCTTCATCGGTCGGGGCAACCCTTTGGGCCAGCCCATTGCCTTGGACCGTGCACAACATCATTTCTTTGGCTGGGTGCTGCTCAACGACTGGTCGGCCAAGAGCATCCAATGGTGGGAATCGGTCCTGGGGCCGTTTTTGGGGAAAAGCTTCATGTCCTCCATCTCTCCTTGGATTGTGACCCAAGAGGCCTTGGCGCCGTTTCGCATCCCTCAGCAAGCCAGACCGGCCAGCGACCCCAAAGCCTTGCCCTACCTTGATAGCGCGCTTGACCAAGCCCAAGGGGGCTTTGATATCGAGTTGCAAGCGTGGCTGCAAACGGCCACCCAACGGGCCCTGGGTGAGCCTGGCCAACAAATCACCCAGACCCATTTGAAGCACCTCTATTGGACCTTTGGTCAGATGCTCGCCCACCACACCAGCAACGGCTGCAACATGAAGAGTGGTGACTTGCTGGGCAGTGGCACGATCTCGGGCCCGAGCGACGATTCGCGCGCTTGCATCACGGAGATTACCCATGCGGCCAAGGTGCCACTTGATGTCGGTCATGGTGAGACCCGCATCGCCCTCCAAGATGGAGACGCCATCACCTTGAAGGCCAAGGCCAACCATGCCAGCGCTGTGCCGATTGGTTTTGGTGAATGCACCGGCGTGGTCTTGGCAGCACCGGTGTACCCAGCATGAGCGCCGCTCAACGCCTCAACCCTGCATGGCGAATGGCGCTCGGGTTCGCCATGGTGAGCACCCTCGTGAGCACTCTGGTGAGCATGAGCGCCCTGGCCGACACGTCCCCGTCTGGCTACCCCCATCATCCTGTCAAAATCGTGGTGCCCTCCCAGCCAGGTGGCGGCACCGATATCCTCGCACGGATCATGGCCCAAGAATTGAGCACCTTGGGTGGACAGTCGTTCTACATTGAGAACAAGGCGGGTGCGGGCAACATGATTGGCATCACGGCCGTGGCCAAATCCACAGCCGACGGCTACACCTTGCTCATGGTCCCCAGCACTTTGGTGCTCAACACGGTGCTCTATAAGAACATCAGCTTTGATCCGGTGAAAGATTTCTCACCCATCACGATTGCGGCCACGGTGCCCAATGTGCTGTTGGTGAATTTGAAAATGTCCCCACAAAACTTGGCGCAATTCATCGAGTTGGCCAAGAAGTCCTCACTCAGTTACGCCAGTGCTGGGATTGGCACCTCGCCCCACATGTCCATGGAGTTGCTCAAAAGCATGGCTGGCATTGAGCTCCAGCACATTCCATACAAAGGCACATCGGGGGCGATGTCGGACTTGCTCTCCGCGCAGGTCTCCAGCCTCTTTGCCAATGCGCTTGAAGCCATGCCCTTGATCGCAGCGGGCAAGGTGAGGGCGCTTGCGGTGAGTGGGGACAAGCGAATTGAGCAGTTGCCCACTGTGCCCACCGTGGCGCAAGCGGGCTTGCCCGGTTATCTCTCCACCCAGTGGTACGGATTGCTCGCCCCAGCCGGCACCCCCAAAGACGTGCTCGAGTGGCTTCATGCCAATGCCGTCAAAGCCTTGAGGCGCCAAGAGGTCCGCGATAAATTGGCCGCCGACGGTGCTCAGGCGCTCGGCAGCACTCCCCAAGAGTTTGCTCAACTCATTCGCTCTGAGCTTGAGAAGTGGGCGCGGGTGGCGAAATCGGCTGGGATAGAGCCCGAATAATTCTTCCTGCCCAACCAAGCTGCATGCGAGATGTCGCTTGGACTTCAAGGGCCCCCCCTAGCGCCATGCCCGATCCCAAGAGGACTACATTTTTTTGAAGTCGATGTCCTTGAGCAACTTGCCCCAACGCGCCAAGTCGCTGTTGATGGTGTCGGTGAAATACTGAGGCGACTCGGTGTGGGTGTCGAGTCCGAGTTTTTTCATGCGATCAATGATCTCGGGGTCTTTGAGGGCCAAGTTGAATTCTTTGTTGAGCAGCGCTATCGCTTCAGCAGGCGCGCCCGTTGGCGCAATCATGCCAAACCATCCCCCAGACGCAAAACCCGGCAGTGTCTCGGCCAAGGTGGGCACATTGGGGTACTCGGGCAGTCGCGAGGTGCGCGCAATGCCGAGCATTTTGAGTTTTCCCGCCGCGATCAACGGCTCGGCTGCAATGTAGGAGGCCAGGCTTGCATCAATTTGGCCGCCCAACATGCCAGTGAAGACATCGGGCATGCTTTTGTAGGGCACGTGCAAATAGGTGATCCCGGCTTGCTGGCTGAATTGCTCGGTTGCCATGTGCAAAAACGCCCCTTCGCCGTTGGTGCCAAAGGTGATCTTGCCAGGGTTTTTGCGGCCATGGGCAATGAACTCCTCCGTGGTCTTGAAGGGCACATTGGGGCCGACAATGAGGGCCAAAAAGTTGGAGGCCAAGAGTGCGATTGGTGCAAAATCTTTTTTGGTGTCATAAGGCACCTTTTGATACACCAAGGGCACGATCACCATGTTGCCGCCTTGCCCACAGCCCAAGGTGTAGCCGTCTGGGGTGGCTTGCTTGATCAAACTCAAACCCAGTTGCCCCGAGGAGCCTGGACGGTTGTCAATGACCAAGGGTTGGCCGATTCTCTCAGCCACCCGTGGGCCCAGGACCCGCACCAAGGTGTCGCAACTGTCGCCCACACCCGCAGGAATGATCACGCGAATGGGCTTGCTGGGATAGGTCTCGCCGTGTGCCATGTTCATCCCCAAGCCCATCCCCAAGCCCATCCCCAAGCCCATCCCCAAGCCCATGCCCATGAGTGCAGCACGGATGGCAAGCAGAGCCGGTCGAAGTCCCAGGCCCCAAGCCCCAAAGGCGTACGGCTTGGAGTTGCACGGCGTTGGGGTGAAGGACGAATCCATGCGCAGGGTCTTGGGCAAGAGGTTCATGGTGAGGCTTTCTGTGAGTGAACAAAGAGGCGATGGGAGTGCTTGTGTCTTGATCCCGAATCAGTGTTGAGTTTGAGTCATGAAGTTGGCAATGGTTTGCGCCATGGCCTCTTCGTGCGGGGCCCAAGCGGAGAACGGCAGCACATCCACGTCTTCGTCCTTGATGGGGAGTTGGTAGAGGATGGAGTTTTTGATGAGCTTGGCCGTGGCGATGCCGCCTTGGGAGTCATGGGTTTTGTCGTTGCCAGGGATCACCAAGGTGGGGACATTGATGGCTTGAAGTTTTTCCACCTCCATCCCAAGCACTGGGGCCACGGGGCCGGACTTGAAAATACTCAACCAATGCGTCATGGTCTGGATGTAATCGTTGGGATCCATCGCCATCAAGCGTGCCAAGTTGGCGGGATTGGCTTGAATTCGTTCTTGATATTGCTCGGTCTCGCACACGGCTTTCATGCCGCCGTCTTGACAGGCTTTGATGAATTGTCCGTAGTACGCGTTCGGTAGACGCCCTGCGGCAAACTCACCACCGGTGATGCGCATGAGCACCAAGCCTTTGACGATCTCGGGGTGGCGGTTGTAGACCAACATGGACAAGCGAGCACCCGAGGAGGTGCCACCCACAAAGGCGGGTGTTGCGTTCAAGTGCTTGAGCAACAGGGCCAAATCATCGGCCCAAATTTCTTCCTCGCCGTCTTGGCCTTGAATGAGCACATCGGAAGCCCCAGTGTTTCTGCGGTCATGAAGGACCACGCGAAAGCCCTTGGCCGCGATTTTTTGTGCAAAGGCGTTGAACTCGGTGAATCCCCGCCGCCCGCCTGTGACCAAGACGAGCCAAGGTCCCGAGTCACCACTCACGCTGTAGTTGATGTTGACGTCTCTGATTTTTACGGTTGGCAAAGCAATACTCCTGTGATTGAAAAAGAAGGGTGGTTGGCGCTCAGGCCAAGCAGGCAAGGATGCGCAGCTCTAGGCGCAAGCCCTGCCCTCAGATGAAGCCTGGGGGGCATTCGCAGTGACTTGGGTGCGCGTTCATTGAACGCCACCGGGGATGGTGGCGGCGATGGCGCGCAGTTTTTCTGTCTCTTGTTTGATGTCTGCCACCAAGGCCTCGGGCGAGCTGCCCACCAAATTGAGCCCCATGCCGTTGAGTTTGGTTTGCACTTGGGGGTCAGCGATGGCGGTTTTGATGGCGGCATTGAGTTTCATTTGGATCTCTTTGGGCAGGCCCTTGGGCCCCATGAGTCCGAGCCAATAGGTGAGATCATAACCGGTGAGAGCCGCCTCACTGAGTGTTGGCAGTTGCGGATACCTTGGGTCTCGCTTGGCCGATGTGGTGCCCAAGAGTCGGACCTTGCCCGCGTCCACAAAGGGCTTGGCACCACCGTCAAAAATCACCTGGCAAGTGCCCGCGATCACGTCTTGCATGCCCGGGCCAGAGCCTTTGTAGGGGATGTGCATCATGTTCACATCGGCCATGGATTTGAAGAGCTCCCCCGCAAAATGCAGCCCACTGCCCACCCCAGAGCTGGCGTAATTGAGCTGGCCAGGATTGTCTTTGGCGTATTTGATGAATTCAGTGAGATTTTTGGCGGGCAAGTTGTTGTTGATGACCATCAACAAGCCGTAGGTGCCGATCAAAGAGATGGGGGTGAAGTCTTTGATGGGGTCGTAGGAGAGGTTTTTCTCCGTGACGGCCATGTAGGTGTGGGTGCCATTGGTCGTCATCAAGAGCTCGTAGCCATCGGGGGCAACTTTGGTGATGTACTCCGCGCCAATGCGCCCGCCCCCTCCCGCCTTGGACTCGAGCACAAAGGGCTGGCCCAAGGTGCGCGCAAAACTGTCACCCAAAATTCGGCTGATCTGATCCGTGTAGCCACCCGCCGCATAGGGCAAGATCATCTTGACGGGGCGATTGGGGTAGTTTTGAGTGGTGTCTGCCGCCCACACGTGTGACTCCAGGCTCAAGACGGTGGCGAGCATTGACAAGAGGAGGGATCCCCAGTGGGTCCAGCGCTCGCCTCTTTTGAGCTTGGTGGAGTTGATGCCGATGGGGTGTTCAAAGCGGTCGATGGTCATGACAATGTGTTGCACTGGCTGGGTGTTCAAAAAAAATAACTCAATCCCCATCAAAACGTGTGGGCATTGAAACTTTCAGCGTCCTGTACTGTGGCACAAGGCCGTGTTCAGTGGTTAAAGGGTTTGTCCTGATCGGTGTGTTGGGGCGGTGAGCTCCAGACTGCATTGACCCATCGTAAAATGCGACCAGACTCACTTTGAGCCCCTCACACCATCCAAAGAAAGTGCGATATGCGTTTAGGCTACTTCACCATGCCCTTGCACCCCTTGGGGCGAGATTTGACCCAAACTCTGCAAGAAGACCGTGAGACGATCATCTTGGCCGACCAGTTGGGGTTTTACGATGCCTTTGTTGGTGAGCACTTGACCGATCAGGCCGAGAACGTGACCAATAGCCTGTTGTTTTTGGCGACCCTGATCGAGCAGACCAAAACCATCAAGCTCGGCTCAGGAACGTCCAATCTCTCGCACTCGCACCCCACTTTGCTGGCCAGCCAAGCCGCGATGTTTGACCACTTGGCCAAAGGCCGCTTCATTTTTGGCATCAGTCCTGGTGCCTTGTCCTCGGATGCGGAGGCGCTTGGGATTTTGGCGCTGGACCGCAACCAATTGTTTGCCGAGGCCATCGATGTGATTTTGGCCATCTGGGAGCGTGAAGCGCCCTACAAAATCGATTTGGAGAACAACCGCTTCAAAGTCACGACCGAGCAAACCTTCCTGCCCTCCATTGGTCGTGGCATCATGATGAAGCCCTATCAGAGTCCGCGCCCCGAGATCGTGGGCACGGTCGTGGCCCCCCACTCCAAGGGCGTGATTGCCATGGGCAAGAGAGATTTTCATCCGATGTCCGCCAATTTTTTGCTCTCGCATTGGCTGCCCAGTCACTGGGCCAATTACCAAGAGGGCAAGGCCTCGGTTGGCCAGGTGGCCCAGTCGAGCGACTGGCGCGTGGCGCGCACCATCTTTGTGGCCGACGATGATGCCACAGCCAAACGCTACGGTGCAGACGACGCCAACAGCCCCTACCGCTACTACTACCGCCAAATGCTCACGAAAATGAAAATGGGCAAGCGGCATGTGATTTTCAAGAAAACCGCCGACGAAGACGACAGCTTGCTCACCGAAGACCGCTTGCTTGGGGATTTGGTTTTGAAGGGCACCGTCAACCAAGTGGTGGATCAGATTTTGGCCTTGAGGGAAGAGGCCGGTGACTTTGGTGAGATCGTCTACGCCGGCATGGATTTGGTCGACCCCCAGTTGGGCCGGCGTTCCATGGAGCTCATGGCCCATGAGGTCATGCCCCGAGTCAACGCGGCCTTGGGCCAAGGGCGGGAGATCAACACGGTGGCCAAGGACGCTATTCATGCGTGAATTGGCCCAAGGCCAGTGACCCACTGGGTGTTGGGGGGGAGTCCTTGAGCGAGGGAGCCTGGGAGCGCGGACAGCGCTCTTTGTGAGGGTCAGCGTCATGAAATTGTCACCCTTTTGTGTCAGCATCAAAATACAAGGGGTGCCACATGCAAAAAGATGATTTCAAATACCGCAGCTATTTAGACGCGCTCGACGCATTCGACGAGGAGCTTGAGATCGAGCTCGATGACGAGGACGTGAGTTTTGCGGATTTGAGCGAGGGTGACAAACAAGAGCGCCAGCGTTACTTCAAAGAGCTCTTTCGCTTGCAAGGCGAACTCGTCAAATTGCAAGACTGGGTGGTTCATCAAAAGCTCAAGATTGTGGTGATCTTTGAAGGGCGAGACGCCGCTGGCAAGGGCGGTGCGATCAAGCGCATCACCCAGCGCCTCAACCCCAGGGTGTGCCGCGTGGCGGCCCTGCCTGCACCCAATGAGCGCGAGCGCACCCAGTGGTATTTCCAGCGCTACGTCTCGCACTTGCCCGCTGGCGGCGAGATGGTGCTTTTTGACCGCAGTTGGTACAACCGCGCGGGTGTGGAAAAAGTCATGGGCTTTTGCAACGACGAGCAATACGAAGAGTTCTTCAACACGGTGCCCGAGTTTGAGAACATGCTCATTCGCTCAGGCATTATTTTGGTGAAATACTGGTTCTCCATCTCGGACGATGAGCAGCACATGAGGTTCACCACGCGCATCAAGGATCCTTTGAAGCAGTGGAAACTCTCGCCCATGGACTTGGAGTCCAGGCGGCGTTGGGAGGACTACACCAAGGCCAAGGAGAAGATGCTCGAGAGAACGCACACGCCCGATGCGCCATGGTGGGTCGTGCAAGCCGACAACAAAAAGAAGGCCCGCATCAACTGCATCACGCATTTGCTCTCACAAGTGCACTACCAAGCGCTTGAGCACCCCTTGGTGGACTTGCCCGCTCGTGTGCACAACCCAGACTATTTGCGCGGCCCCATCCCGCCCGAGATGTACGTGCCCGACGTGTTTTAAACCCGCACTGCGCGCGACTTACACGATACCGAGTTCAATGGGGGCAAAGCCCTGGAGTTCAAAACGGAAACGGTCGTGGAGTTGGGCGAACTTGGAGCTCACGAGCGAGCCCAAAATACACAACTGCCCCCGTTTCAAGCACTCACCTCTGTCGTTGGCCGCATTGGCCAGCCAAGCCAAGGCCTGCAGGGGGTGGCCCATCAAATCGGCGCCCACGCCAGCACCGATGGATTGACCGTTGAGAAAGACGCGGCCCTGGATTTGGGCCAAACCGTCTTGTTCCCCCAAAACACTGGGGCCAAGGAGCACTTGAGAGAGGGCCATCTCGGGCCCCAAGATCACCCCCTCGTTCCACGCGTTGTCGGCCAAGAGCTCGAGCCCCTTGTCGTGCATCTCGGGATAAATGGCCCTGCGATCATCCGCCAACTCGATCGCTGGGGCCACAAAGCCCACCGCCTCTCGCACCGAGGCAGCCGTGTGGGGATTGGATTGGGCTTTGAGGTCGCGGCTCAAGCGAATTGCAATCTCAAACTCAACGATCAAGCGGGTGTAAGACGACAACACCGTTTGGGCGGGCGCACGCACAATTTGTTTTTGGTGCAAGCGCGCTGCCACTGGCGCATCCAGGCCCACCATGTGTTGCATCACCGGGGTGGAGAGGGCGATTTTCCAGCCCACCGCAGGGCCGCAGTGCTCGCTTTTCATTTTTACAAATGATTGTTGAACAGCGCAGGCCTCTAGCGCCGTGCGGGCCCTGATGGCCTTGGGCGCGCGGGCAAACGTTTGCCGCTTGGCGTGGGCGTTCACGAGCCAGCGTGCCATGGCCTCGGGGTCAAAGAGTCGAGCTCTGGGTGTGAGCTGGGTGGGTTGCATGGCGTGTCGCCTTTCTTACGCTCTAGGGTTAATCTGATTTTAACCATCCGTGGTCTCTGATAGTCTTGGGGTCTTGTCGCAATCAACCCCGAAGAGGAGTGACTCAATGAAAGAAAAATGGTCTAGGTGCGTTCCATGCGCAAGGGGGCTGGTCGTGGGGGCCATGCTCATGGCGGGCGTGTTGCCCAATTTCAGTCATGCGGCGGGTGCGGAGTCCTATCCCAATCGACCCGTCACCATGATCGTGGCTTTTCCCGCGGGGGGTGGCACCGATATCGTGGCGCGCAAAATCGCGCAGCGCTTGACCACGCTCTGGGGCAAACAAGTGATTGTCGACAACAAAGGGGGCGCAGCGGGGGTCATTGGAACCACCCTCACCGCCAAGGCCGAGCCCAATGGCTATACCTTGCTCATGGCGACCTTGGGCAACCTCACGATGAACCAATTCATCTACCCCATGGAGATCAACCCGACCAAGGCCTTGACCCCCATCACCAATGTGGTCGGGGTGAATTTTGTGTTGGTGGCCCACCCGTCATTTCCGGCCAACACGGTCAAAGAGATGATTGCACTGGGAAAACAAAAACCGGGCCAGTACAACTACGCCTCTTCGGGCGCAGGGGGTGCGCCGCATTTGGCCATTGAGCTCTTTAAGAACATGACAGGCACCGATTTTGTTCACATCCCTTACAAAGGCAGTGCGCCAAGCATTGCCGATTTGTTGGCGGGCCAAGTGAGTTTCACCATGGACAGCCTTGTGCAGACCTTGCCCTACATTGTGTCGGGTCAACTCAAAGCCATTGCGGTGTTGGGTCCTCAGCGCTCGGCACTGCTGCCCAAAGTGCCCACCGTGGCCGAGTCTGGAGTGCCAGGTTACGAGTTTGTCAACTGGTTTGGACTGGTGGCCCCACAAAACACACCCACCGATATCGTGGCCAAAATCCGCGCCGATGTTTCAACGATTTTGAGTCAACCCGACATGGCCGAACAGTTGAACAAAATGGGCGCCGATGTGATCAACAACAGCAGCGAACAGTACGGCGCTCAAATTGTGGCCGATGCCCAGAAGTGGGAAAAGATCATCAAGCTTGTGGGCGTCAAACTTGAATGATCGCAGGGCGAGTGCACTGTAAGACGGTGTTCCCTGTGTCGAGGTTTGACCCTGGGCTTGGAGCACGGGAGGAGTCGATCAAAGACTTGATGCTGCTCATGGTGCGTGGAGCTCGCCAGCGTCTTAAAAAAAAAGAGCCGACCCCATTGTGAAGTCAGCTCTGGCGGCTTGGGCTTTGGCCGGGTTTTGCGCAGTCCATGACTGAGCAAGTTTTCCACGACCATCGGCCCAAGGTTCAATGCAACAATAGTTTTTGTGCTCTCCAGTTCAAGAGTTCGGCCACGTAAATTTCTTTCTCGCTGGGACAGGCGATTTCGTGAATCCAGCCAAACTGTTTGAGTTGTCGACCCCCCTCTCCAATCACGCCCAAGACCTCGCCTTGAAGGCTCAGTTTGTAGATGCGACCTGGGTAGGCGTCAGAGGAAAACAGCACTGGATTGGGTCCTGGGGTAATGCAGATGGCCCAGGGAGCGCCGGGCGACTGTGTGCCCTGTGTGGCATTGGGGTCGAGTGGGTTGCCGATGACGGGTTTGATGGTTTTGTCAAAAGGCACGTTGATGACGAGGGACCTCAAGAAGTTGCCCTCAGAGTCAAACACTTGGATGCGGCGATTGAAGCGATCGGCCACGTAGATGTTGCCCTGAGCGTCTGCAGCAATGCTGTGGGGGGTGTTGAACTGACCTTCCTTGTCACCACGGTCTCCCCAAGATTTCAGCCATTTGCCGTTGGGGTCGAGCTTGGCCACGCGCGAATTGATGTAGCCGTCAGAGATGAAAATGTTGCCAGCCGGGTCCCACGTGACGTCGGTGACTTGGCGAAACCGTCCGTCCTCGGCGGGCAACGGTGGCTTGGGGTGCTTCAAGGGTTCGGTGTCCTCGTCGGAGGCCTCTTGTTTGCGACCAATCACCATCGTCACCTCACCTTTGGGGTTGAAGCGAATGACCATGTCCGAGCCCTTGTCGGTGACCCAAATGTTGTCCTTGGCATCGACTCGAACCGTGTGTGCAAACGACCAGGCATAGAGGTCTTTGCCAATTTCACGGATGAATTTACCGTCAGCACCAAACTCAAAGAGTTGCGCTGCACGAGCCGCGTAGGCTGGTCCTGGGTTGCCACTTCGAGAGAAGACGAAGACGTGTTTTTTGGAATTCACCGCAATGCCTGCGACTTCACCAAAATACACATTGGGGGGCAACTTTAAAAAGTTTTTGACGGAGTCAAATTGAATTTGGGGTGGGCTGCTTTGGGCAAAGTTGGTGGTGCTGGCCAGCACGCCACTGAGCAAGAGGATGGACGTGAACAGTCGTTTCATGGGGTCTCCGTTTTAATTGTAATGACCCGTTGAATTTAACCCTTGAGAACGGCCGGGGTATGAGCATTAACCCTAGAGTGCCATTGTGCTTTGTCAAGTTTGCGCCCGAGAGTCGGGTCTGCAATGGACGGCGCTTTGAGCTCAGACGGCGTGGGGAGTGAAGTGCTATATTCCCTGCCTAGGCTGTAAAGCGCAACTTCAACGAGGTTACCCATGATTGAGTTTTATTACAACGAGGCCCCCAACCCCATGAAAGTGGCGTTGCTGCTCGAAGAGTTGGGCTTGGCCTATGAGGCCATACCGGTCGACACCAGAAAAGGCGAGCAGTTTGCCGCTTCTTTTTTAAAGGTCAACCCCAATGCCAAAGTCCCCGCCATTGTCGATGATGGTGTTGCGGTGTTTGATAGCAATGCCATTTTGTTGTACTTGGCGGAAAAATCAAAGCGTTTCATGCCCATGACCACGGGGACTGCCGAGCGTGCGCAGTTGTTGTCTTGGCTCATGTTCATTGCGTCTGGCGTGGGGCCGTTTTCTGGTCAATCGGTGCATTTCAGGCACGCAGCACCTGAGCCCAAAGTCTATGCCTTGAACCGCTACGATTTTGAGGCACACCGGCACTGGAAAATTTTGAATGACCATTTGAGTCAGTCTCACTACATGCTTGGAGAGCACTACAGCATCGTGGACATGGCCTTTTGGGGGTGGGCCAGAATGGTGCCCCGCGTGCTCGGGCTGGCCGATCCTTGGAGCACCTACCCACAGGTGAAGCGTCTCCTCGATGAGATCAATGCCAGACCCGCCGCAGCGGCCGCTGAGGGGCTCAAGTCCCGTCATGTCTTCAAGACCGAACTCGATGACGAGGCCAAGAAATTCTTGTTCCCGCAAAATGAGCGATTGAAAAGTTAATTGCCTATG
>CAIPFK010000133.1 GCA_903864315.1 uncultured Burkholderiales bacterium | reverse complement strand
GTGTCCCGTTTGCAATGTTGAGCCACGTGATGGACATTTGACGGCAAGGCACCATCAAGTCAAGAACGGTACAAGGCGGACGCTTACGACAGCACGATCCCCACGCTGGAAGCAACTTAGAACAACGGTTTTTGCGTAGCCGCGAGAAAAGCGATCTTTAATCAAATTGTCAAGGTCCCAAACTTTATTCAAAAGTTCTAACAATTGAACCCAATCGTTTGCTATAAATTCTGGCTCAGGCTCTTTAGCTCAGTCGGTTAGAGCGATGGAATCATAATCCACAGGTCCGCGGTTCGAATCCATGAAGCGCCAACAATAAAATTCAATGAAATCAATGAGTTAATAGGCCTCGAGACTTCATGAACGACCGCAAAACATTGAGTTCCGAACCTATGTACTTTGAACAGGAAACCCACACTCTCTAGCGAGGTGTGGGTTTTTTGTTGCCCTTGAAACCCGCTCGTCATTCCCACCCCGATCCATACCATCCGCCTCCTCATCAATAACCTTTAAGGGATTCCCATGACACAGGCCGACACTGGCGCAACTCTGGTCAAACTATGCAAGATGATCCACCCCCTACCCAAGCAGATAAGAGACTCTTCTCATTACTTAGGCAAATAATCATTGGTAAATGTCAAAGGCAAATCAACTTTACTGGGGCCAGATGGTTGCAAAAAATCAAAAGTGGCTTTTGCTTGAGCAGATGTCATGCGTCCTGATTCAGGCCAAATTTGGCGCATCAGTGTATAGACCTTGTCATTGGCACTGGCGCTCAATTCCGGATATTGCTTTGCCATGAAGGCTTTGCCACGCACAGGATCTCGCAAGATACGATTGGCTTCTGTGAAAACTTGGGTCACCTTGCGCATCAACTCAGGCTTATCACGCATCGTGTCTGGATGAGCCGTCAGTGTCATAAAAATCAAATCTTGAAACTCGGCCACCTCTCCACTCATCACATTGAGATAAATGCTGCCCATTCCCGACTGTTCCACCATCACACCGGCTGGCTCGACAGGGATGGCCGCATCGATGACTTTGCGCTGAAAAGCGGCCACATATGAAGCGGGCTCACTGCCCAAGTAAACCGTGCTGATATCTCCGGGCAACTGCAGCCCATAACGGTTGGCCAGGATCTTCAACATTTTTTCACCAGAGCCGTTGGCAGAGGGTAAGCCGACTCGCTTACCTTTGAGGCGTTTGATTTTTTCTTCCAAACTCAAACCCTCAGAACCTTTGGCCGTCGTCATGTCCACCAGCAAATTATTGAGGGGTCTATTTGCAATGTTGTAAATCGATACGATTCTTTTACCTTGAACAGCAGCATTGAGAACGTGCTCATAGCTGACAATGCCAATATCCGCTTGCTTAGCCAAGATTGTTTGTAAGGCGATCGCACCGCCTTGGACAAAGGTGACATCCGCCTCGAGCCCATATTTTTCAAACAGCTTCTCTTGTTGGGCGATGTACAAAGCGCCCGCATAGTAACCATGCCCGATGTTGACGATTTTGATGGGCTCAGATGCAACATTTATTGAAAAACACAATAAAATCAAAGTAAATAAACTAGAAAATTTACGCATAAATAACTTTTCAACAAAATAGATTAACGCCCAATGATTCGCCAGCGTTCCGCACGAGATTGAAAAAATCCAACCGCAGCATTGAGC
>CAIPFK010000132.1 GCA_903864315.1 uncultured Burkholderiales bacterium | reverse complement strand
TGGCAAGCGTTTGTTCGAGAATATCGAGGTGAGACTTTTTGAGTTCTTGAGGTTCTAAAACAATGGCATTGTCACCAAGTTTGAGAATCTCAGAGAGGATCTCTCGGTTGTCGCTGTAAGGAATTTCCAGGGTGAGCCAGCCGTCAAGACCGAGCTGAGTTCGTTGATCGGGATGCCACTCCTCACGAATCACCCAAGATGCATGGTTTGAATTGATTTTTATTTTGGCCCATTTTTTAATTTCGCCAACGAAAAGGCCATAGTCAACTCGAAATATTTTTTTGATTTCAACAACATTCAATTCCTTCGCTGACTCATCCATCATGGCACACGATTCAATCGCGTCGATTGCAAATGTTCTCACATCATTCCTATAGTGGCACCACGCATCCACATACCAGTTGTCTTTGTAGTAAATGATTTGTTGAGGAGAAATCATTCTGTCAATGCCGATTTTTGTTTGGCTCTCGATATAGTTGATCGATAAGCGCAAGCGGTTGAAGGTGGCCTTGACCAAGGTCTCAAAAATATCGTAATTCAAAGTGCGTTTTCTGGAATGAAGAAATTTAATCCTTGAAATCACATCGGATTCGCTCAGACCAATGTCGTTGAGCATGAATTCAATTTTGGCTTTGATGGGTTTGAGTTTTGAATTGAAAAGGTTGGGGTCGAACTGGGTCAAGATGTATTGGATTGTCGAGAAAACAAGAATTTCTTCTTTGTTGAAAATAACACTCGAATATCCGTTGGATGGTGAGCTCTTTTCTAAACGGTAGCCCCTCAAGGTTCTATCGTAGACGATGGGGAGATTGAGTCGGTCTCTTAACTTGGTTAAATCTCGCTTGAAGGTGGCGGTCGATATCTCTAAGCTGCTCAGTATTTCTGACTGAGAAATTATTCTTCGTTTTAAAAACAGTGATTTGTAGCTGTAAAGACGGTCGATCTCACTCATTGTTTGGGGCTCTTTAGTTTGCAAGTGCGAGTAATGTGTGCTTTTACTAGCTCAAAAGGTGATACCAGTTAAATGTTTATAAGTTTTAATTCAATTATTTTTTCAGTAGCTCATGGCGCGAGCCAGTGAATTCAATAAATCATATAAATTTGAAAATTAAATAGAAGTCAATGGCTCATAAGAAGAGCTATTGAGAAATTTTATTTTTATTTATTTGAGGAATTATCAAATTTGACAACATCAATTTTATTTTTAATGAGTAACATGAACTCGTTAACTTTTAAAAGGAATTCACATGAAAACATTGAACAACAAACTCACCAAAACATTGATCGCTGCGGGCCTTGCAGCAGCATCTTGCGTCACTTTTGCACAATCATCGTCCTATGGTGAAGTTGCTTACGTGAGTGGACGGTATTCTGAGCCTGGCATCTCTGCAAACCCCACCAGCTTGCGTTTGATTTATGGCATGAAGTCCAGCGACACTTTGTCTTATGAGGGCTTGTTGGCGCTTGGCATGGCCACGGGCAACGGTCGCTATCTGACGGTTAATTACGGCATCAAAGAAAACAGTGTTCTTGGTTTTTATGCCAAAGGGACCTCCAAACTCAGCGATGGCGTGCAAGTCTTTGGTCGTTTTGGATTCACATCGACAAGTTTGACCGATACGGCCTCTGGGCCAGGTGGTTCTATCCAACAAACGACTTCTGGTACTAGTTTGTCCTATGGCGCAGGTTTGAACTTCAATATCGATGCCACGTCCTCTGTTAACTTGGACTACATGGCGTACTACAACCGAAATGGCATCAACCTCAATGGTTTAGGCATCGGGTACCAAAGAGCGTTCTAATAATATTTTTTTCTTCAGGGTTGACCAATCGAAACTGTCAAACAGTTCCGATTGGTTTTTTTACTTGTCCCTATTTGGTTTTTTATTATTGGATGATGAATGAAATACATTAAGAATTTTTCGGCTTCATTTTATAAAATCAGTATTCTGTTTGTTTTGTATTTTGGATTTTTAAGTTCTGGATTTAGTCAGTCAAAAAATTTAGCCTTGAACTTTGCGGGGTTAAAAAGTCAGACCAACATTCTCATGATGCCCATTGATATCGAATTGTCCGAGATCAGCTTGGGTGGCGTCATGGAGCCCAAAACCGATTGGACCAATACTGCGGGTAAGCTGATCGCTTCCAATGTGAGCAAGCGACAAAGTGTATTCGGGGTGAACTTCATTGACTTGGTGGATGATGGTCAAAATGACGACGTCAATGACATCAATGCGCTGCAAGCGGCCATTGCGCAATCCATTGGCTTGCATCACTTTGGTGCAGGTGGGAATGCCTTGCCCACCAAGGATGGACATTTAGATTGGTCTTTGGGTCAAGTGGTTCAAGGTTTAAAAGGCAAGACCAACGCTGACTATGCGTTGTTTCTCTGGGTCCGCGATACGTACTCCTCCTCAGAGCGCAAGGTGGCAACCATTGCGTTGGCTTTATTGGGCAAAAGTCTGCCTGGTGGTCTTCAAGTGGCGTATTCGTCCTTGGTGGACTTGAAAACGGGTCAAGTGGTTTGGTTCAACTTGATCAAAAAACCCGATGGTGATTTGCGAAGTCCCGAGGGGGCCTCCATCACCTTGGACAACTTGTTGTCCAATTTCCCAATCGCTCGATGAAGCGAAGACTTTTATTGTCATCTCTGAGCTCATCCGTGCTGATGTTGTCGCTCAGTGCTGTCGCGGCAGAGAAGATTGATTTTGAGTCTCGCTACCAAAGACCCAGCAGTGACTCCGACGAAGGCGGGCTTTGGGGTTACATGGACCGGGAAGAAGATAAAGTAAAAAAAAGCCCTTTTCTCATTCGGGACGCTCAGTTCAAAGACTATCTGTCTGCCATTGCCTGTAAGTTGGGTGAAGCCCATTGTCCTGATATTCGTGTTTATCCCTTGATGGTGCCCTTATTCAATGCCAACATGGCGCCAAACGGCATGATGCAAATTTGGTCTGGATTGATGCTGCGAGTCGACAATGAGGCCCAATTGGCCGCGGTCCTCGGTCATGAAATAGGCCATTACTTGGCCAGACACTCACTTCAGCGCTTGAGGGATGCCAAATCACGCTCTGGGTTGGGCTTTGTGACTGGACTCTTTGGCGCTGTGGGTGCCATTGCATCATTGGGCTTGGCCGCAGGGGGCTTTGCCTACTCTCGTGAACATGAAACGGCCGCCGATGAAATTGGCATCTCTCTCATGAGCAAGGCAGGTTTTGATCCCAATGAATCTGCGGCTGTTTGGGAAAACTTGCAGCTTGAAACCAAGGCTTCAACCGAGGGCGAAAGCAGTGGATTTCAACAACTTTTTTCCACCCATCCTTTGCCCAAAGATCGGCAAGACAATTTGAAACGCATTGCACTTTTGTCGCCTGGCAACATCAAAAATGAAGAACTGTGGCAAAACAAAGTGGCCCCGTATCTTCGAATTTGGCTCAAAGATGAAATCAAACGCAATAAGTTTGACTCGACGATCGCACTCTTGAACCGGCTCACCCAGCGAGAAAAAAACAAATCTGAATATTTATTCTCTCGGGGTGAGGCTTTTCGACTCAGGAACAAGGGGGAGGATTTCCAGTTGGCGATCAATGACTACAAGGCAGCCGTGCTATGGGGCAACGAGCCTGCAGAAGCCCACAAGGGTTTGGGATTGATCTACAAAGCAAAGGGAGAAAAAGACTTGGCCAAGGCCAGTCTTTTGACATACCAGGCCATGGAGCCGAACGCGTCAGATTCACTTTTAATTAAAAGCTATATTGAGGAATTGGAATCATGAAAAAAGTAATTTTAATATTGTTGGTTGGTCTTTTGAGCTCATGCGCG
The DNA here is from genome assembly GCA_903864315.1 of uncultured Burkholderiales bacterium. Taxonomy (GTDB): domain Bacteria; phylum Pseudomonadota; class Gammaproteobacteria; order Burkholderiales; family Burkholderiaceae_C; genus Limnohabitans. The sequence continues at coordinate 9,107 of CAIPFK010000132.1, read as the reverse complement.
AATGTTGTGAAGGTCGAGTCTGGTGAGTTCAAAGTCTCTGAGCACATGTCGCTCACCTTGACTGGGGCGTGGAACCAATTGAAAGCTCCCAGCTTGAAGCCCGCGATTGTTTGGTCCATGGAGGGGGTGACTGTTGACCAATTGTTGATTTACAGCGACATCAAAGAGGGCGATACCCTGGTGCCCAATGGATTGTTTGACAGCGAAAAAAACAAGAAGTTCATTTTCCATTCGACCATGGATTTCTCGCAAATTGCGTCTCTCTTTGAGGCGAAATTCACGGCGGACGGTTCGATCTTTAATTTGGACAAGATTGAGCCCAAGGTGATTTCCAAACAAAAGGGCGTCAAATTGGAGTTCAGCGTGATTCGCAAAACCGACAATGTGAAAATGCAAGGCCTTGCTTATTGTGTGGTGTTCAACAACCAACTGTATGCGTTGATCTATCAAGCCCCCAAACTCACATTTTTCAAGCGCTATCAAGAGGATGTCGAAAAAATGGCATCCACCATCATTGTTCGTTAATGGATATGGACTCAGTCAATATGAAAAAATCCCTGATTCAATACGCCAGTCTTTTGGTGGTCGTTGCCATCGTCGGATGCGCAGGTGCCACCTACAGGCCCATTGTGGACACACAAGGTGTGGATCTCAATCGCCTCGAGAGCGATTTGCAGCAATGCCAACAATATGCCAAGCTCACCAATGATGCTGCGTCGTCTGCCGCCATTGGTGCAACGGCGGGTGCTGTTTTGGGATCTGTCTTGGCCGGTGTGGCCGGTGGAGACAGAAGCATGACCGCAAAAGTCGGTGCCATTGAGGGTGCCATTGTCGGTGGTGCCAGTGGCGAGACCAATCAAAGGAACATCATCCGGCGCTGCATGTCCGGGCGGGGTTATCGAGTGCTGCAATAAGGGGCCCGTACAAGCCCATTTTAAATGTCGCGAATGACGATCCACTGCGCAGTGGCCGACCTGGATGCCTAGGTTGCTTTGCAGGGGTCGCTACGCGTTGCTGGATTAAAAAATGGGCAATTGTTTTTTACCATTGAACCATTGAGTATCTTGTTCACCTTCTAGACATGTTGCTTCTCCAAAGCACAATTGCTCAAGATAGGAGGGTTTAACCAAACGCTGTGTCAAATCCGCCATCAGTTTGCCCAGAACGATCACGCCAACCCCACTGAGCGCTTTGAACTCTTGCAATCGGTCGTTCATGCCACTGAGCAGCGCATGACGGTGCTTGCGCGCTTTCAAAACAAAAATAGACCATGAATTGACGCTGGGCAATGCATGCTTTACCGCGCAACCGTTGCGCTTGACCCGGTGCGCGGTAAACCCTGCCGCTCAGGGCGGGGTCATGAGCGCTGACGGCAAAGCCCGCTGTGCTTGAGACAGCCCATTGAAAAGTCAGTCGGTGGTGGTACTTTTTCATGGGGTGCTCAATGTCACCTGAGCGCCATCGATTCCATCCACGATCTCCCTTTCTTTCAATCCTCGCACGAGTCCCAACCAAGTCACAACAATAAAAGTCAAATCTCGCTCACAAGATCACCCTGTGAGCTTGGCAAGCCATAAAGTCCAAATGACCCTGAATTCAGCGTCAAAACAGGATTCAAAAGACAGGACTGGACCATGACCGCCCAAGCGACCGAAACAATGCTCTATGAAGGTGAAGAACTGAGACTTTGCAACGAGCCCCTCGAGCATTTTCTGCACAACCAGCAACCGCCTGTGAAGTTCATGTCTGCCCATACCGCGCTTTGGCGCGGTTACATCGGCACGTGGTCGATCGAGGGCGAGCGGCTTTACCTGAAGTCGCTCAAAGCCAACACCCATGATGAGGTGTCCGGGGGCATTCAAGAGGTGGGACTCGATGCCGTGTTTCCAGGCTTTCCCGATGGGGTGTTTGCCCATTGGTTTTCTGGGGAGCTGCGGTGTACTCGGGGTGCGATGCTCAAATACGTGCACGGGGGATTTGGCAGTGTGTATGAGCGAGACCTCTTTTTTAAAGTCAAAAAAGGCGTGGTGATCGATTGCCGTGAGGTGGTCAATGGTGTTGTCCCAGTGGGTGCTCACGAAAGCGATGATATTTAAGCGTTACCTTATGTTAGGAGAGATTGAAAAATGATGATTTACTTGGTTTTTGCGATCAGTCAGCAGTTGACCAAAACGTTTGGCCAGGCTCGGAAGTCCGTGGATATTGAGAACAAACATGAGCGCTGAGACGGCGCTTGGGATGGTCCTCTACCTGTTGGTTGGGGCGCTTGTCATGTTGGCGCTGAAACACCACGTGGCGGTTTACAAAGATAAGCACAAGACCAAGCGTTTCAGCGATGACTTGATGAAGGCTTACCAAGAGTCTTATCCTGAGCCTTCAAACCATGCAAAAAAAACCGAGGACAAGGTCTTTTTGCTCTTTGCCTTGTTGATTTGGCCCATCGTTGTGGCGATAGGCCTCGTGGCTTTGTATGTTCCCAATTGGACGGCCAGGCTCTCTCCATCCAAAGACGCCCAGCACAACCCCGAGGATGATTTCTTTTGCAAGCGCGAGCACATCGTCAAACTGCTCACGCCTGAAGATGCAGAGCGCGACGCGGTGATCACGGACCCACTGGGCCGCGTATCCCAAGAACCCTTTGGGCACTTGGCCAAAGGCTGGAGGGCATTTTTGGCGCTTCAAAAACCCGGCTTTCAATTGTGGTCGTTCAAAGTACCGGGCAACTTTGTGTCCTATCAAGCCAAAAACGACCAAGGCCGCGAGTGGTCGGTGGCCCAGGATGAAAAAATGGGATTTGCCTGGGTACACAAGGGTAAGATCAAAGCTGGATTTTTAACACAATGGGACTGACCATGACTTTGCGAATGACCTTGCTCCTGGGCTGTTTGGCGTTTGGGAGCCTGAGCGCCATCGCAGACTACAAGCCCAGTGCCACCTACGTGAAATACAAGGGCCTGGTTCACGTCCACCGCGATGGATCGGACGAGCAGTGGCTCGAAGTCCAAATGCGGGTGAACACGCAAGCGGGGGTGAGTGGGCTTGGTGAGCAGTCCATCAGTTTCAACAGCACCTTGTCAAGTTTGGAGGTGTTGGAGGCCTACACCCTCAAAGCCAATGGCGAGAAGGTCATGGTGGAGCCCGACAAAATTCGCACCCAAGACGATGTCGACGATGGGGGCGGGAGCATCTACAGCGACTCCAAGGTCAAGCTCATCATCTATCCCAATTTGGAGATCGGGGCCCAGATCTTTTACAAAGTTCATCTCGTGCGCCACACCCCGGTGTTTCCGGGACAGTTTTATTGGACCCGTTTGGCCAGTCCCCATTACCGCTATGAAGACATGCAAATCGATCTCATCCAAGACGAGGGCATCGCGTTGATACTCGATACCCCAGGCTTTACTGGCGGCAAGGTCGAGTCAGCCCAAGACGACCCCGTGGGGTCGGTGAGGTACCAACACCGTTTTGTGCAAGGCGAGGCGTATCCGTCAGAAACAGCCAGCGTGAGCGCTTGGGACTTTGCGCCTCACTACACGGTGAGCTCATTCAAGAACTACCGCGATGTGGGATTGGCCTACCAAACGCGGGCCGCCCCCATGGCCCAGGTTTCTCCCGAAATCGAGGCCAAAGCGCTTGAAATCACCCAAAACGCCAACTCTGAAACCGACAAAGTGAGAGCGCTCTACAACTGGGTCAGTCGCAACATCCGCTACATTGGCATCTATGCAGGGGCTGGGGGGTATGTGCCGCATGAAGCGTCCAGTGTTTTGAAGAATCAGTACGGCGACTGCAAGGACCACGTGGCCCTCTTGGAAGCCATGCTCAAAGTCATTGGGGTGGAGAGCACACCGGCCTTGATCAATGCCAGCAACGCCTATCGCTTGCAAGCCTTGGCCAGCCCCTCCATCTTTGACCATGTGATCACCTATATTCCAAAGATGAATTTGTTTTTGGATTCCACCGCCCAGTATGCGCCCATGGGCACCTTGCCCGACATGGATTTGAACAAGCCCGTGATTTTGACGGCCACGGGGGAGATCTCCAGAACTCGGCAAAGCTCGCCAGACCTGGACTTCATCACCTCCAAGATCCAGTTGCAATTGAGACCCGATGGGACGGTCGCGGGTAAAACGGTGAGCTCGATGTTCGGTTCCGAAGCGATCGATTCCCGAATCAGCCGCGCTGCTGAGCTCAACAAGGACCAGCAACGGTTGATCAACCGACTCCTCAACCGGTTTTTTGAGACGGGTTCTGGAGAGCTCACGTTTGAGGACCCCGGACTGCTCGACTTGCCTTGGCAAACCACCTCCACGTATGTGCTCGACGCGGTGGTCAATTTACCTGGGCGGGGCGCATTGATACTGCCCACTGGGGTGTCGCCTGGACGGCTGCGAGGCATGTCAATCTATACCCCACCCAAGGCGAGGCGCTTTCCCGCGATGTGTGGATCAGAGAAATACATCGAGCACTACGAGATGACGTTCCCCAAAACCGTGAAGGTGGTGTACACGCCCAAGGACGTTTATTTCAAAAGCGAGTCACTCCAGTACGATGCCAAGTATGTCTTTAAGAACCATCTGCTCAAGGCTTCTCGTCAATTGATCACCGACAGAAAAGGCCGAATTTGTGACGCCAACGACGATGCCCAGTGGAGCGCCATGACAACGGTGATGAAACGTGATTTAAGGCAACAAGTTTTATTCAACTAAAAGGAGAACACCATGAGCAACTGGACGATCTTTGGGAATGTGGCCATCTCGGACACCGGTGAGACCATTCAAAAAATCAGCGACACGATGTCGATTTCTTCATCTGGCGTCACCTATCAACAGTTGGGCAACATGATGGTGGGCTCCGACGGATCGAGCTATCAACAAATGGGCGACACCTTCAGCAGTGACGGCAGCACCCGGATGGGGTCGTTTACAACAGGGCTTGGTGCTGTGTTCACTAAGAAGCCAATAGAAGATTGAGAGCGATCTCTCTCTCTCCATGGCGGGGCCAATGCACCGATGTGGAATGATGCGATGACTGAGCAGCGGTCTGATCGCTTGGAATTTCAAAAGTTTGTTGTATTTCTTGCCATTGCGCCTCATCACCGAGACAGTACGGACCTCAACTTCATCACTCATACGGGCTACAACCATATTTTGAAACCCGATGGTGCCCGTTTTTTAAATCTCACTCAACATGTGTTCGCTGGACGGATACTCAAGAACAAATGTTCAATAGAGTCAGTTGCGTCAGAGAACTGGCAATCAGCCCTGCTTTTGAAATCTTTTTCATTGGATTTTTCTTTCAATCGTCGTTGTAGGGATAGGCGCGCGAAGGCAGCGACGTGGGCTGTTTGAGGTCGAGCCCCTGATCAGTTCGCGAGGCGTACATGAAATATTGACAAATAGTGAAAAACAACGATAATTTCTGACATGCGCACTTTCCAGCTGATTCGGCAAGCCATCACAGACCAACCCCAGGGGGCAGTGTTCTCCAGTACCGACTTTTTGTCGGTCGGAACCCGCGCAGCCATTGACCAGGCGCTCTTTCGATTGATGAAAGACGGGACCATCGTTCGGGTGGCAAGGGGGTTGTACGCCGCCGCTTGTCAGCATGTGGATGCGCAAACGGTGGCCATCGCCCTTGCGCGCAAAACTGGCGAGCGCGTGGGACTTGCACCAGCCATAGGACATGGTGCCTTGCTGGTGGTGCCTACCTCGGGCCTGTCCCGCACCCTCAAGGCTGCGGGGCACACCCTGCAATTCCAACGCATGAGTCCAAGGAAAGTCCAGCTCGCTGCCAGCCCCAAGGGCCGGGTTCTGCTGGCGCTGTGGACCCAGGGCATGAAAAACCTCACCACACTGGATATCCAGCGCGCCACGGGTGACTGGGTCGAAGGAGAAATTGACAGCTATGCAGCGCTGATCCCGGCGTGGCTGCGCACTGCCATCCAGCAAGCCAATGCGCCACGCAAGTCCGTCAAGATCGGTTTGTCAGGTGCGTACGACTGGTCCAACCCAAACATCAGAGACGACGTGCTGATAGTTAAAGTGCTTGAAAAGCACAAATTTGAGGACGTGGCTCGACTGTGCTTTTACTACGGCGTCCCCAAGATCAAGCGCGTGTTCAAGCGGCGTGCGTTTGAACCCATGACCACATCCAGTGTGACCCGGATGCTGAGCAACATCAGCAAAGGCCTGCGCGCCTCACAGGAGCACGGCCATGCATAAACTCAAACTGGAATTCATGCCAGAGGCAACGCAAACGAACTTTGCTCGCCTCAAGGACGATCCCAGGCTGGCTGGATTTACTCTGGTCGGTGGCACTGCATTGGCCATGCAAATTGGGCACAGGATCAGCGAGGACCTGGACTTCAATATCTTTGGGCAGAAATTGCCCATCAGAGCCATCGATGAACTGCTGGATGAATTGGCTGCAGGGGGTACCGCGATTGAAAGCCTGATCACATCCGAACAAAAGTCGAGATTCAAGATCAATACGTCTGAGAACCTGGATCACTACATTCAGGACTACTTGATCGATGGTGCCAAGGTGACATTTCAGTCTCGCAACGAAGGTGATCGACCCAAGGCGCAAACTGACTTCCTGAAGTCAGCCCCCAAAGTGGTGGTTTCCGAGGGAGGCTTTGATATCCTGGGCATCGATGGGCTTCTTGTCATGAAAAGCATCGTCGTCTATGACCGCGTGAAATCTCGCGACATCTACGATTTGATGATCCTCACAAGAGATCATGGCTATACCCTGGACAATATCTTTGCGGCCATCGACGCCTATCAGCCCATCAGACACAAGGATCCCGAGCACTTCAAGAGCGTGGTCACTGGCGTGATCCCGTTGGACAAAAATGATGAAGGATTTGCCAGCATCCATCTCAATGTGAAGAAGGATGAGATCTATAAGTACTTCAAAAAGCTCATCAACGACTATGAAATAAGGGCAGTACAGCAATTGCGGCCTTAAATTTGTATTCCCGTGTTGCTAGTTAACCGAACAGCAACGTGGTCAATCAGATGATTGCTCGTGGTCACCCGTAGGGCGATTTCAGTCAAAATTCGATATCCGCGTGTTCTCCTTGGAGATGATTTCAATTCGCAGCACAAAACACTGATGAGTGAATACTCAAAAGACTTCAACATGAAAACCGCATCCGTGTTGATGTCAGGCAAATATCAAGCAGTTCGACTGCCCAAGGATTTCCAATTTGACGTCAAGGAAGTTGATTTTCAAACGTCGCTATGTTTGTGAGCCTTTGCATCTTCTTGATTATTGTTTGATCAATGACGGAGGCGTTGCGCTCATCATTTCAGAGTCGAGCATTGCCAAAAAGATATCTCCTCAGCCTGTCTTTATTGAGGCGCTGGGTCGCTCGGATATGAATAGGGGTGCAACAACGCTTGAACCTCGGCTGACTGAATTTTATCTACCAGGTCAACTTGCATGTGCAAACCAAGTTTTCAATGCCGCGGGTATTGGGCCCAACGACATCGATGTGGCGCAAATTTATGACAGTTTTTCTGTCCATGTTCCACTCGCCCTTGAGGGGTATGGCTACTGTGCAGTTGGAGACGCGGCCAAATTCATGCGAGAAAGTGGAATTGGTCCAGGCGGTCAGTTGCCTGTCAACACCAGTGGAGGTCATCTTTCCGACAGTTATATGCAAGGATGGAACCACCAGTTGGAGGCAGTGAAACAGATCAGAGGCTCAGCCGGTCGGCGTCAAGTTGCGAATTGCCGCTATGTACATTATTCCTCAGATGTTTCCGGTAAGTGTTCCTCCATTATTTATGCACGGTAAGCCATGGTCAAAGATCAAAACAATCGCCCAGAACTTCCACTCCCGACTATGCCTCGGCGAGTCTTGGGTTTATATGACCAAATATTTTGGAAACATGTTGATCAACATCAATTGAGCTTGCAGTGTTGCTCCAGTTGTCAAACGTTTCTCTATCCCCCTGGGCCCGTCTGTCCCAATTGTTTGAGTGATCAACTGGATTGGACACGCATTTCGGGAAAGGCGAGCATTGTCAGTTGGGTGATATTTAACCGAACTTATTTGTCCTCATATCCTGCTCCATACAACGTGATCACGGTGAAGCTCCAGGAAGGACCTTTGTTCATCAGTAACTTGGAAGGTCAAGTCCCAAAAGGCAGTTGGATTGGCGCCAAAGTTAATTTGATTTACTCAGAGATGGCTGAAAAACAGTACTTGCCGCGTTTTGTATTGGATTAGTTTTTACACTCGCAGCACAAAATATCGTTGGTCTTTTTAGATTTAGAGAATCAATTCTGTGTACCCATCAACTGCCTTGTGGGATCGGTTCAAGTTGACGATGAAGTGAAAGGACCCATGCTGGAGGGCTCCCTTTTTTGACAGGTGAAAAATTCTTTGCTAAACTGAAACGCAAAGCCGAGTATAAAAAATAGACAAGGAAAAAAATGAAAATCGTCGATTCGCATTTCCACTGGTGGCCAAGATCAATTTTTGAGGAGTTGATCGATCGCAAGGATTTCCCCCGTTGTGCTTCCAACGGTAAAAACGGCTACACCTATTGGAGAAAAGAGGGCGCCAATGCCCGTTTCAATTTGGGCGCCGAGTGGTTCGATCTCGATCGGCAATTTGCCCACATGCAAACCTTGGGGTTTGAAGTCGATGTGGTGTGTTCGACGGGGCCGTTCTCGGTCCACTTTTGTGACTTGCCCGTTGCAGAAAGTTTAGACGCTTGCATGCGATGGAACCAAGAGATGTCGGATGCACAGAAAGAATACGCCGGGCATTTGTGGGCCACGGCGGTTTTGCCGTTTCAAGACACCCAAGCCGCTTTGGACACACTGGAGTATGCCGTTGCGCATCAAAATTTGATGGGCGTCAATATCCCGGGCAGCATTGGCTCGGTGGAGAACATTGATGCTGAGCGACTCGAGCCCATTTATGCGCGCATTGAAGAGTTGGGTTTGCCCATTTTCGTTCACCCAACCGACGCGATGTTCACCGACATTTTGGATGGCTACAATGGTGCGTTGTACAAAAGCCTGGGCCGTGTGATTGATGTGAGTGTCTCGGCCTATCGTTTGGTCTTGTCCGGCATCATGGA
>CAIPFK010000131.1 GCA_903864315.1 uncultured Burkholderiales bacterium | reverse complement strand
TGGCAGTTTTGGGATGAACTCAAAGCAAAGTACCCCCTTCACTTTGACATGCACCACTCCTTCGGTTTGGGTGTCTTGCAAATCCCACTCCCTCAAGGCATTGCCGCCTTGGGTCTCTTTGATCTCAACGATTCGCTTAAAACCCAATTGGCCGATTATTTTGCGTGTCTTGGTGCTGTACAACAGTCGCGTCACGACCTGGGTTTGACACAAAACCACGTTCAAAACCTGACCGAGTTGCAGCAAGTGCAGGCGGCCTCCATCACCGAACTTCAGTCCCAGATTGCTCTTCAAACACAAACGTTTGAACAATCATTGGAGCATCTGAAAGACACCTTTGAAGTCTCACTGCAAGCGGTTGAAGATCGCCTAGGGGAAACTTTGGGTGAACTCAAACACACCCGAGAGAACTTTGACAACACGTTGGCGGCCAACCAGGAAAACCACGAAAAGCATGCCAGGGACGTTCATGCGCTTCGAGACCACATCCATGCCATGGAAATCTCCAGAAGTTGGCGCTTGACCTCTCCCTTGCGAGCTTTGGGTCGAGCGGTCAAACGCCGCTTGTCTTGGGTGTTTCAAGCTCGGCGTGCCGTGAAGCGAAAAGGCGGCTGGGGGGCCCTGTTTGACAAAGGCGTGCACATTCTCAAAACCCAAGGATTGACAAGTGCAGTGCACAAAGCGGAGAACATGTTCTTTCCCGGAGAACTTCAAACGTCCCCCCACTCCCAAGGCCACGACCGACGTGATTTTGCCGCTTGGAGCAAACGCTTTGACACCTTGACCCAAGCCCAACGGGAATGGATCCGCGCTCAACACAAGGCCTGGGAAAACTGGCCCGTCATCAGCGTCTTGATGCCGACCTACAACACACCCCCGGAGTACTTGACACTGGCCATCGAGTCGGTGCGCCGCCAGCTGTACCCCAAGTGGGAGTTGTGCATTGCTGACGATGCCTCACCCAACCCAGAAGTGAGACAGTTGCTCAAAGACTTTGAAGCCATGGATCCTCGCATTCGGGTCGTCTACCGAGACAGCAACGGCCACATATGTGAGGCGTCCAACTCGGCGCTCGCATTGGTGCGCACCGACTGGGTGGCTTTGTTGGATCACGACGATGAGTTGGCGGTGAATGCGCTCTACGAGGTCGCCAAAGCCATTGTGGCCCACCCCAACGCCCAAATGTTCTACAGCGACGAAGACAAGATCGATGGACTGGGAGTAAGGTACGACCCCCATTTCAAGAGCGACTGGAACCCAGAACTCTTTTTTGCGCAAAACTACATCTCCCACTTGGGCGTTTACCCAACCCAGATGGTGAAGACCCTGGGTGGATTCAGGCCCGGTCTGGAGGGCTCACAAGACCACGATTTGATGCTGCGCTGCGTGGGGTACTTGGCATCACACTCCAATGCGGCCCGCCCTTCACCTGCGTTTGATCTGGACAACGCTCGCCAGCACATCGTGCACATCCCCAAAATCCTCTACCACTGGAGAGCCATTCCGGGGTCCACCGCGATGACTCCAAGCGCCAAGGACTACACCAACCGCGCCAGACTCCAAGCCTTGGAAGACTTCTTCAAAGGACGGGGCATGGATGCTTTGGTGCACAACGGCCCCTTGGACAACACCGCCAAGGTGGACTACCCACTGCCCTCCCCCCAACCCTTGGTGAGCCTCTTGATCCCCACCAAAGACCGCTTGGACTTGGTGCGCACCTGTGTGGAGAGCATTTTGCAAAAAACCACTTACGCGCCCTTTGAGATCCTGATCTTGGACAATGCCTCGGTGGAAGTGCAGACCTTGAGCTACTTTGCCGAGATCGTGAAACTCGAACCCCGGGTTCGGGTCATTCGAGATGACAGGCCTTTCAATTTCTCAGCCATCAACAATCTGGGTGTGAAAGAGTCTCGCGGCGCCCTCATTGGCCTCATCAACAACGACATCGAGGTGATCAGCCCCGAGTGGTTGACCGAAATGGTGAGACTCGCCACTCAAAGCGACATTGGCTGCGTGGGGGCCAAACTCTACTACCCTAGCAACAAAATCCAGCACGCTGGGGTCGTCTTGGGGATTTTGGGGGTGGCGGGACATTCCCACAAATTTGCCTCTCGCCATGACGACGGGTATTTTGGGCGCTTGAAACTGCCCCAAGCCATGAGTGCCGTGACGGCGGCGTGTCTCTTGGTGAGGCGCGAGGTCTACGATGAGGTTCAGGGACTCGATGAAGAGAATCTCAAAGTGGCCTTCAACGATGTGGACTTTTGCTTGAAAGTCCGAAGTGCCGGATACCGAAATGTGTGGACACCCTATGCAGAGCTTTATCACCACGAGTCGGTGAGCCGAGGTTTGGAGGACACCCCCGAGAAAAAAGCACGTTTCGAGAAAGAAGTACTATTCATGAAATCCAAGTGGGGTGAGACCTTACTGCGCGACCCCTACTACAACCCCAACCTCACCTTGGAGCATGAGGATTTCAGCTTGTCTTGGAACCAGCCTTGATTGAACCTACATCCGGCAGTTAGCCAGCGAATTCC
>CAIPFK010000130.1 GCA_903864315.1 uncultured Burkholderiales bacterium | reverse complement strand
TAGTCGCGTGGGCCTGCTTCAACGTCCCAGTTGACTCATGGCTTGTCGCACCCGGGCTTTGAAGCGTTCGAGTTGAGGAGGGGTGGCGATATTCATGTGGTACTGCGCGTGGTAGCTGATGCGAGCCGAACCACCGGTCAACACGTTGAGGTAACGCGTGATCACCCGTCGGGGCGGGTCGCCCATGTACCAAGCCATCCAGCGAGGGCGTCCATAAGTGACCACGGCGGAGATGTATTTCAAGTGGGTGAGGGCGGGACGCACATGGGCTGGGTCGCTGATGTCAAAGGCCACGCCTGGCATCAATACTCGGTCAAAAAATCCTTTGAGCATGGCCGGCAGCCCAAAACACCACGTAGGGAAACAAAACACCAAGGCCTGGGCGTTTTGCAGTCGCTCAACATAGCCTTGAACGGGTAGGCGGTTGCTGGGCACCTCGTGGTAGCCCAAGCGTTCTTCGCGTGAGAGCACGGGGTTGAAATTCTCACCGTACAAGTCCAAATCGTCGACGTCGTGGCCGGCCATGGTCAAGCCTGCCAAGACCTCTTGGTGCAAGGCCGACTGGTAACTGCTCTCAACAGGATGGCAAAAAATAACAAGGACTCGCATGGGGGGTGCCTTCAGGGTGGGAAGCCAAGGGTTCAAAGGATGAATGCGTGCGCCGGTGGTTCAAGTCTTCCAGGCCCCCACGTGGGGCTGGGTGGACTCTTCGATGAGTGCGGGGCCAATGCAAACGATGGGGTGGGGTGAGGCATTGAACACATCACGACACGACAGCTGGACGTCCTTTTGCTCGGTGACCTCACCACGAAAAATTCTCAGTCTTTGGGCATCGATGCCGTACACCACGCGGCCAATGCCCGACCAAAAAATGGCCCCCGCGCACATCACGCAGGGCTCGCCTGAGGAGTAAAGCGTGGCGTGTCGCAGGGTTTCACGATCAAACTTCAAGCCGAGTTGACGCACCGCGGTGGTCTCGGCATGGGCGGTGAGATCGTGTTTTTCGGTGCCGCAGTTGTAAGCCTGGGTGAGCACATGACCCGATTGATCCACCACCACAGCACCAAAGGGTCGATTGCCGCGAACACGCGCAGTGTTTGACCACTCAATGGCCTGTCGGAGGTAAGTGGCGTCTCGTTCACTGATCGACACTTCTGGGGGCAAGTTGGAGGGGGACGTCATGGTGGTGGTTTCGGGTTCAGTTCAAGTGCGGTTGGCATGGACTTCTTGTTCGCCGTGGGCGGTGAGCATTTCCATGAGTTTTCTGCGGATCAATAGCCCAGGTTTGTCGCTGGGCATGGAGAATTCAATGCCCAAGCGCCGCGTGTCAATCACGGCATCGGGGTCGGTCGCTTCCAAGATGTCTTTGTCTTCTCGGGTGATCACTTCATCAAACTCGATGAGCATGCGCTCTGGACAATCGGCTTCGGTGTCGTTTCTAAAGAGCCACTGACACAACTGGATGTGGCCGTCATCGATGGGGGTGAAGCAGTTGTAAATGATGTGGCGAATGCCCGATGGGTATTCAATGTCCAGCCTTCTGGAAAACGGCAAGAAGTAAGCGTTTCGCATGTGCCGTGTGGTGATGGGGTCGGTGACACCACTGATCTTTTGAAAAGCCTGGGGGTTGGTTGCAGGCACCACGGTCTCCGCATAAAAACCGCTCTCGGTGTCCACGAGCTCGTAGCTGCTGGGCTTGGGGTTGGCCGCAACGCCAAAGGTGGCGCGGTGCACAAAGCTGAAATGCGCGTTGTCAAACGAGTTCTCCAAGGCCCTCATGGGAGACGTGGCCCAGGTTTCATAAAACTGATAGATGGTTCGAAAGCCACTCGCGCCAAATTCGGGGATGGGGGGAATCTGCGAGAGCGGCTCACCCAGACAGACCCAAGCATAGCCGTAGCGGCTCAGGCAGTGGTAACTCGTGGTTTTGTACTGCTCTGGAATGCTTTGACCCTCTTGCCATTGGGGGATGTTCACCACCACCCCTCGAGCGTTGTAGCGCCAGCCGTGGTAGGCGCACTGCAGTGTGCCCTCTTTGATCCAGCCCTTGGAGAGCTTGGCCGTGCGGTGGCAACAGCGGTCTCGCAAGGCCGCAGGCTCGCCTCGTGCATCCAAAAAGAGCACGATGTCTTCGCCCAACAGACGAAATGGCTTGGGGCCATCGCTCAAATGGGACAAGGGCATCACCGCATGCCAGAAATTTCTGAGAACGGGTTGTTGGGTGGTGAGCATGTAGTTTCCCTTCTGGTGCTCAAAGCACCGACGCAAGATTCGTTCCTTCATGCCATTATTGCATCGCTGTCGTGCCATCTCCAAGGAGACCATGGCCTTGAATTCTCCCTCTACGGCCCCGTGGTGCGGGTTCGAATATTGCTTGTCAACAACGCATTCAATTCTGTTGGAGTGACCATTTTGGTGCATTGTTGCGTTCATTGGTCTTTGATTTTCAGGAGACGGTCATGAAATGGGTCATTGCCATGATTCAGCCCCACAAATTCGATGATGTGTTGCTGGCCTTGAAGGCGGCTGAGTTCCTGGGCGTGACGGTTTCAGATGCCTTGGGGTTTGGTCGGCAAAAGGGACGCAAGGAGATTTACCGAGGAGCGGAGTACCTCTATGACTTCATTCCCAAAGTGCGTTTGGAGTTGGCGGTGCCTGGGGAGAGAGTGGCCGAGTTGATCGAGGTGATCTCGAGTGCGGCGCGAACGGGAAAGATTGGCGACGGCAAGGTGTTTGTGATCGATTTGGAGCGTGCGCACCGCATCCGCACCGCAGAGTCGGGGTTGGGTGCTTTGTAGGCCATTGAACGTGAGGTGGGCATTGGATGAGGGGGCTGGCCCACCGATTGACAAAAATGAGTATCATGGCCGAACTTAAAATAACACTGGCATGAATAAACTCTTTTTTGAACAAGGCGCCATCCAAGTGAGCGATTCCCGCGTGGTCTTAGGACGGCGAGTGATTGTGCTCGGGCATGTGTGTGTGTTGGAGTCCCACGAGGAAAAAAACGCAAAAGTCTTTCTTTGGGTTTTTTTGCTCTTGGCGTTGTTGTGCTTGTTGGCTGGGGTGCTGATGTCCTTGGGCAACGCTGTGTTGGGGGATACGCCTGTGGGTGTGTTCTCCAGCGATGAGACCCCCGTCGCACTCTTTGTGTTGGCAGGCGTGTGGGCCGTGCTTGCATTTTGGCAAGCGTTAAGCCCGGCGCGCGTCACCTTCAAGATCGTTTTTCGCTTGAGCAGTGGCAAAAAGGAGCAATTCATCACGCACGAACGGGTCATGTTCAACAATGTCTACCGTGCCATCAATGATGCCTTGGTGTTTCGCAGCTTGAAGTCGTTCTAAGCCGCTTTAGTTCGCTTTAATCCGCATTAATCCGCTTTGACCCGTTCCAAGCCTTACCGAACTCTTTACCTTAAGCCTTGACCATGCCAGAGAGCTTTCCCATCGATGTCCCGCGGTTTTTACAGACCCTGGGGGTGTTGCCCAACCCAGCGGGATTGGCCCACTACTTTGCTTCACGGTTTTTAGAAAAACCACCAGCCCAAGCCGATGGGGTACAGGCGCAGACCTTCTCCATCGTGGAGGGCATGAAGTTGAACCCCAATTTGCTGGATCTTTTGCGCGTGAATCAAGTGCAAAATTTACTCAACCATGCCGCTGATGGCGATCTCAATGTGCTCGTGGTTCAACAAAACTCCCAGCCTCACGACCAACAGTGGAGTATGGCGTTCTCGTCAAACTTTCATTTGATTCAATCCACACCCAAAGTCCTCGAGTGGAAACTCCTTGTTGACTACAAAGCGCAGACTGGCACCTTGGAGAACTTTCAGATCAAATTTGACACGATAGAGTTTGAGCGGTTTGCACCCACCATTCACGCTTTTTTGCGTTTCCATGGGTGCTTGTCAACCGACATGGGCCAGCCTTGATGGCCTGAGAGCGGCGTGGATAGCGGTGGGCATTGGTTTTTTGACCATGGCATGCCAATTGCATTGAGTGTTGGGGTTGTTGAAATTTTGACAGCCCGACATGGTTAATTTTTAGGACATATCAAATTGACTTCAACATTCAACAGGGGTGAATCATGGCAATATCAAGAGTCAAGGGGGCGCAAAAAGTAAGCCCCAGTTATTTTGAAGATTCAGAAAAAACTGAAACCGCTTTCGAGTTCGATTATTCCAACTTTGAGGAGTCGACCCATGTGTTGGATGGCTTGCTCAGAGAAAGCGGCTCACGTCACCAATTTTTTGACAGCTTGGGTGACACCTGGGCTGAGTGAGTCAGCGTTGTCACAAAGCATGGGCTCATCGCCGTGAGTCAACGCCTTTGCGCGCTCTCGAGTACTTCGGGGTTGACCACCAAGCTAGGTTTGCCTGCCGCAAAATTGACCACATTGTCAAACGCCGTGCCAAAGTAAAGTTCATAAGAGTTTTGCTCGACATAGCCCAAATGGGGCGTGCAGATGCAGTTCTCAAGTTTCAAGAGGGCGTTGCCTTGCAAGATGGGCTCACTCTCAAACACGTCTACACCTGCCAGCCCTGGCTTGCCTTGAATCAAGGCTTTGGCCAAGGCACCGTCTTGGATCAACTCCGCGCGTGAAGTATTGATGAGCATGGCCGTGGGTTTCATCTGGGCGAGATCGTTCGCTGTCACGCTGTCACGGGTTTGGTCATTGAGTCGCAAGTGCAAACTCACATAGTCACAGTTTTTGAAAAAATCCTCTTTGCTCGCGCTCGCTTGGTGCCCGTCTTTGAGTGCTTTCTCGCGCGAGGCTTGGCTGCCCCACACCAACACCGTCATGCCAAACGCCTTGGCGTACTGGCTCACGAGTTGGCCGATTTTGCCGTACCCCCAAACCCCGAAGGTCTTGCCGTTCAATGTCGTGCCCAGGCCAAAATTACTGGGCATGTGGGCTGACTTGAGGCCAGACTGCTGCCACACCCCGTGTTTGAGGTTGCTGATGTATTGGGGCAGTCGTCTAGCGCCCGCCATCACCAAAGCCCAGGTCATCTCGGCCGGTGCAATGGGCGAGCCAAAGCCCTCGCTCACCACGATACCAAGCTCGTTGCAAGCGTCGACATCCAAGTGAGAACCCACCTTGCCGGTTTGAGAGATGAGCTTGAGCTTGGGCAACTTTTCCAAAATATTGCGTTTGATGGGGGTTCGTTCTCGAATGAGGACCAGCACCTCGGCGTCCTTGAGCCTCACCACCAATTGCCCCATGCCTTTGACGGTGTTGTTGTACACCTTGGTGTTCCAACCCTTGAGTTTTTCTGCACAATTGAGTTTGCGCACGACGTCTTGGTAGTCGTCCAGGATCACAATGTTCATTGTCAGCACCAAAAATGCCTGCGCCTGGTTGGCACAGGTGGGATAGCTCAACGCCGAGACTGGCGTTGCCTGGTTTTTTTGAAAAAAGCTATCGTCGGTTTTAATCTAAGACACAGCCCCATGCTGCATGCCATCATTAAACCACAAGCGCATAAAAGCCCCAGCGCCTGCAAAGCACATGAGGTTTGCGTTTTTGGGATCAAAAAACCAAAAAAGTGTACGCCCGTCGATGACAGGTGCACACCCAGACTTCAACGCCAGGTGCCTTGTCAGGCTGGCCTCTTAAAACGCGGCCAAACGATCGAGCTCAGCACACACATCTCGCATGCTGCCAGACATCACCATGCGTCCAGCCTGGTGCCGAGCCACCCCAGAATCGAGCACACGCAAGACACGCAGTGTTTTCTGTGTGGGCTCAGGTGTGGGTAAAGCAATGGATTGGGTGGACGTGCTGTTGC
Source organism: uncultured Burkholderiales bacterium (assembly GCA_903864315.1). GTDB lineage: Bacteria > Pseudomonadota > Gammaproteobacteria > Burkholderiales > Burkholderiaceae_C > Limnohabitans. The sequence continues at coordinate 2,239 of CAIPFK010000130.1, read as the reverse complement.
CCATCAGGTGGCTCGCAAGCCGTTTGTGGGCTGGGCGTGCAAGCGTTCTTTCGTGCATGGGTTTTCCCAACGCACCCTCCAAGGCTTGGACTTGGAAGGCGGTGAGAGGTCGGGCTCTGTGAAGACTCAAGGTGCTCAGGCCTCTGGGTTCCATGCGCTTGGTGTTGATGGGGTCACCCTTGGACACTGCAGTTTCAATACTTGGCGCGTCTTCATTGAGCGGCGCTTGAATAGAGGCATGCGTTGAGGTGCTGCCCAGTTGAGGCTGCGCTTTGCCGGCGTGTGGAGTGCCCAGTTGAAACAACTTGAAGAGGGCGAAAAGGGTCAAGCTCATGTTGGGTCTCCTTACATTAACATGGTGTTGCGAATCAAACCCACCGCCAAGCCTTCAATTTCAAAGGCTTCGCCTGGCTCGACCACGATGGTTTGGTAATCGGGGTTCTCGGCTTGTAACTCAATGTGGTTTTCAACACGTTGAAAGCGCTTGACGGTGACTTCATCGCCGATGCGAGCCACCACAATTTGTCCGTTTTTGGCATCTTTGGTGGCCTTCACCGCCAACAAGTCGCCGTCCATGATGCCAATGTCACGCATGGACATGCCGCGCACCTTGAGCAAATAGTCGGGTTTTTTATTGAACAGACTCTCTTCAACGTAATAGGTTTGATCCACATGCTCTTGCGCCAAAATGGGCGAACCCGCCGCCACGCGACCGATCAGTGGCAGGGTCAACTGGGCCAAGCCTTCAAGCGGTAACATGGCTTGCTTGAAGTGGGAGGTGACGGAGGATGGCGCGTGGGAGGACGAGTCTGTCAGGCGAATGCCCCTGGAGCGTCCACTCACGAGTTCAATCACGCCCTTTTTGGCCAAAGCACGCAAATGGTCCTCTGCAGCGTTGGCTGACTTGAAGCCCAAGAGCTCAGCAATTTCAGCACGTGTTGGGGGCGAGCCCGTTTGGGAAATGCTGTTTTTGATCAAATCAAGGATTTCTTGTTGTCGATCAGTGAGTTTGAATGCTTTAATCATGGGGACTCCCTTGAAAATGAGATAAGTCTGTTATTGCGTACAGTATCTGTATTTTTAATCAGTTAATTTAAAAAATCAAGACATGGGTTCATCTTTTTCACCAAAAATTGTTGTTTTAGGCACAGGCGGCACGATCGCAGGGCTCACCACGGGTGCGCCAGGTCAAGGCCAGTACAGAGCGGGACAAGTCGGTATTGAAGAGATTTTGAAGCAGGCGTTGGGTGTGGACTTGAAGCCACACTTTGAGTTGCGTCTCGAACAAGTTTGCCAAATCGACAGCAAGGATTTGGAGGTTGAACACTGGCAGATGTTGTTGGCGCGATTGCAAGTCGCTTTGCTCGACCCCGAGGTCAAGGGGCTCGTCATCACCCATGGCACTGACACCATGGAGGAGACCGCCTTCTTGCTCTCATGGCTATTGCCCCAAGACAAGCCTGTGGTGCTCACTGGCGGCATGCGCGCCTTTGATGCAGAGGACAGCGATGGCGCGCGCAATCTTCAAGACGCCATGCGGGTGCTCGGCGCGTTGATCGAGCACCAAATGGGCGGCGTGAGGGTGGTGTTTGCAGGCCAAGTTCACTCGGGCAGCGAGGTTCAAAAAATGCACGCCGTGAGTCTCAAGGCCTTTGAGTCTGCACCGCTTGAACTCAGTGGCGAGGTCATCGACTTGCGTGCCGATTGGCGACCCCAGACCCAGGCCGCGCCAGTGGATGTGTGGCCTTTCCTTCGTCCAAGCCTTGAAAGCGTTTTGGCCCATGCCCATTGGCCCCGAGTGGAGGTGGTCATGAGCCATGCAGGTCTCGCGACAGGCGGCGTTTTACAAGCCTTGGTGGATCAAAAGATGGCTTGGCTCGGGACGCATTCAGGCCAAGGGCCAGCCCAAGAGCCAGCCCTTGGCATGGAGGGTCTGGTGATCGCAGGCACGGGTTCGGGAACTTGGTCTGAGTCCATGCGAGAGCCGTTGCTCGCGCTCATGTCACTGGGTGTCACGGTGGTGTTCACGACCCGTGTGCCCTGGGGCCGTGAGGCTTTACGAGGACACCCCTTGCTCGCGTCCAGTCAGCCACCGACCGAGTGGTCTGCTCACGTCGAGCCCCAAGCAACATGGCGCCCACAGACTCAACTCGCATCGGCCGTCTTGAGTCGACTCCCGCCACTGAAAGCGCGCATTGCCTTGGTCTTGCATTTGATGGCCTCCAAGGGATTGAAGACT
>CAIPFK010000129.1 GCA_903864315.1 uncultured Burkholderiales bacterium | reverse complement strand
GACATCAAAGCCATTGTAGGCAAAGCCTGAGATAAAAGTTCCGGGAATTTGGCCGATTTATAAATCGTATGAAAAGCCCTTAAAACCGTTCAATATTGACCGCCGGGGGTGCTGCGTAAAACTTGGACTGGTTTATGTCGTCAATCCAAGACTCGCGCGGTAGTCCATGCGCACAGCAGGACTCGAATCAAGATTCAAGTTCCCACCCAACCTTTGCGCCACCGACCTTCAAATAGAGGACGTTGATATCCCCGAATGGGGTGGTGCCGTGCGCGTGAGTAGTTTCACTGGTCGTGAGCGTGATGCCTTTGAGGTCAGCATGGTCCGGGGCGAGGGCCAGGACCGCAAGGTCGATCGACAGCTTGGGTTGTAATTGCTTTTTAGACACCCCTTTAAGCGCATTCGCCCAAGGTTTAGGGCAAACGAATGCTTCCACTTTGACCCATAAGATCATGAGCTCCACCGTTGAGCGCTGGCATCCGGTCAATATCGACAAGGCTTGTTGGCTGGAGAACAATAATAGTGATTAACTGTGAGGAAATCATCGTGCCCACCAGCGTTGCCTTGAGCCCCCATTTCGAGACCTTCATCCGCGACCAAGTCGAAAGCGGTCGCTACAACAACGTCAGTGAAGTCGTCCGTGCTGGACTGCGATTGCTCGAGGACGCCGAGCGCCAGCAGGCAATCCAACTCCAAGCGCTGAGAAATGACATCGCCGCTGGCAAGGCCAGCGGCGCAGCACTTACTGAGGAACAAGTGTTTGATCGATTACAAGCCAAATACGCACAGCAATCGACTCGCCAAGCTCGCCAATGCAGTAGCGGATAACGCCACTGGTAGCGTTCGATCTTGAGAAGATCGGCGACAACATTGCACATTACAATCCGATTCGCGCGGGAACTTTTGTGGTTGACTTGCGTGCACATTGCGAAAAAATTTGTCTCAAGCCTGCGGGCTACCGGCGCCGGCCTGAGCTGTCTGATGACTTGCACTCAGGCGTGCATGGCAACTGAGTGATCTTTTTTGAGTTCACGACGGAGCAGGTCAGCATCGTTCGTATATTGCACAGCGCGAGTGATATCACTGAAGTCTTGAAGCCCACGCAAAGGCATTGCTTTTTGTGGTGGCTCAGTGGCGTTGATGCTTTTCTGAGCAACCCGATCTTAAATTTCCACCAAACTTTATTTTTTAAAAATACCTTTCAGTCCCGCCCATGATGAAGAGCCTGTCTTAAAGAAGTCGCAATATTTTGTTTAAATCTAGCCAACTTGGTGTTACTTCAAGCCGCAGTCTCTCCCATCTCTTGGGTGCAGGACAATTGTGTTCTTGGGGCTCACTTTATTACAGCTTTCCACTGATTGCCTCGAGCATGGGCCCTGATTTGGGGTGGAGCAAGTCTGAGGTTTTCATGGGCGCCACTCTGAGCATGCTGACCACTGCCCTCGTGACATATCCAGTGGGGGTGGCGATGGATAGAGGGTTGGGGCGTTGGACCATGACCATTGCCAGTGCAATGGCTGCCGCGATGCTTTTTGCATGGTCCAAGGTCAATGGCCTTTTTGCTTTTTATGCCCTGTCCATGGTGCTGGGTGCTCTACAAGCCTGCACACTCTACGAAGCTGCATTTGCTGTGATCTCCAGACGGGTGGGGGCTGCTCACTCGCGCTCGAGCATCACCACCATCACGCTTTGGGGTGGTTTTGCCAGTACGGCGTTCATTCCTCTCGAGCAGTTTTTAATCGAACAAATCTCTTGGCGACAATCGCTTTGGGTGCTGGCGGCGATCAATTTGCTGTGGGAATGCATTTATTGTGTGTGCATCAAACCCGAACATGACGCCGAACACCATACCAGTGCAACAAAGCGAGAAGATAACAAGGTGCGAGACCAGACGGCAGTGAAAGCGGCCCTAAAAACCCCTGTTTTTTGGTGTCTCTTGTTGGCCTTGACGCTTTACTCCATCATGTTCACGGTCTTTATTTTTCATGCCTATCCCATTTTGCAAGAAAAGGGTTTGAGCACCGAAGATGTCGTAAAAATCCTGATGGTGCTGGGTCCCATGCAGTTCATCGGTCGAATTCTGATTGCTTACGTGGCCAACAATGCACCCATGCGCTTGGTGGGCTCTGTCATGGCTTGCTTTTTCCCATTTGTATTTGCTGCTTTGGCACTGTTGAGCACGCACAATGTTTGGTGGTACGCAGCGCTCATTGCAATGTATGGCTTATCGAACGGTATTTTCACCATTGTGCGCGGCTTGGTGGTGCCTGAAATGCTGACTCTGTATGCCTATGGCGCGATCAATGGTTTGTTGACCATTCCAACCATGTTGGCTAGAGCATTGGGACCCGCTGCAGCAGCGGCAATATGGATGATCCATGAATCGTATCACCCCGTGCTGATCGCTGTTTGCTCTACATCGATCCTCTTTGCTGTTGCGTTTTGGTCAGCGAGTTGGCTCAGCCGTTCAAAGTCCCCTTTGTAAGTCAAGCTTGCAAGTGACGGTCACTTCAAGGCGCTGATATGCAACGCATTGAGTGCCTGAATGAATTTTTTGTCATTTCGTTGACACGATGTTTGTCTCCAATCGATGGCATTCACACTTGGATTTAAGGAGCGATCATGGACCGCCGTCATTTTTTAAGCACATCTTCGTTACTGGGTACTCAAGCCTTGAGCTTGCCAACTTTGTGTATGGCGCAGGCTCCAGCCCTCATTACCCGAGACCATATGCGTCCCCAGTTTCCAAGTGGCGTCCAAAGCGGCGATCCCACCGCAAACACCGCCATCATTTGGGCGCGCAGTGACCGCGCAGCACGCATGTGGGTTGAGTGGTCTACTACAGCCAATTACGCCAACGCCCAACGCGTGCGTGGAAACTATTTACTCGATGACACCGACTTCACGGGCCGGATCGATTTGACGCAACTTCCTCAAGGTCAGGAAATCTTTTATCGTGTGATTTTGCAAGACTTGCACAACGAACGGGTGCTGTCTGAGGCCATGAGTGGTCATTTGAGACTACCCCAAGCATCGAATGGCAAAGCCTCGCGCAATGTGCGCTTTGCCTGGAGTGGGGATACCGCGGGCCAAGGCTTTGGGATCAACGAAGCCTGGGGCGGTATGAAAATCTATGATGAAATTCGCAAGATCAATCCCGATTTTTTCTTGCACAGTGGTGACAACATTTATGCCGATGGCCCCATCAGTGCTGAAGTCAATTTGCCCGATGGCTCGGTATGGAAGAACTTGGTCACGCAAGAGGTGAGCAAGGTCGCTGAAAGCCTCAACGAGTTTCGAGGCCGTTACCGTTACAATTTCATGGATACAAATCTGCGTCGAATGGCGTGTGATGTTCCTCAGATTTGGCAATGGGATGACCATGAGGTCATGAACAATTATTCTGATGCCAAGGATGTGTCTGAAGACAAGCGCTACACAGAAAAAAATATTCCCCTGATGGTGGCCAGGGCCACCAAAGCATTCCATGAATTTGCTCCGATGCGAGAATTCGGCAATATCGAGGCCGAGCGCGTCTATCGTCACATCCAGCATGGTCCTTTGATGGACATGTTTGTGCTTGATATGCGAAGTTACCGTGGGCCCAATAGCACCAACTTGCAAACGGTGGAGAGTCAAGAATCCGCTTTCATGGGTCGACCACAAGTGGCATGGCTGATCGACGGCCTCAAAAAATCAAATACGACTTGGAAAATCATCGCTGCAGACATGCCCATTGGCTTGCAAGTTCCCGATGGTAAAACCTCAGAGGGATTGGACAAATGGGAGGCCATTGCCAATGGCGACAATACACACGCCAAAGGGCGAGAGATTGAGATGGCCCGCTTGCTCAGAGAAATCAAAAAGGCCAATATCCACAACGTGGTTTGGCTCACCGCCGATGTGCATTACACCGCCGCTCATTTTTATGATCCTAGCAAAGCCAAGTTCACAGATTTCAATCCATTTTGGGAGTTTGTCTCAGGGCCACTCAATGCAGGGGCATTTGGCCCCAATTTGACGGATAGTACTTTTGGCCTTCAAGTGGTCTATCAAAAGGCACCACAACAACAAAATGCTGCACCATCAACAGGAATGCAATTTTTTGGTCAAGTCGACATCGATGCCAAAACCCATGCCATGACGGTGACCTTGAAAGACCTTTACGGAACTTCACTTTATAGCAAGACTTTGGTTCCTTGGAGAGCCTAGATCTGACTCACCGGCGCAACCCTAAGCGCACGAGTGGCCAGTACCTGAGGCTACTTCTTTTGATCTTCCAAAATTCGTGGAGTCTACAAATAAGGTTTCTTTGACTTCAATGACAGAAGTGGTCTGCTTTAATTTAGTCAATTTCTGTCTAACTTTGCTACAGGCGTAGTCTTGGTACTCGAGGATCAAATACAATGTGTTTGCAAAAACCTTTGAATCTACACTTTGATCCCATTGATTGCCATTGGTGATTTGAGTGTTGGCTTGGGATTCAAGGTCTTGGCTCATTTCTTTTGAAAACAGCCAATTATTTTAATAATTGGCTTTACTGATCTCCTTATTCATATGACGAATCCCTACTTTAAGTTGCTGATTTTGATGGGTTCCTTGTCCATTTTGAATGCCACTCAAGCACAAACGAACTCAACTTCAGCGAGCTCAACCATCGCAACAGTCAACGGCAAACCCATTGACGTTAAAAATTTCGAGCAAATCATCAAAAACAATGTTGCCAATGGTCTTGAGGACAATGAGCAATTGCGCTCAGCAGTCAAGGACGAACTGATCACCAGGCAAGTGATGCTCCAAGAGGTAAGTAAGCTGGCTTTAGACAAGACACCTGATGCAATTTATGGGATGAACTTTGTGAAAGATAATTTCTTGATTGACTTTTTAATCAAGAACTTTGAGTCCAAGCATCCGGTCACCGAGGAGATGATCAAGTCTGAATATAGTCGCCAACTGAGTCTAATTGGTGAGCCCAGTGAGGCGATGCAATATTTTGTGCGAGTGATCGTGACACAAAGCGATGCTGATGCACGTTGGGTCATTGCAGACTTGAAAAAAGGTTCTGACTTTGTCCAATTGGCCAAGACCAAAAGCCTAGACGCCAGCAAGGCCAATGGGGGGGAGTTGGGATGGGTGTTGCCAGCTCAAGTCATGCCGGCACTGGGGACTGTCATGGTGAATTTGAAAGAAGGCACTTTTTCAGCCTTGCCCATCCAAACCCCAAATGGTTGGTACGTGATCAAGGTTGACGAAAAACGCCCCTTTAAAATCCCAACCCTCGAAGAGAGTAAAACCACTTTGATTCAAACCTTACAGCAAGTGCAGCGCCAGAACTATATCCGCGATCTGCTCAAGGCTGCAAAAATCACCAAGTGATTGAATTGGCGATGACTGGGGTTGAGGCTCAATCAAATCCAAACTCAAACTCAAACCCAAACCTAGATGAGTGCCAATTGGGTACTTGTGATGTCTCACTTAGGGATAAACCGCCTTGTTGGATTTCTCTTTTCAGGTAAGCTAAAGCGCTACATTCACTCTTGGTGCTGAGGTCCACATGATTGCGTTTTCCCTCAAGTTTTTAATTAAATCGTTCGCGCTCATTTTGGCTTTGAGTTCCCCATTGGCTGGGATCGCTGCGAACGATGCCTACCCTAACAAGCCCTTGAAACTCGTCATCCCGTTTCCCACTGGGGGGAGCAATGATGTGGTCGGACGGCTCATTGGGAGTCAATTGGGCGAGCGTTTGGGTCAAGCGGTCATCGTTGACAACCGCGGTGGGGCTGGAGGGGTGATCGGTTCAGATTATGTGGCGAAGTCTGAGCCTGATGGATACACCTTGCTCTTCATCTCCTCAGCTTTTACCTCCAACCCTGCGATGTACAAACTGCCCTATGACCAGTCGCATGCTTTTGCCGCGGTAGCCATGCTGGCGTCAGGGCCCAATGTGTTGGCGGTTCCACCAGGTTCGAGCTTCAATTCCGTCAAAGATCTTCTTGAAAAAGCCCGCGCCAATCCTGGAAGTCTCAATTATGCTTCTGCAGGCGTTGGTAGTTTTCAGCATCTGGGCAGCGCCTTGTTCACCAGCATGGCCAAAATCGATATCGTCCACGTCCCGTTCAAAGGTGGCGGTCCGGCCATGCTCGACGTGATGGCCGGCAACACCCAATTGGTCTTGGGGTCGTTGGTGCAAACCTTGCCACAAATTAAAAGTGGCAAACTTAAAGCGCTGGGTGTCGGAGGCTCAAAGCGGTCCCCAACGCTTCCCGATGTGCCCACCATTGCCGAGGCTGGTGTGCCTGGCTATGAGGCGGTGAATTGGTGGGGCATTTTGGCGCCAACCGGTACTCCAAAACCCATCTTGGATCGTTTGTACAAAGAGTTCACTTCGATTCAAAAATCTCCTGAAATCATCAAACGTTTTGAATCTGAAGCCGTGGATCCCGTTCAGATGACGCAAGCTGAATTTGCCAAATATATTGAAACTGAAACCGCCAAATGGTCAAAAGTGATCAAAGAGGCTGGCATTACGCCTCAATAAAATACTAGAAAAGACGATATAAAGGAGGATCCTTTTCGGTGATGCCTGTCAGTGGCAGGCTCACTTGATCAGAGAGGTTTTAAATTTAATAATTAATTTGTAGTATAAGATGGTCGGTAAACAGGCACTAATGTTTGTACCATTGCTATAATTTCCCCTTTTGGGCGCATTATTGAGCTCTCGTGACCATGACCAAGAATTATTACGAATTGCTAGGACTGCATTACGAGGCTGAGGACATTGTTGTGCGTGCGGCTTACAAAGCCCTTGCTCAAAAATACCATCCCGACAAAGCTCCTTCCAATGCTGAGCAAGCCAACATGGTCATGACGCAGTTCAGCGAAGCGTTTCAAGTGTTGAATGACCCCAAGTTGCGCAAGCGCTACGACGAGGTGTTGAACCGCACGGCATTCAGAGATGTCCCCACACAACAGCCTAAAGCAAAAAAAACAACTGCTGAGGGTCCAAAAACCAGCCCTCAATCCAATCCATTTGAAGAGACGCCTCGTCAAAATGAGTTCAATTCAGAGGAGGCAACAGACACGGTCAATGAGCGTGAGCAAGACTTTGGATCAGCGTCTGAGGAAGAGCGAAATGCACAATTTGCGTTGGATTTGACGCATAAATTGATCGAAAAAATCGAGGCCAATCAAATTGATGAAGGGCATTTGGTGAGTCTTTTTGAAAAGCTTTTTCAGCAGTCCGTGACCATTCACCACGGTATGCTCAATACGTACAGCTTTGAGCATTCAGGGAAAAAATACACACATAATTTCAGCACCTTAAAGTCCGCTATCTTGAGAAGACTTCATGAGGCTTGTGTATAAGTCGACACTCTCAGCCTGAATTTTGACGATGGCGATACTTTTTTTGAAAAAATAAGTGGGCGAGTCTGTTTCCCTGCGATTGCAAGAACTTTTTTTCTAGCCTCAATACTTTGTCACAAAGGAGTCAAACCGTGATTCCAAAGGAACATTGGCCCACATGTGTGTGCTCAAAATTAGTGCACAATACCCGTTATGAAAACACCATCCAGATTAGAGCCCCTGCTTGAAGAAGGCTTTATTGACACCGTTGTGAGGCAACTCATGAGTGGCAAAGAGGCCATGGTGTATGTGGTTCGCCTAGGTGAAGAAACTTTTTGCGCCAAAATCTACAAAGAGGCAACTCAGCGCAGTTTTCGCCAAGCGGTGGACTATACAGAAAACCGAAAAGTTAAAAATTCACGCCAAGCCAGAGCCATGGCCAAAGGAACCAAATTCGGTCGTCAAGCGCAAGAAGCGGCATGGCAAAGCGCCGAAGTGGATGCGCTCTATCGATTGGCCGAAGCGGGGGTCCGTGTACCCAAGCCGCATAATTTTTGTGAAGGCGTACTCCTGATGGAATTGGTGACCGATGCCAATGGAGACGCGGCACCAAGGCTCAACGATATCCAAATGTCCGCCCAAGATGCCAGCCGTCACCATGCGACCTTGATCAAAGAGGTGGTGAGAATGTTGTGCGCAGGTGTGGTTCACGGGGACTTGTCAGAATTCAATATCTTGATGGCCGCGGATGGCCCGGTCATCATTGATCTGCCCCAAGCGGTGGATGCTGCAGGTAATAATCATGCGCAGCGAATGCTCATGCGAGATGTGACCAATTTGCGCCAATACTTTGGCCGCTTTGATCCCGCACTGCTTTCAACCAACTATGGTCCAGAAATATGGGACCTTTACGCACGCGGTTTACTCAGTGTCGAGACTGAACTGACCGGTCATTTCAAAGTGAAGCACCGCCCCGTGGATTTGCAAGGGGTGATGCGTGAGATTGACCAAACTGTTCAAGAAAATAAACTCAAGCGAGAACGCGTGGTGAATTTGCGGCGTCAGCTCTGATTTTGCTAGCGCCTCAATTGCCTTGAAAAAAAGCAATCACGGGTTTTCAGCTGGTCAATACTTTGACCACACCCCAGAGTCCTCCAGTCCACATGCCGAGTGTGCAAACCATCGAAATTGCAAAACCGGGGCCTCGCTTGCTGGGATTGGAGACATAGGCCAATGCGAACCAAACACGCGCCAGAAACCAGACGACCCCGCTTACACCAGCCCCCACGTCACCAACAAAGACGCCATATACCCAAAGCGATGGTAGAAAAATCACCAATGATTCAAGAGTATTCATTTGCACTCTGAATGCGCGATCAAACATTTCATGGCCAGAGGTTGCAGGTGCTTTGATGTCATATTGACCTCGGGCTTTGCCCACTTTGATGAGCGTCCAAAAAAGCATCAGCACAGCAAGCAAAGTGGCAAGGGCAGTCAGGGGATAGGTGGCCATGGTAATCTTTTGAGTTGAACAATCTCTTGCATTGTAAGAACAAACTGCAAATTATGGAAACTTTCGTTTTTCATGGATGTCGAGGGGCAAACAACGAATCGGGTACAAAAGCATCAGGCGCTGATACGGGACCGTTTGGATGTAAGTCAGGCGTTGATGGAGTGATGGTGTGATGGTGTTCGGATAGGCCTTGGGTAAGGTGAACAAACTGCTGGTGACGATGAAGGGAACACTTGAATCAAAAAGCACCCTTTGCTTTTTGTTCATCAAGGAATAAAAAATCTTGGATTTGAATTCAATTTCTTGGCAGGCCTGAGAGCTGGTGGCTTGAACTGTCGACCAATTGGGTCAAAGAGGTCGGCCACGTGCTGGCTTGGTTGGGATTGTTGGATCGGCTTTGATCATTGAATTGTTGACGAACTTGGTCATTCACATGGGCTCGACCGTTTGAGAAAACTCAAACCACTTGCCCTCTTGCTCTGGAGTGAGTTTGAGGTCAAGTTCCTAGGACAAAGGATGATCGTCTGATCGTTTTGTGAACCCCTAGAAGATGCGCACATGCAGTTGAGGATAGAGTTTGAAATTTTGCTCGCCTTGGCAAGCAAGAGTAAACGCAGTTGCAGTTGCACACCAAAGATCCATTTACATGGATTGGCTTGTAGCCGACTTTTGGTGAATGCCCCCCATTGCATCCACACTCAAGTAAGAGAAACCGCTCGACTCTAGATAGTCGATACCACCGTTTTCCAAGAGCATGGCGCAGGTGCTACAACTGCCAGCCACAATCGCCAAGGGTGCCAATACGCTCACACTTTGCCAGGCCCGCACAGGTTGAGCGGTTTTGGGATTGAGGATGTGGCAGTAGCGAATCCCTTCGAATTCAAAGAACCTTTCGTAGTCACCGCTGGTGGCCAATGCACCGTGTTGTATGGGGATGGAGGCCAATAATTTATTTTTTTCTCTGGGGTGTTGAATGCCCATTCGGTAAGGCTCTCCAGTGGCTTTTGGCCCCACGACACGGATGTCGCCAGAGAGGTTGACAAAACCATGTTCAATCCCCGATTGTTGCAAGATCAAAGCAGCGCGGTCCGCAGCATACTCCTTGCCGAACCCACCAAAATCTATTTCCATACCAACAAATGGGAGATAAAACGCTTGAGCATCTCTTTGCACAAGATTCCATGACACGAGTGGCAACAATGGCTCGAGTTCGCTGGCAGTCGGGGGAATTTTTTTGTCAAACCGCCAAGCCCTTCTCAATACACCGCTTGTGATGTCAAAAAGCCCTGAGCTGCTGTCAAACAGTGTTTGGGCGTATTCAAGCAATGTGTGCGTTTCAGGGTCGATGGCAACGGATTGTTTGCCACTGGATTGGTTGATCTTGCTCACAATACTTTGAGAGTCATAGCGGGAATATTTTTTCTCAATCCGCTTGACCTCCTCGGCGCACAGCTCGGCGATGCTTTTGAGCTGCATCTGCACTAGTGTCTTGGACTCGAGCCTTACTTCACAAAGACCTCCCATGGCTGTGAATTGAACACCAAGGGTTTCCAGGCCGGGTGTAGGACTGATGGTCGACAGATCGTTGGGTGAAGAGGGGGGCATCGGATGGGGTCCATGCAAAACACGGTTCAGTGTAAAGCAAAATCACGATCCTTCTCGCCACCCTGGGCAGTATCGCATCGGCTGCCCGTGCACCCAAATGAAATCAAACGGTTTCGTTTTGTTTCTTAGGCAATGGTGTGGTGGCTGAAATTGAGATTGAGGTGTTGGGCAAGCTCTCAGACCACTGCGGCACGGCCATCAAGGAAGGGCTGAATGTGGCGGTTGCGATTTGGGCCATGGGACTGGCCGTTTGGGACTGAGATGAATTTTGTGAGGGCAAGGGACTTGACAAATCAGGGGGTGACATGGCCACACAGGTGCAAAGCGACAAATATTGTTCGGCCGATTGTTCAGCCTCCAACTTGTCGATGGCGCTGGTCATGATAAAGCCGATGCGATCCGCATTTTCCATCGGTGGACGAATCCAGTCCCCACGTTTTTTGAGGATCTCCACGCTCTTCACACCTGGGATTGGCAACTTGGGTTGGATGACGCGGTTGAGTAAACCCACGGACTTCTCGTCTGCAGTGATCCAGCGTGAAACGCTGAATTGTGGGCTGGGGTGGCTGATGAATTGGGAATGCACGCGGGTATCCTTGGCGTTCAAGGGGTGGACCAATGGGCGCATTCTGTGTCCTAGGTGCAATTCAATGAGGGCACTGTGCACGTTATAGCCCAACGAGTAGGACATGAGGCGAGCGAGTTTGGCGCCCACGAGTCTGGCGTTGATTTCAATCAAGCGGTAGCCCTCATCGGTGCAAACGACTTCAATGTGCGACGCTCCCATGTCAAATTCAACGGCGTCAAGCCAGGCAAAAAGAGTCCGCTCGAGTTCTTCGTACTGACCCATGTTGGGATTGAAACATCCTCCTCTGATCGCAAAGGATGGTTCATCGAAGTATTGCTTTTCATGCACACCCAACAATTGGTGAACACCATTCAATGTAAAAACATCACACCCAATGATGGGACCACGCATGTAGCGCTCAACGAGCATGCGGTCGTTCGAGGTCACCCCAAGTCCATAGTCGCTCATCATGGGCAACATGTCGTTCAAGGGGGTGATCATTTCGTCCAAATCCCATTCATTTTGAAGGAGAAAGATATTTTGCGAGCCATAACCGTCCGAGGGTTTGATCAAAACGGGTAAACCCATTTTGCCCACGGCATCTTGCAATTCTTGGTTGCTGGTTGCCAAGGCAAATGGGGGTTGCTCAATGCCCTGACTATGCAGTCGTGAGCGAACACTGAACTTGTCGCGCAAGGTGGTGACAGCTTCAGGTTTTAAAAATGGTAAATCCAAAGCTTGTGCCAAGCGCGAGGCTTCGACCAACCGGATATCAATGAGGCAAAGCAAGGCATCAAAGGGATCTTTTTGGTGAAGTGCCATCACCATGGGATCCAAGGTCTGTTGATCAAAATTTTTGCATTCCAACAGGTGGCTCGCTTGCTCAACCCACGACCACACACGTGGGTCGCGACGATAAACGCCTAGGTCACTCGTGAGGAACGTGAAATTGTCGCCTCTTTGGATGGCACAGGTGAGCAAGTCCACGTCGTTGCCGCCAGGTAAGTCAATGATCAGAAGGTGAGACATGAAGAGTCCTTCAAAAGAGTTTTAAAAATTGCACAATAAAAATGAATAAATGCCATGACAATCATTGGGCGACCAAGCCAGCGAGTTCAATGGAATGTCCCCAATGCTGGAGTTGGTCTCGCACGTAAGCTGCCAACTCGGATGGTGTGGAACCTTTGGACTCAAACGCTTGTTTGGCAAATTCGGCCTGCACGTCCTTGCCCTTCATGACGTCATTGATTGCGAGGGACAAGCGCGAAGCGATCTCCGGTGACAACTTGGCAGGTCCAAAAATTCCAGACCACGGGGTGATGGATAAATTGGGATAGCCAAGCTCGTGCATGGTGGGTGTTTGAGGCAGGAGAGAACTGCGCTTGTCTAAAAAAGTAACGACCGCATTGAGCTTTCCCTCTTTGACAAACTCAAGTGCATTGGCCGGAGTGCCGAGCATGAGTTGAACGCGACCGGCCAAAAAATCATTCATGGCGGGCACTTCGCCTTTGTAGGGCACGTGGATCATTTTCAAGTGATTGAGTTGAGCCAGCTCTGCGGTTCCCACCACACCGCCGACATTGCCGGAGCCGTAGTTGACCTCATCGGGATGGGCATGGATGTAAGCGATCAGTTGGTTCAAGTCCTTGGAAGGAATACTTGGGTGAGCGAATAAAAAGAATGCAAATTTGCCCGTGTTGCTGATGGGGGTGAAATCATTCAAGACGTTGTAGGGCAAGCTTTTGTGCAAGAAGGGCAGTGCCGACATGGACCCGTAAGTGGCCATGAAGAGTGTGTAGCCATTGGGCTCAGACTTGGCGACAAAGTCCGCGGCAATGGCGCCGTCGGCGCCGGCCCTGTTGTCAATGATGACGGGTTGTCCAAGGGTCGTCCCCAGGGGTTTGGCAATGGTTCTGGCCACGATGTCGAGTGCCCCACCAGGGGGGAAGGGGACGACGAGGTGAATGGGTTTGGTTGGATAAATCGCGGTGCTTTGAGCCTGGGCCAGTTGACCCACACTCAAGGCGAACGCCGTCCATAGCGCTGAAATGCCCAACGCTTGGATAAATCGAAAGACAGCACCGCCCCCAAAATTTGACATGCTTTTTCTTTCTTTGATGATGCAACGCTGGATTAAATAAATCATGGAGGGACTCAAGCCGAGAGGTTGATCTTGCTGCCGATGCCCAGGACGGAAGAGGTGCTTGAGTTTGATGGTGTCAGATTGGCACTGGTGCTCGCTGCGAT
>CAIPFK010000128.1 GCA_903864315.1 uncultured Burkholderiales bacterium | reverse complement strand
CTGATCCATTGCTCTTCTTTCTTTTTCGTTTTGATCCACCAAATAGCACCCTTTTTAAAAGAACACTCGGCACTTTGTGTTTGCAATAACTGAGCAACCGTTTGACCTAAAAAGGGCTGATGGGCCACCACCAACACAGGATTTTTGGCTATCGGCCATTGAACCAACTCCAACAAACCTTGCGCATCTCCATTGGGTGAGAGCTCCTCGCGGGTCTTGTAACGCCGCCCAAGCGCCAACGCAGTTTGTTCACAACGCTTTGCTGGACTAGAAAAAATTCGTGTTCCTTGGGGTAGCATCCGATCGAGCCAACGGGCCATGCGTTGAGCTTGACGCTCACCCCTGACCGTCAAGTGCCTCTCCATGTCGTCACCCCCCATCTCTAACTCGATGGCTTCCGCATGTCTCCAGAGAATCAAATCCATAAACAAGCCCCAGTTAAAAAGTAAAGTTTAAATCAAGATCATGACAAAAGCAGGAATTTGATTTCCTCAGAGGATTACTTCTTTGCACGGTATCTGTTCATCAACGCATCTTGTGCGCTGTGAGTAAGTTGGCTTGATGGAACTGAATTTTTAACCTCATGATAGATGCCATCGTCATTCAATTCCCATGCATCTTGTGTGTCCCCCATATAGGCCAGCAGACACTCGTCAACGATTCTTTGCCTGAGAACTGGATCGTTGATAGGCCAAGCAATTTCAATTCGCCTGAGCATATTGCGATTCATCCAGTCTGCACTTGACAAATACAAGCACTCGTCTTCACCTTGAGCAAAATAAAAAACTCTAGAATGCTCCAAAAAACGGCCAATGATTGAGCGCACAGAAATATTATCAGTGTGTCCAGGAACATGAGAGGGTAATATACAAGCCCCTCTCACAATCACATCAATTTTGGCACCGTGTTGACCAGCGTCGATCAAGGCCTGCGCCAGACGTTCATCGGTCAATGAGTTCATCTTCAAGACTATTCTTGCGTGCTTTCCTTTTTGTGCCGCCTTGCTGACTTGCTCGATCTGAGCGACCAAATGGTCATGCAAATAAAAGGGAGCCATCCACAAGTGATGCAACTTGGGAAAAGGACTTTGACTGGCCAGATGAACAAAGACTTGTTCAATATCAGACGTCATTTTGACATCTGCTGTTAAAAAGCTCAAATCAGTGTACAACCGAGCCGTCTTGGCGTTGTAGTTTCCAGTTGAAAGATGTGCGTAACGCACCAAATTCTTACCCTCACGTCGCGTAATCAAGAGCATTTTGGCGTGCGTTTTAAGTCCAACAACACCATAGACCACTTGAGCCCCAACAGACTCCAATTGCTCAGCCCAATTGATGTTGGCCTCTTCATCAAACCTCGCCTTGAGTTCAACAACTGCCGTCACCTCTTTGCCTTTGCGCACCGCCTCTCGGAGCAAATCCATCAACTCAGAGTCAGAACCAGTTCGATAAATGGTTTGTTTGATTGCCAAAACATTGGGGTCTGCAACTGCTTCACGCAAAAAGGTCAATACGCCCGCAAAACTCTCAAAAGGCTGATGAATCAGAATTTCTTTGCGCTTGAGTTGATCAAAAATTAACTCATTGGTCGCCATTTCTAAAGGGTAACTGGCTTTGTATGGTTTGAAAAGTAAATTAGGAGCATCAACCAAATCAATGAATTGTGTTAATCGAACCAAATTGACTGGACCGTGCACGCGGTACAAAGCATCTTCCGGCAATTGAAATTGTTTCAGCAAAAAATGATACAACTCAGAGGAACAACCTGAGGAGACTTCTAATCGCACCGCTTGCCCAAATTGACGGTGTTCCAAACCTTGACGCAAAGCAGTTCTTAAATTTTGGACGTCTTCTTCATCAACCATGAGTTCGGAATCTCTGGTGACTCGAAACTGTGAGAATTGACCAACGTGTCGACCTGGGAATAAATCGCTCAGGTGAGCCCTGATGACACTACTCAAGGCCACAAAAGAGGTAGAGCGCCCTGCTACTGCGAGAGGTACTTTGATAAAACGCGGTAAAACACGAGGTACTTTGACAATCGCAATTTCATTTTCACGTCCGAATGCATCTCGACCGGAAAGCCTCACAATGAAATTCAATGATTTATTGGCAACCAATGGAAAAGGATGCGCTGGATCAAGTCCAACGGGAACAAGCAAAGGTTTCACTTCGCGATCAAAATAATGTTTGACCCATTTTTTTTGTGCGCTATTTCTTT
>CAIPFK010000127.1 GCA_903864315.1 uncultured Burkholderiales bacterium | reverse complement strand
GGTCTTGTTTGGTGAAATTGGTAGGTTGTGAATGAAGATTCTGCGGTGAAAACCGCATCAATCTACGCATAAATTAAGGTGAATAAATTGACTTCCCTTGTGGGTGAATCTATAATCTACGCATGAAAAGCGAAGAATTGGTCTACATATGGCAATCTGGTGATTGGCCGAATTGGCAATATGACCCAGCCGTCTTGAGCGAGCCATTGGCACGTGCCAGTCGTGCACAAGGCCACTTGCTGGGCCGTTTGGCCGATGTTGGGCTGGCACAGCGTGACCAAGCGAGCCTCTTGGCGCTGACTCACGATGTGATTAAAACCAGCGAGATTGAAGGTGAATATCTCAATGTGCAATCAGTGCGTTCATCCATTGCGCGCAAATTGGGTGTTGATATTGGTGCAATGTCCCCTATTGACCGAGAGGTGGAGGGAATGGTTGAGGTGGTGATGGATGCCAGTGTCAATTGCCAAGGCCTCATCACCCAAGAGCGTCTTTGGGGTTGGCACGCATCATTGTTTCCAACTGGCTTTTCGGGACTCAGACGCATCACAACGGGTTCATGGCGCCGTGACGAGTTCGGGCCCATGCAAGTGGTCTCTGGTCCAATGGGGCGAGAGCATGTGCATTTTGAGGCACCTGCAGCACAGCATTTGGAGTTTGAGATGAATCGTTTTTTGCAGTGGGCCAATAGCTCAACCGATGGGCCTGCATTGATCAAAGCAGGGTTGGCGCATTTTTGGTTGGTCACGCTCCATCCCTTTGACGACGGCAACGGCCGAATTTCTCGCGCAGTGGGGGATCTTTTTTTGTCGCGTGCTGATGGTTGTTCGCAACGCTTTTATAGTTTGAGTAGTCAAATCGAGAGAGAACGCCAAACCTATTACGCCATCTTGGAGTCGAGCCAAAAAGGAGGCATGGATGTCACGTCGTGGCTAGTTTGGTTTTTGGGGGCACTGGAGCGGGCTCTCAACACAGCAGAGTTGACTTTGGATGCTGTTCTTGCCAAAGCTCATTTTTGGCAGCACCACCGTTCAGTGGTATTCAATGCTCGACAAGTGAAATTGCTCAACAGGTTGTTGGACGGATTTGAAGGCAAATTGACTGCGAGCAAATGGGGAGCGATTGGCAAATGTTCTCATGACTCGGCCCTTCGAGACATCAACGAATTGGTGGCCTTGGGGGTATTGAAGAAATCCACATCAGGTGGGAGAAGCACAAGCTATGACTTTGTCGCCATCAGTGAAAAAATTTGACAGACTTTTTGAACGGTGCTATCTGTAAGCTTGTAAGCTTGTAAGCATCAAGTCGGTGTTGCCTGAGGGTGCCATTTGGCTTCATGGAATATAAAAAATCATTGGTTAACCCGAGTTCCCAGACTTGGCAACTATGGACGCCGCTCGATCGTCAAGTTTTGCCAATCCCATCAAAAGCTCTGCCAAGAATTGACGTCGAAGTTCTTTTACATGCAACTCATTTTTACTGCAGTGTCCGAATTTCTTTCAAGACACTGAGAACAGCTTGGTTCCAATGCGGTGGTTTGGCATTGAACTCAGATTGCAGTTTTTCAGTGCTGAGCACACTGTAGGGTGGTCTCGTGGCCTTCATCGGGTATTGATCGGTGCGGATGCCTTTGACCGATTCAGGTTTCACTTTCAAGGCAAAACCCAATTCACGGGCTTCATTAAAAATCAACTCAGCATAGCCATGCCAAGTGGTTTGGCCTTGACTACTCGCGTGATAGAGACCCCAGGGGGCTGAGTTTTGATCCTTCAAGCACTGCGCCAGTGCATCCAAGCTCATCTGGGCCAACCATGACGCTGGAGTCGGGGCTCCCCACTGATCGGCCACCACATTCAGCGCTTCACGATCAGCACCGAGCCTGAGCATGGTTTTCAAGAAGTTTTGACCCTTGGCGCCCATGAGCCAGCCGGTCCTGAAGATCAAATGCTGGCAGTGGCTATCCTGAATGGCCACTTCGCCAGCAAGCTTGCTGCGGCCATAGGCGCTCAGAGGTGCAGTCGGATCGGTCTCGACATAAGGTGTTTGTTTCTCCCCATCGAACACAAAATCCGTGGAGTAGTGCACCAAGACAGCTTGGGTCTTGGCCGCGAATTGGGCCAAACGTTGGGGCAACTCAGCGTTGATTTGAAACGCCTCTTGCTCGTGATCCTCGGCCAAATCGACCGCGGTGTAGGCACTGGCGTTGAGGATGATGTGAGGCGAGAGCGCTTCAAGTCTTGAGTTCAATTGGTCAAGATCTGCAAAATC
>CAIPFK010000126.1 GCA_903864315.1 uncultured Burkholderiales bacterium | reverse complement strand
TTTCACCACATCCACCAAGTCAATAGCGAGACCTTGGCCGCCTTCGCGCCCCAAGCCGCCAAAACCCTGGAAGACCTGGTCGAGATTGATGGCCAAGCGCGGCGCGTGGCCCACGCGCAAGTGGCGCGCTTGTGAAGCCATGAAAGCCACGTCATCGGTATTGTTGGTGCGGCCTTCACGAGCAGCCGTCTGGCCTCTTTAATTCACCCTCACCGAGTACACCATGCACAGTTTGTTGGCCTTTTTATTGGCACTTGGAATTTTGGTCGCCGTGCACGAGTACGGTCACTACAAGGTGGCGGTCTTGTGCGGGGTGAGGGTGTTGCGCTTTTCCTTGGGCTTTGGCCCGGTGCTCTACCGCCGTCCCTTTGGTCCTGCCTTTGCCCTTGCCCCTGTCTTGGAACAAACGGCGCTCGGCTTTGAAGACGCGCCCCCCTCACCTCAGGTGCAAAGAAGCGAGTTTGTGCTGAGCTTGATTCCCCTGGGGGGCTATGTCACGTTTTGGGATGAGTCTCAGGTGAAGACGCAAGGTATTTTGCAGCCCTTGAGTGAAGCCGCTCGCGCGTGTTTGTTCGAGTCGCAAAGTTTACTCAAACGCAGCGCCATTGTGCTGGCGGGCCCATTGGCCAATTTGCTCCTTTGCGTGCTACTCACCTGGATGATGTACCTCTGGGGTGTTGAGCAAGATGCCCCGGTGCTTGCCAGCCCCGTGGCCGGTTCCGTGGCTGAGCGTTGGGGCTTTTCGGCAGGCTCGCGCGTGCTCTCCTTTGGGCTCAAGGGCCAAGAGCCAACCAAGGCGCAAAGTTTGCAAGACTTTGAGCGCTTTGTGCAGATGGCGCTTGAGAGTCACCACGATGCTCAGGTGTGGGTCCAGACGTCAACCGTGTCCAACGGCTCGAGCGTGACTCGCCGTCTGGAGTTGCCCTTGTCCACCCAAGCGCAAACCCTGGCATGGGATGCCTTGGGGCTTCAAGGCCCCTACCGTGCACCCATCATTGAGTCGGTGGGGGAGGGCAGTGCGGGCGCATTGGCTGGCTTGAAGCGGCGCGACCGGGTGGTGAGCGTGGATGGCTTGCCCGTTGCCGATGCGGCCGATTTGCGAGGCCGCATTGCGCACTCATTGCACGAAGACCAGGTCCAAGCCATGCAGTGGCGCATTGAGCGTGAGGCAGCGCCCCAGTCGCCGTGGGAGTCCAACAGCACGCGGCAACTCCAGCGTGAAGGCTTGGGGGAAGGCTCGGGAGAAGGCCCGGGAGAACGCCCGGGAGCAGGAGCACGTCAACGAGATCGGGAGCTCAAGGAGGAGCCCAACGTGGACCCTCGCATGGAGTTGCTCGATGTGGTCGTGCTCGCGGCCAAGCACGAGGACCGCCCGGGTGTTGTGACTGCGCGAGTGGGGATTTACCTGGGTGGGCCGCCAGAGCGGTTGACGGTGCGCTATGACCCGTGGATCGCCTTGCAACGCGCCTTCTCCACCACAGGGGCTTGGATTTGGCAAACCCTCCAAGCACTCGGTCAACTCTTTGGATCCTCCAAGGGCTGGTCGGATTTGGGCGGGCCTTTGACCTTGGCCAAGTACGCGGGAGAGTCTGCGGGCCTAGGCGTGGCGGCATTTTTGGCGTATTTGGGCTTGGTGAGTGTGAACTTGGGGGTCTTCAATTTACTGCCCATCCCCGTGCTCGACGGCGGGCATCTGTTGTCCTATGCCTGGCAGGCCCTCACCGGGCGGGCCATCAATGCAAGCCTTTGGGGCAGTATCCAGCGCGTGGGGCTCGTTTTGTTGCTGCTGTTGACGCTTTTGGCCTTGAGAAACGACATTGCCCGTTGGTTGGCGGGGTAAAGTGCAGTCAATCCCAATGCGTGGTGCATGCACGGCAGCTGAACGCTTTTGGGTCGGCATCATTTTCTTCAATTGATTTTTGAGTTGAAGGCGTTGCGCCCTTGCATGTCCTTTATACTTGCGTGGCCCAATCATCGATAAAATTCAACACGTCTCAAACCCACACCTCGATCATGCAATTACTTTTTTCGCGTTTTTGTGCTTACTTGATCGTGATCCTTTGTGGGTTGGTGTTGAGCTCAGTGACTGCGCACGCGTCCGAGCCCTTTGTCATGACCGACATCCGAGTCGAAGGCTTGCAACGGGTCGAGCCTGGAACCGTTTTTGCCTCCTTGCCCTTCAAAGTGGGCGAGACGTACTCCGACGAAAAAGGCACGGCGGCCATTCGTTCACTCTTTTCCTTGGGTCTCTTCAAGGACGTTCGCATCGAGACGCTGCAAGCGGTGGTCTTGGTGATCGTGGAGGAGCGCCCCATCATCTCGTCTGTGGAGTTCATTGGCACCAAAGAGTTTGACAAAGACACCCTCAAAAAAGCCTTGCGTGAAATCGGCCTCGCCGATGGGCGTCCCTTTGACAAGGCCTTGGCTGACCGTGCTGAGCAAGAGCTCAAACGCCAGTACATCAACAAAAGTCTGTATGGCGCAGAAATCACCACCACCATCACCCCCATCGAAAGAAACCGCGTCAATTTGACCTTCAGCGTGATCGAGGGAGATGTGGCCAAGATCAAAGAAATTCGCTTGCAGGGAAACCATTTTTTCAGCGAATCGGATTTGAGAAAACAACTCGACTTGAACACCGGCAATTGGCTGTCTTGGTACACCAAGTCCGACCGCTATTCGCGCACCAAGCTCAATGCCGACTTGGAGACCCTGAAGTCCTTTTATCTCTCTCGGGGGTTTTTGGAGTTTCGCGTTGACTCGACCCAGGTCTCGATTTCACCGGATCGGCAAAGCATCGTGATCAGCGTCAACGTCACCGAAGGCGACCGCTTTGTCGTGTCTGGCATCGAACTCGAAGGCTATTACCTCGGGCGAGACGATGAGTTCAAAGCCTTGGTGAGTGTGAAGGCCGGACAGACCTACAACGCCAACGATGTCAGTCAAACCGTCAAAGCGTTCACCGATTATTTTGGCAATTTTGGATTCGCCTTCGCCCGCGTGGAGCCGCGCACCGAGATCGATCACACCACCAACCAAGTGAAGCTCGTGCTTCAAGCCGACCCGGCCCGCCGTGCCTATGTGCGTCGCATCAACTTGGCGGGCAACTCCCGCACCAGAGACGAGATCATTCGCCGGGAATTCAGGCAAATGGAGTCGGCTTGGTACGACGGTGACCGCATCCGACTCTCGCGCGACCGGGTCGAACGCTTGGGCTACTTCAAGGACGTCTCCATCGACACCCAAGACGTGCCAGGCTCCCAAGATCAAGTGGATTTGTTGGTGACCGTTGCGGAAAAACCCACGGGATCTCTGCAGTTGGGGGCTGGATTTTCATCTTACGAAAAACTCTTCATCACCTTTGGCATCACCCAAGACAATATCTTTGGGAGCGGTAACTTTTTGGGCACGCAAATCAGCACCAGCAAGTACAACCAAGTCTTCACCATCAACACCACCAACCCGTATTTCACCGAGGATGGTATTTCCAGAACCTTTGAGTTCTCCCACCGCTCACAGCGCCCCTACAACGACGAGGCCGGCAACTACCGCATGGTGACCTCGGGGCTGGGCATGCGCTTTGGCGTTCCCATCACGGAGCTTGACCGGGTGGTGGCGGGCGTCACGGCCGAGCAAACCACCATCGTGCCCGGCACCAGCATCCCGGCGGCCTATCTGGATTACGCCAACCACTTTGGCTTCACCACCACCTCGTTTCCGTTGAACCTGGGGTGGATTCGCGACTCGAGAGACAGCGTGATGGCCCCCACCCGGGGTGTCTATGCACGGGCCTATTCAGACTTTTCTCTGAGTGGTGCGACGCGCTACGTGCGCGCGGGCTCGCAGTACCAGTACTACATTCCCTTGTCCAAGCAGTACAGCATTGCCTTGAATGGCGAGGTGGGACTCGGGCGAGGCCTGCAAGGCCAGCCCTTTCCCATCTTCAAAGACTACTATGTGGGCGGCTTGGGCTCGGTGCGTGGCTTTGACCAAGGCTCTTTGGGCCCGCGCGACATCACCGGCTTGGTGGTGGGGGGGGCTAAAAAAGTGGTGGGCAATGCCGAGTTTTATTTGCCCTTCCCAGGAGCTGGCAACGACAAATCCCTGCGACTGTATGCTTTTTATGACGTGGGCAATGTGTTTGGTGAGTTTGAACCCATCAAGCTCTCCAGCCTGAGGAGCTCCTACGGCATGGGGATCAGCTGGGTCTCGCCCATGGGTCCTTTGCGATTTGCCATTGCCAACCCCGTTCACACCTTGGCTGGAGATAGAATCCAGAAATTGCAATTTCAAATTGGGACATCGTTTTAATGAACACTATTTTGCGCCACACGTTTTTATCCTGGGTCCTCCTTGGGGCCGCCCTTGGCGCCCATGCGCAAGAGTTTCGCGTGGGTTACGTCAACACCGACCGAATTTTTCGCGAGGCCAACACCGCCAAAGCCGCCCAGTCCAAGCTCGAGCAAGAGTTCTCCAAGCGTGAAAAAGACTTGGTGGAGATGGGCAACAATTTAAAGACTGCCTCGGAAAAGCTCGACCGCGATGCCCCCACCCTGCCCGAATCTCAGCGCTTGGCGCGTCAAAAAGTGGTGATTGAGCAAGACCGCGACTTTCAAAGAAAACGCCGCGAATTCCAAGAGGACTTGAACACCCGCAAAAACGAAGAGTTCCAGCAAGTGCTGGAAAAAGCCAACCGCGTCGTGCGCCAAGTCGCTGAGGGTGAAAAATACGACCTCGTGCTCCAAGAAGCCGTCTACATCAGTCCCAAGCACGATATCACCGACAAGGTGATCAAAGCCATCAACGCCAATGCCGGCAATCAAAGCCCAGCCTTTGGCAATACCAATGGCTCAGGCTTGTCTCCCGCCCCAGGTCCTGGACCGAGCAACAAATAAGCCCTTCGTGCAGGCCAGGCTCGCCGATATTGTTCACGCCTTGGGGGGCCTCCTTCAAGGGCCTGGTGACTTGGTTCTCGCGCGCATCAGCCCATTGGCACTGGCCGGATCCGATGCGATCAGTTTTTTAAGCCACGCGCGCTACGCCCAAGAGCTTGAAACGACCCAAGCCGGCGTGGTCATCGTCTCGCCTGAATCGGCCGCCCAACTCAAGAGCAGGCCGCAACTGGCTTTGATTGTCACGCCCGAGCCCTATTTGTATTACGCCCGTCTCTCGCAGTGGTGGGCCCAAGCAGAGCGACTTCAGCACCAAGAGGCCGATCAACGTGCAGGTTTGGCTCTGAGCCCCCGCATTCATCCAAGCAGCGTGATTCACCCACAGGCCCAGGTGGCCGCCAGTGCCCGTGTGGGCCCCTTGTGCGTGATCGAGCGTGGTGCCGTGGTGGGGGAAGGCACGTGGCTCAAATCCCGCGTCACCGTGGGCGAGCGTTGTGTGATCGGAGACAATTGTATTTTGCACGCCGGCGTGGTGGTGGGGGCCGATGGCTTTGGATTTGCCAAGGACGGCGAGGGGCATTGGATCAAGATTGAGCAACTGGGCGCTGTGCGCATTGGCCGTGATGTCGAGATCGGGGCCAACACCTGCATCGACCGCGGTGCCTTGGTCGACACCGTGATTGAAGACGGCGTCAAGTTGGATAACTTGATCCAAATCGGTCACAATGTGCACATCGGTGCTCACTCGGCCTTGGCCGGGTGCGTGGGGGTGGCGGGCAGTGCAACCATTGGCAAGCACTGCACGGTGGGAGGCGGTGCGGTGATTTTGGGGCACCTGAGCTTGGCAGACTCGGTGCACATCTCGGCCTCGAGTGTCGTCACCCGCTCCATTGGAGTGGCCGGACACTACAGTGGTTTTTTTCCGTTGGACGACAACGCCAACTGGGAAAAGAATGCAGCCGCCTTGAAGCAACTTCACCGACTCAGGCAACGAATTTTGGCATTAGAGCAAGCGGCTCATTTGAGCAAGGGACCCCCAGCATGATCATGGACATTCACCACATTCTCAAACAACTGCCCCACCGCTATCCCATCTTGTTGGTGGACCGGGTGTTGGAGCTCGAGAGTGGGAAAAGCATCAAAGCACTCAAAAACGTCTCCATCAATGAGCCGTATTTCGTGGGCCATTTTCCCCACCACCCGGTGATGCCAGGCGTGTTGATCTTGGAAGCCTTGGCCCAGGCGGCAGCGCTGCTGAGTTTTGATATTCTCAAAAAGTCCAGCGACCAAGAGTCGGTGTATTACTTCGCGGGCATCGATGGAGCACGGTTCAAGCGCCCCGTGGAGCCTGGCGACCAGTTGATACTGGATGTGGAGTTGGACCGCATGCGCGCGGGGATTTTTAAATTCAACGCCAAAGCCTGGGTTGGCTCAGAGTTGGCCTGTGAGGCCCAATTGATGTGCACCTCCAGAGCCATCGATCCCAGCAAGAGCGCGTGACTCCCCTGTGGGCCCAGTGATGCGCTGGGTGCTTGAGTTGCGATGTGTTTGACCCTGGCCCAGTGCCACACTTCATAGTTTGTTTCTGCCCATGACCTTGATTCACCCCAGTGCTCTCATCGACCCCAAGGCGCAGTTGGACTCCAGCGTTCAGGTGGGTCCATACACGACGATTGGCCCCCATGTGCGCATCGCAGCGGGCACTCGCATCGGGGCGCATTGCGTGATCGAGGGCCACACCACCTTGGGGGAGAACAACCAGGTGTTTCAGTTCAACTCCTTGGGTGGCGTGCCCCAGGACAAAAAATACGCTGGCGAGCCCACTGAACTCGTCATTGGGGATCGCAATGTGATTCGCGAGTTTTGCACCTTCAATATTGGCACCGCCTTGGACCGGGGTGTCACAAGCCTTGGGAGCGACAACTGGATCATGGCCTATGTTCACTTGGCCCATGACTGCCAAGTCGGCTCTCACACCATTTTTGCCAACAACACCCAGTTGGCCGGTCACGTGCAGGTCGAGGACTGGGTGATTTTGGGAGGCTTCACGGTGGTGCATCAGTTTTGTCGCATTGGCGCGCACAGCTTCACCTCCATGAATGCGCTGCTGTTTGCCGACTTGCCCCCTTTTGTGATGTGCCAAGGCCAGCCCGCCAAAGCGAGGTCGATGAATTTCGAAGGCCTCAAGCGCCGCGGCTTCTCGGCCCTGCGCATCAAAGTCGTCAAAGGCATGCACAAGGCCCTGTACCGTGACGATTTGACACTCAGTGACGCCATGCTTCGCATCGAACAACTCGGTCTTGAGCACCCAGAGGCCGAGCAAGACGTGAAGGACATGCTCGTGTTCTTGGCCCAAACGCCCAAAGACCGCGGCATCGTGCGCTAAGGCGCACCCTAAAGGCAGCCAGATTGAAGGACAGCCAAGACGCTCGGGAGATGGCCGTGGTGGTCGGTGAGGCGTCGGGTGACTTGCTCGCGTCCTTGGTCATCCCTCAACTGCAAGAGCGCTGGCCTCACCTGCGCCTGTACGGCATCGGTGGTGAGCGCATGCTGGCCTTGGGGTTCGAGGCGTGGTGGCCCGCCAAAGAGCTGGCCGTGAGGGGCTATGTGGAGGTCCTTCGCCACTACCGCCGCATTGTGGGCATCCGCTCTGAGCTCACCCGGCGATGCCTGTCTCATCCTCCGAGACTTTTTTTTGGGGGTTGACGCACCTGACTTCAATTTGTCCTTGGCCAGCACCCTCAAAGCCGCGGGCGTGCCCACGGTGCAGTTCGTCTGCCCCTCGGTGTGGGCTTGGCGAGCGCACCGCATCCAAACCATGGCCAAGAGTGTCGACCATGTGCTGTGTCTGTTTCCTTTTGAGCCTGAGTTGCTGCACTCCCATGGCATAGCTGCCACGTATGTGGGGCACCCCTTGGCTGGCACCATTCCGTTGGAGGTGGATCAACTGGCGGCCAGGAAAGCCTTGGGCCTGGGTCACCCAGCCACGTCAACCGCCATGGCGCCCCTTTGGGTGGCCTTGATGCCAGGCTCACGCCAGAGTGAAATCGATCACCTGGGGGAGCGGTTTTTAAGAGCGGCTCAACTCATGCGTTCTCAAAAGCCTCACGTGCAATTTGTCTTGCCCACCTTGGCGGTGCACCGGCAAAGACTTCAAGCGATGGTTGACCAACTCGGCCTCAGCGCGTGTTGCCACGTGAGCGTGGGGCAGTCCCATTTGGCCTTGGCCGCTTGCGATGTGAGCTTGATTGCAAGCGGCACAGCA
>CAIPFK010000125.1 GCA_903864315.1 uncultured Burkholderiales bacterium | reverse complement strand
GTTTCATCGGACCACAAACTCGCCGCCACATTCAAGCCGTGACAAGTCCAAATGAGTGCGACCAGTGCAAGCGCAGATGGTGTGCCCAAGCGACCACCCCAAAGGGCGTAAGCACAGTAGAGCACGATCAAGGCCCAGGCGCTGTACAAACTGAACTCGGAGAGGGAGAGCAGATCAATGGGTAAAATCATGACCACAGTTTAGCGTTTCGAGGCGACTGTGACCATTTGTTCGTGAAAAAAATACGGAACGCGCCTGGCGCGTCGATGCCCCATGGCTTCAGTACTCAGTGAAAAATTAACCCAGTTGGTCAAGACCGTGAGCGGTCAGTCTCGCATCACCGAGACCAACGTGGCCGACATGTTGCGTCAAATTCGACTCGCCTTGTTGGAGGCTGACGTGGCCTTGCCAGTCGTGCGCGACTTCATCGCTCGGGTCAAAGAAAAAGCACTGGGCCAAGAGGTGTTGGCGTCCTTGAAGCCTGGCCAAGCGCTGGTGGCCATCGTTCAAGATGAGTTGGCCCACACCATGGGCGAAGGGGTGAGTGATTTGAACTTGGCCACCCAGCCCCCCGCTGTCTTATTAATGTGCGGACTCCAAGGAGCCGGCAAGACCACCACCACGGCCAAGTTGGCCAAGTACTTGATCAATAAGCGCAAGAAAAAAGTACTCACCGTCTCGGCTGACGTTTACCGCCCCGCTGCGATTGAACAATTGAAGGCTGTGAGCGCGCAAGCCGGTTGTGAGTGGTTCCCCAGTGAGGCCGGGCAAAGGCCGCTGGACATTGCCAAGAGTGCGCTCGATTATGCCAAACGCCATTTTGTTGACGTGCTCATTGTGGACACGGCCGGTCGCTTGGCCATTGACGACGTCTTGATGAAGGAAATTCAAGGCCTGCAAGAGTTTTTGAATCCCATTGAGACACTCTTTGTGGTGGACGCCATGCAGGGGCAAGACGCGATGAACACCGCGCGCGCCTTCAAAGAGGCTTTGCCCTTGACGGGCATTGTGCTCACCAAAATGGATGGCGACTCCAGAGGTGGTGCGGCACTCTCGGTGCGCGAAGTCACGGGTGTGCCGATCAAGTTTGCGGGTACCAGTGAAAAAATCGACGGACTCGAGCTCTTTGACGCGCAGCGTCACGCCGGTCGGGTACTGGGCATGGGCGATATCGTGGCCTTGGTCGAGCAAGTCACGGCCGGCGTGGACATGAAGGCCGCAGAGAAACTGGCCAACAAGATCAAGAGCGGGGATAACTTTGATTTGAACGACTTCTTGGCCCAAATATCCCAAATGAAACAAATGGGGGGGCTCTCCAGTCTGATGGAGAAGTTGCCCTCACAAATGATGGACAAGGCCAAGGGCATGGACTTTGACAAGGTTGAGCGAGAGATTGCCAGAAAGCAAGGCATCATTCACAGCATGACCAAAAAAGAGCGACAAAAACCCGAGATCATCAAAGCCACCCGCAAAAAGCGCATCGCCGTTGGGGCGGGCGTTCAAGTGCAAGATGTCAATCGACTCTTGAATGAGTTCACCCAAATGCAAGACATGATGAAAAAGATGAGGGGCTCTGGCCTCATGAAGATGATGAAGCACTTCAAAGGCATGAAAGGTCCTGGAGGCGGATTCCCTGGCATGATGCGTTGAGAGCATGGGTTCTCAACACGACTGCAGGGGGCCTGCCTCGATCAGCCCCGACCCGGTGTTCTTCGAGCTTGGGTCCCCCCAATCAATCGAATCACAGCAGTTCGGCCCTTAAAGAATGGGCAAAGGCCTGGGTGATGTTGACATCCAGCATGTGCCCCGCAATGGTGGCTGGGTCTCTGGGGCCGACAGCGAAATTCACCACCCGGTTGCACTCGGTGCGGGCCATGAATTCACGGGCATCTTTTTTCGAGGGGCCTTCGACCAAGACACGTCGCTTTTTGCCCACCAAGGATTGGCCAATGGCCCTCACATGCGTGTCCAAGAGAGCTTGCAAGGTTTGCAGTCTTTTGAGTTTGACGTCATGCGGCGTGTCATCGTGCAAATTGGCCGCAGGGGTTCCGGGTCTTGGGCTAAAGATGAAACTGAACGACGCATCAAAGTAGAGGTCTTCGATCAAGCCCATCATTTTATTGAAGTCGTCCTCGCTCTCGCCTGGAAAGCCCACAATGAAGTCTGAACTCAACGAGAGATCGGGCCGGATGGCGCGCAACTTCTTGATGGTGCTTTTGTATTCTAGGGCGGTGTAGCCGCGTTTCATGGCCATCAAAATTTTGTCGCTTCCGTGCTGCACGGGCAGGTGCAAATGGCTAACGAGTTTGGGCTCTTTGCCATAGGCCTCGATCAAACGCGGTGTGAATTCATTGGGGTGCGAGGTGGTGAAGCGGATGCGCTCGATGCCGGGGAGCTGAGCGGTGAGCTCGATTAAAAAAGCCAAGTCGGCCATCTCACTGCCGTTGGCCGCCATGGGGGCGCGGTAAGCATTCACGTTTTGACCGAGGAGGGTGATCTCTTTCACACCTTGGGTGCTGAGTCCAGCGATTTCCGTGAGCACATCATCCAGGGGTCTGGAGAATTCTTCTCCCCGGGTGTAGGGGACCACGCAGTAGCTGCAGTACTTGGAGCAGCCCTCCATGATGCTCACAAAGGCGCTTGCACCTTCTTTGCGGGCGGGGGGGAGATGGTCGAACTTTTCAATTTCAGGAAACGTGATGTCAATTTGAGCGCGTTGGCTGCGAGCACGCTCGTCCAAGAGGGCGGGCAGTCGGTGCAAGGTTTGTGGGCCAAAGACCACGTCGACAAAGGGTGCGCGCTCAATGATGGCGCCGCCTTCTTGAGAGGCCACGCAGCCGCCAACCGCGATTTTGACGCCCTTCTTTTTGAGGTGCTTCACGCGCCCCAAATCAGAAAATACTTTCTCTTGCGCCTTCTCTCGAACCGAGCAGGTGTTGAACACGATCAAATCGGCTTCATCGACGTTGAGGGTTTTTTCATAGCCTTGAGCGCTGTGCAGCACATCGACCATTTTGTCCGAGTCGTACTCGTTCATTTGGCAGCCGAAGGTTTTGATGAAGACTTTGGGGTTCATGGCTAAGGGTGACTCGCTGACATTGGAGAAAAAAGGCTTCAGCGCAGCATGCGCCCCAAGGAACGTTTCAAAGGGTGAGATCGAAGCGGTCGCATCGGCCCAGATGCCGCAGGAGCGGACACCATCAATCGCAAGGGCCAAGAAAGCAGTGGATTCCGGATCAACAACACAAGACGCTTGGCGCTTTGGTTTTACTGGGAATTTTTGGCTGTCACGCTCGAGCGGTTCGTGGTGTAGATCCAGAGGCTTGGGTGAAGAAGCGCTTATTTTAGCCGCAAGTTCAATTCAGCGCATGACCGTGCAGCCCAAGATCAAGCCCAAGGTGGGCCCCAACCCGCTCCAAGGGTAGCGCGCTGGCTACTGGGGGGGGTGGCCACACAGTTCAACCAATACCGACCAGGAGGACCCAAAAGCGGCCGATGTCTTCAGTGTTGGGAATTCAGGGCCAAGAAGTTCGAGTCAGTGCCCCTCCAATGGCCCAACCCAAGGGATGGTTTCATCGCCTGAGGGTTGGGTGTGTGGGCGGGTCGTGAGCCGGGCCCAACACCAGGGAAGGCTCGCGCCAATGCTGCAATCAACGCGCTGGCTCTCAGTTGGTCAGGATCTTGCGACCGTTGAGTTCTTGAACAGGCCTGGCATTGACTTTGAAGGGGAATTTGTTCAATTGACCCTTGGAGATGTCACTGCTGGTTTTGAGGATGTAGAAGTTCACGCCTTCGGTACATGGGGGGGTGGTGAGCGAGCCTTCATAAGTGTAGAAAGACAAGTCCGAGGGCAAAATGGTCGCTGGATTGATGATCATTTTCTCGGGCGCAGACTCTTCACCTTCTTTGGCCGGCAAATTGGCCCAGAGTGTCTTGATCAATGGGTTCTCTTTGCCTTCGTTCAACGTCACACCCAAGACCGCAAGTTTGCCCGCTTTGCTTTTGTGCACAAAATGGACCACCATGGCAGGAGCCTTGCCGTTGAATTGCTCTTCACCAGGACGGTGGAAGTGAAACTGCAGCAAGTCATAGGGCTCTTTGTTGATCATGATCACACTGGTGCCTGGTTCGACATTGACTTGAATGGTGTGGCCGTTGTTGATGATTTTGAGGGGGGTTTCTTTGTACTCGGGTGCGATCGAGTCCTTGGTTTTGCCCATGTCGCCCGTGATGTTCAAGGGAGACTGTTTTTTACCGTTGGCACACGTGGGGTAGTTCTCGCCCCAGTGCTCAGGACCTTCTTCGCCTTCATAAGTCCAGTGGACTTTCTTGGCGGCACTTTCTTTGGATTTTTCATCGTCTTCTTGGGCTTTTTTCTCATTGGGCTTGACCAAGCACTCGGCCATCAATTTGACCTTCTTGCCGGCACTGATCAACGCACTTTGGGCCGAGCACACCGCTTGCATGCGAGCGCCGAGTTCAGCGATTTCAAGCGACTTTTGGAAAGCCTCCACGGCTGAAGAGTCTTCAAAGCCTTTGGTGAGTTGGCGCACAGTGCCAAGGCCAACCAAGCGCTCGGCACTCAAAGATTTCTGAGCTTTGTAGACGGCTTCCATGTCTTGGAGCACCACACCATTGGAGAAGGCTTGTTTGACGATCTCAAACTGCTTGGCGCTGGGCTCGAGCTCTTCGAGCTTGGCTTGAGCGTCGTCGAGTTGCTCTTTGATTTTGTCCAAAGTGTCTTTGGTCTCATCGAGCTCAGCGCTCACTTCTTCCATGTCATTGGCGATGTGTTTTTTGCCTGTGAAGTTCAGGTAGCCAAAGGCAATGGCACCCGCCAACAACAAGGCGAGTAGGACTTCCAGGGCAATTCGCAGGTACTTTTTCATCGCTCAGCTTTCACAATAGGTTGACAACGTCAAGTTTAAAGAATCAAAGGGTTTTGAGTCGCTCGGTGGAGGGCACGACACGGGTCAAACGGATGCCGTAGCGGTCATTGACCAAAACCACCTCGCCTTGGGCGACCACGGTTTCGTTGACCAACAAGTCCAAAGGTTCGCCAGCAATCCGGTCGAGTTCAACCACACTGCCTTGGGTCAAGCGCATCAAGTCTTTGATTTTAATGTTGGCACGACCAACCTCAATGGCCAGAGTCACAGAGATATTTTGCAGCACATCGGCATTGATGTTGCCGGGGTGACTGAGCCTGAAGTCTTGTGAGTTGGGCAAAGGATCTGCGTGATCGAATTCATCGGCATTGAGCAACGCGTCTGCAGGGCCTTCTTCTGGGGTGGACTCGGGTTTGGTGGTGTCATTCATGGTCTGTCTTCCTCTATCAAAGCTGGCCTGGGATGATTTGTTTTTCAACTCTTACTGCGACTTGAGAGCCGCGGGTGCCAACACTCACGCCAAAGCTGGGCACACCTTGGGCAATGAATTGGGCGAGTTCGGGTTTTTTGAAATACAGCATGTCGCCTTCTTTCATGTTTTGCAGGTGACTCAAGGTCGTTTTGAGGTGCCCCATCAAGACTTTGACATCCAAATGAGCGTCCCCCACCGCAATGGCCATGTCTTCACGCCATGCTTTGTCGGATTCTTCATTGCCGTCACCCGTTTGAACGCGGTTTCTGAGCAACTCCCGCAAGGGCTTCAAGGTGGCGTAAGGGTAGACCAAGTCGATGAAGCCACGCGCGCTCGTGCTCGTGGCATCGGACTCAAAGCGGCTCAAGACCACCAAGTCGTTTTCATCGGCGATTTGTGCAAACTGTGGGTTGATCTCGGACGCCACCCGCTCGGTGGTGATCTCCATCACGGGGGCCCAGGCTTCTCTGAGTGACTTGAAGAACACATCCAAAATGATGTTGATGATGCGAGTCTCGGTGGCCGTGAAAAGCCGACCAGGCGGCAAGTCACCGACGCCTTTGCCAAACCCACCAAAAAAACTGTCCAAAGAGCTGAAAATCACCGAGGGGTCGATGATGACCACCGAGTAGCCGCGCAAGGGGTTGAGTCGAATCGTATTGACAGCAAGCGGGGGTTTGATGGTTTTTAAGTACTCACCAAACTTCATGATTTGAACTTTGTTGGGGTTCACACGCGGGGTGGTGCGCAAGACCTCCAAGAGACCGAGCCTGAACATCCGAATCAAGCGCTCGTTGATCATGTCCACTGAGGAGACATTGACCCCCAAGCTGCTGTCCTCGCTTGCCAAGTCGTGCTTGTGCACGCTCACCTGGGTGTTGAACCCTGTGTCCGTTTCAATGGAGCCGTCTTGCACCCCTTCGGTAAGGGCCAGAAGTTCCTCAGGCGAGAGCAAATTTGATCTGTCAGACATGGTTGCTTTTAACTTTTAATTTATTGCATCACAAAGGAGGTGAAAAAGACGTCTTCAATGCCACCGAAGTCTTCGTAATTTTCCAGCAACTCGTTCATGGTGTCTTTGAGCTTGGCGGCCAACTCTTTTCTGAACTCGGGCTTGGCAATCTCTGCTTCGGTGCTTTGGCGCATCACATCGAGCATGGCCGAGCGAAGCGCAAACTCGTGCTTTTTCACATTGTCAAACACCCTGTTGTCGTAGTGCGTCATGAGCGCAATTTGCACCACCATGACTTTTTTGGAGCCTGTGATGTTGGTCATGAGCTCTTTTTCAAGCTGCAAGTAGTTTTTCTCAAAACGAGTGCCCTCGGGCGCTTCTTTCTTGATCTTCGATGGTGCTTCCACCTTGGCCTTGCTGGCCGCGGCTTCAAGCTCTTCGAGTTTATCCTCGGCTTCGAGTTCGGCTTTTTTCTCAAAATAACCCGAGAAAAAGAGGGTTCCGAAAGCAACGCCCACAAGGAGGATGATGCCCACGACCACGCCAATCGCAATTTTAACAATCGGCTTTTTTTGTTTCGGCTCTTCGGTGCCTTCTGCGGCTTCTTCTGGTGCGGCGGTTGCCATGGTTTAACTCCTAAAAATGTGAGTAGGGTTGGCTTGTCTCATGAGTTTAAGCGAAGGTATCCAACAAGGAATCATTGCTGTTGCCCGTGATCGTGGCATCGGCAACAGTGGAGGAAGCTTGAGTCAAGTCATTGATTGAATTGGCATTTTGGCTGTTGTTGTCAAAGGGGTTTTGTGCACCGTTGCCAGATCCTTGGCCGCCAGCACCCGCACCGCTGCTGCTGCCTTGTCCAATTTGAACGCTGGTTTGGTTCATGCCCAAAACACCGAGATTATCCTTGAGTTGCTGCGAGCCGTGTTGAAGAAGATGTTGCGTCAAGGCGTTGTCTGACTGTAACACCGCAGCGAGTTTGCCATCTTTCATCTCAAGCGAGACATCGACTGCACCCAAAGACGAGGGTTTGAGGGCAAATTTCATTTTCCATTGCCCTTGGCTGATTTGCTCATTCATGCGTCTGGACAATTCGCTGGCCAACTGGTTGGAGAGCTTTTCATACGTGTCGGCCATGTTGAGCGGGTTTTGATTCAGGCTGGGGTCGCTCGCGGCTGTGCCACCAGTGCCACTTTGATTGCTCTGACCGGAGAGGTCCAAGGTTGCGACCACGGCTTGCGACGGGTCTGCACCGGCCAAGGTGGAGGTTGCGCCCAGGGCCAAGTCAAAGGCCTTGGTGTCTCCTGTGTTGAATGCCCCTTTGCCATTCAATTGGTTGAAAGCGGTGTGCAAGGCGTCAATGGCTGAGCTGGACAATGCTGAGCCTGTCATATTGAGGACCGACAAGGTGCTCGCGGGGGCGGTTGCATTCCCAGTCATGGCACTGCTCAAACGACCCGGAGTCAACGCTGCTGCAGAAAAATTGAGTTTGGCCGCCGACGTGTTGACCCCAGCTTGAGCGAGCATGTCGTCCAAGTCTGAGACATTCATGTTGGCGTTGGCGCTGACGGCGTCAGTGCCAGTGAGCGTGCCCATCGCCACATTGGCTGACAAGAGGCCTGCGCCAGTGGCGCTTTGGAGTCCTGCGCTGAGGGCTGGACTCACGGTGGCTTGGCCACTGCCCAAGGTCAAGGTGTTGAGCCCGCTGTTGGGCGCGAGGCCATTGGTGGGCAAATGCGACAAGGGATTCATGGCGGTGCCCAAGGTGTTGCTCGTGAGCATGGCGGCACTCGTTGGGGTGAGCGAGTTGGCGCTGGCATTGGCACTCAAGGTGAGTGTGGCCAATGACGCCACATCGGTGGTGAGGGTGAGGCCGGCTGATGTGGAGTTTCTCGTCAAGGCCGCTGGCAAGCCGTTGCCTGGATTCAAAGCGACGGGGTTCATGTGAGCCGCTTGAAGGGCAGCCGCATTGAGCATCAGCGCGTTGGCGTCGGGCCCAAAAAGCTCAGAGATTGCGCCTTCGTCAAAGCCCATGGAGCGGGCAAAATCGGCCAAGCTTTTTTCACTGGGCGCGGTGCTCGAAGCGGTGACGATTTGTGAATTGTCACCCAGGGCCAGGGTTTTGAGTTCGGGTGCTGCTGCAGCCAAAGCGTTCGGATCAACGGGCGCGGCCTCAGAGGAGGTGGGGTCCGTTGGCGCATCGCTGGCAATCGGCTCTGGCGTTGGGACGCTGGGCAGTCTTTGTTGGTTGAGTGCCAAGTTGGCCAAGGTCAATTTGTCAGAATGGACAACGCTGCTTGCCGTGGCGGTGGTGCTACTGGCATCGGTGGTGGTGGCATTGGGCGCTGTTGGGTTGGGGGTGTTCGAGGCTTGATCGGTTGCCGCGTTGGGGTCTGACGCCGATGGATTGCTTGATTTGGCGGAGCCTGCATTTTGGCCGTTGCTGGAGGTTTCGCGTCTTTGCAAGTGCTCGTGTGCATTGGTGCTCTTGGTCTCGCTGGATCCGGCAGTGTTCGCGCTGTGCTGCTGCGCATCGACAGAATGGTCTTGGGCCTCATGGGACGAGACGCTTCGATCACGCTGGTGGCCAGGCGGGTTGGATCTGGAGGCTTGGCGGTTGGACGTGGGGTGGGTGTCCCGGGCTGAGCTTGAAGAGCTTGCGCCAGGGCGGGATGACCAGCCGTTCGAGCCCCATGAATTGGACAAGGTGCTGGAAGAATTGTCTGGACCCAAACTGCCCGTGCTTGCCAATGAATGGCTGCTGGAGTTGTTCAAGTCACCAAATGTTGATGTACCCGACAAGGCGCTCAGATCGGCGCCACCCAGAAAATTGGTCAGTGGCAAACCACCCAGACTGCTTGGACTGGCTTGACCCAGCAAAGCGTGACTGTCAAGGCTGCTCGCACCAGCGCCATTCAACTCCAAGGCGTTGGCGCTGCTTGGATTTGGGTTGCTGCCATGCGAATCTGTGGCAAATGACGGGTGCATCATTCGCTCAAAAAACACGGAGAACTGTGGCCCTGACACGGGGCTACTGGAGCTGGTGTCTTGGGCGCTCGAATTCCCACCCAGGAGCTGCGAGTCGCTCAAAGGGGTGGTGCTGGCGTTGCGTGAATTGATGGAGTTAAAACTCATGGTCTTGGTGTAATTTGGTGTACGTCAATGTGTGTTTAATCAACTTTGTCCTTACCAATGAATGCAAGGACAAACGTTACAAGCAAAAATCGTGACTGGTTACTATTTGCCATCGCTTGATTGGGACCTTGGATGCCTCTGATTGGGAAATAAAACTGAAAAAGTGATCGTGAATTAAATCAATAGAATTAAAAAATTGAATTTAATATGATATAAGTATTACTCCATTGAATTAAAAATTTATTCTCATGGGCTCTCATGTGATGACTTTGAGCGTGTACCTCCATGGCCACAAGCAATTTTTTAGCCTGCTCTGTCCTTCAAAGTGGCCAAATCTTGCATCCCAGAAGCGATTTGAACCCCAAGCGCCACTATTTCAGTAAATTGCTGTGACCAATTACTTGTCCACCTGGGTGACCCCAGTGGCTTTGCAAGATGAATTGGCGCGAGGCTGTGTGTTGAGCTTGGAAATTGCTTTGCTTGAAAACCAAGGATCGATTGTTTTCTTACATTGGGCTGACTTGATGGACTTGGCCTTGGCGGCTCGCCCGACTGCGTGATCATGGACAGTGAGCCGTTGCACAAAGTCAGACCGACGGTGTAACGTCAACGTAACTGGCATATCGATTGCTTAACCTAAAGGACACATTGAAGAATTTGTATTTTGTGAAACCTTAAGTTTTAAATTTCGAAGTAAAAAAGACCATGACCACCTTAAGCCTGTCAACCATTCGACAGAATCTGACCAAATTTGACTACTCAGGTCTGGGTATTCCTGCATTGGTTTTGATGATCATGGGCATGTTGGTCCTGCCCCTGCCTCCTTTGTTGCTCGATTTTTTGTTCACTTTCAATATTGTGGCGAGCTTGGTCATCATCATGATTGCCATCAGCACGACCAAACCCCTGGATTTTTCTGCCTTCCCTTCAGTGCTTTTATTTGCCACCATGCTGCGCTTGGCTTTGAACGTGGCCTCAACTCGTGTGATTTTGGTCCACGGCAGCGAGGGTCAAGACTCCGCTGGTAAAGTGATTGCAGCCTTTGGTGAGTTCGTCATCAGTGGCAACTATTTGGTGGGATTCATCATTTTCTCGATTTTGATGATCATCAACTTCATCGTGGTGACCAAAGGTGCAGGGCGCGTGTCGGAAGTGAACGCGCGTTTTACCTTGGATGCGATGCCAGGCAAACAAATGTCGATTGATGCGGATTTGAATGCAGGCGTGATTGATCAAGCCACAGCCAAGAAAAGACGCGAAGAGTTGTCCCAAGAGTCAGATTTTTTCGGCTCCATGGACGGTGCTTCCAAATTCGTCTCCGGTGACGCGGTTGCCGGTCTCTTGATTTTGCTCATCAATGTGATTGGTGGACTGGCCATTGGCGTGGCCCAGCACGGCATGACCGTGGCCGATGCGGGCAAACTCTATGTGCTCTTGACCATTGGTGACGGCTTGGTGGCCCAAATCCCATCCCTCTTGTTGTCGCTCTCGACTGCCATCATCGTGACACGGGTGACCACCGCCGAGTCCATGACCGAGCAAGCCAAGACTCAGCTCTCCAACCCCTCAGCGTTGTTCATTGCCTCAGGCATTTTGATGGTCTTGGGCTTGGTGCCTGGCATGCCACACATGATCTTTGTGGCTCTGGCCACTGCCACAGCAGGAATTGGCCTCATGGTGATTCGTGGTGAGGTCGAAGAAGAAGCCCAGGTTCAAGCGCAAATGGATGCGCCGAAAATGCAAGCTCCCAAAGAATTGGATTGGGACGATATCGACCAGGTTGATTTGATTGGTCTCGATATTGGATATGGACTCATTCCTTTGGTGAACCCTGAAACCGGTGGCGAGCTCATGGGCCGGGTCAAAGGGGTGAGAAAGAAATTGTCAGCCGAGTTGGGCTTCTTGGTCCAACCTGTTCGCATCCGGGATGACCTCAATATTGATCCAGACTCCTACCGCATCGTGCTCAAAGGCGTCGTGCGTGGCAAAGGCGACATCAAAGTGGGCCGCGATTTGGCGATCAACCCAGGTCAAGTCTATGGGGAGCTCAAAGGCATTGAGACCTTGGAGCCAGCGTTTGGTTTGAAAGCGGTGTGGATTGAACCCTCCGAGCGAGATCACGCCAGGGCCTTGGGCTACACGGTGGTGGATGCCAGCACCGCCATCTCCACGCATTTGAATAAAGTGCTGCGCGAAAACGCCTCCGACTTGATCAGCCACGACGACACCCAACAATTACTTGAAAAACTGGGCGCTCGCTCGCCCAAGTTGGTCGAAGATTTGGTCCCGGGCAAAATCGCTTTGGGTGTTTTGACACGCGTCTTGCAATTCTTGCTCATCGAATCGGTCTCGATTCGTGACATGCGCACCATTGCGGAAACCCTGGCCGAAGTGAGTCATCGAAGCAATGACCCCGAACAGCTCGCCGCCATGGTTCGTCCCAAGCTCGGGCGCATGATCATGCAAAGCTTGGTGGACGATAAAAACACACTCTCGGTGATGACGCTCGAGCCTGGTTTTGAGCAACTGCTGCACAACGTCATTCAACAAACCCAGCCTGGACAACCCGTGGTGCTCGAGCCTGGATTGTCCGAGAATTTATTTTTGGCACTCAGAGACGCAGCGCGCATCATGGAAGATGATGGCAACCCTGCAGTCTTGGTGGTATCCCCTCTGATCAGGACTTGGTTGTCCAAGGCCGTCAGACACCGCGTGAACGATTTGACGGTATTGTCTTATAGCGAAATACCAGACGACCAGTCCGTGAAAGTGGTGCACACCGTTGACGCCAAGCCCAAAGATTGACATCCTTTAAATTGACAGACACAAGAGATCGACCATGGAACTCAAACGAATCCTCGCCAGCAACAACAAACAAGCCAACGACAAGGCCGTGGCTTTGTATGGCCCCGATGTGCTTGTCATCTCCAGCTGTCAAGTCCGAGGGCAAACCGAATTGATCGTGGCCGTGGACATCCCCGTCATCGAAGGTGAAGAAGCGCTTCACGAGGACTTGGGCTTTTCTGCATTGTCCAACCCCAAAGCGATCAACTTGGTCACCTTGGAGCCCGTTGACAACAAACCTTTTGACGAGCATTTGGCTCAAAGTTTGGTGCAAAACGGCACCTCCGATCCAGTGGCCAAATCGGCATCGAATGCAACAGCTGGCAACAACACCGCAAAACGCTTGGCCACGGTCACCAATAGCGATATGCAAGCCTTTGAAGACAAGATGCTTGGTCACAAAAAACGACACTCCAAGTCTGCCAGACCCGTATCCATCGAGCAAGTCAACGCCTTGCTGGATACTGAAATTGAGCAAGAAACAACCACCCTGGTCCCAACACCCGCCGCCGTGCCCTCTGCCCTTGACAACGAGCACGACAAACTCAGGGGTCAAGAAATTGTCGCCATGGTGAGAGATGAGTTGGCCGCCTTGCGCAAAGAGTTCCGCATGAGCCAACAAATGAATTTGTGGCAATTGAGCGCTCAAGTGCACCCTGCATTGGCTGCGTTGAGGCAGTCTTTGCAAGAGGCGCCCATTCCAGCGGCGTTGAAGGCCTTGCTTCTTGACAGTATCCACAACCAAGACAACCCCGAGTCCGCCTTGAATGAAATCCAAGGCCAGTTGCTGCACTCCATTGGTGATGTGCAACGCGCATTGCCAGACACGGGTGTTCACGTCATCACAGGACTCTCGGGCTCAGGAAAAACATTGGCCGTGGCACGCTTGGCCCAACACGCCAGCAGCAAGCACGGCTGTGAACAAGTGGCCATCGTGAGCTATTTGGACACCAAGCCGGGTGCTTGGAATCAGACCCAGTTGCTCAGTGCCCAGTCTGGCGTGGATTGTTTCCGCGCCACCAACGCTGCCGGTCTGCAATTGCTTCTTGAAGAACTCTCAAGCCGACGCCTCATTTTGATTGACACCTCGGGCGTGCTAATGGCCGATCGACTCCAAGAAGTCCAATTGTGCTGCAAAGAGGTGAATTTGAGTTTGTACACCCACGCGGTGGTCTGTGCCGATGCGTCGGCCGCGAGCATTGCACGCTTGAACCAAGTCTCAGGGGCCAACTGGACTTCATGGATGGTGAGCAAAATGGACGAATCCACCCAGCCTTGGGCCTTGCTGCAGTTCTTGATCGAGCAACCCACGGGAGTGAGCATGATCAGCCGAGGAGAGCGTTTGAGTGACTGGAGCTCACAAGTCAACCCGCAAGAATGGGTTGAGCAGGCGCTTTCCTTATTGAATTTATCGCCAGCGGTCGAAAAAGAGCACAATTTGCATGCCGCCATGTCGCGTGCTTCCGCAAAAATTGCACAATTGACCCAAGACGGTGTATTGCAAATGACAGGGACCCATTCATGATGAATACCAAAAAAACCGAAGTCATCGGAGTCGCCAGCGGCAAAGGTGGCGTGGGTAAAACCACGGTGTCCATCAATTTGGCCACGGCCCTCACCATGCAAGGTCACAAAGTCATGCTCTTTGATGCTGACTTGGGACTTGCCAATGCACAAATTGCGTTGGGCGCCAGGGCCACGTATAACTTGAGCCATGTGCTCAACGGGGAAAAAACACTCTCCGAGATCGTGCTCACCACCAAGCAAGGCATCAAGTTGATTCCTGGCGCCTCGGGTGTACAGGAATTGGCGGGTTTGAGTGAAATTCAAGCGGCCAGCATCGTGCAGTCCTTCAGTTCCCTCTCGGACGAGGTGGACTATTTGATCGTGGATGTGGCTGCAGGGATATCGCCTTCCGTGCTTGCGTTCTTGGCCTCTTGCCAGCGCCGCTTCATTGTGGTCAAAGACGATCCGTCCTCCATTGCCGATGCCTACGGGACCATCAAAGTGCTCTCCAAGCACATGGAACTCAATGAAATTTATTTACTCCCCAACATGGTGAGCTCACAAGCCGAGGGCTGGAAACTCTATCAGCGACTCAACGACGTGTGTGTGAAATTCTTGGGACTCAATTTGCATTACCTGACCGCCATTGAAAACGACGAGCTCGTGCTCTCGGCGCTCAGAAAATACGCTTCCGTGTTGGAATTGTCCCCTGGCAGTGCCGCGGCCAGAGACTTTAGACGCTTGGCAGATGTCTGTACCCAATTCAGAGCCATTGACCAAACTTCTGGTGGACTGCAGTTTTTTATGGAGCGACTGGTCAACCCCAGTCAGAAATCATTATGAGAGCTCTCTCGCCTGTTAAACACTATCAGCAACAAGTCTCCCCCAGTGAAGAGCTGGTGATGGCCCATTTGGGACTGGTCAAGCGAGTCGCGATTCACTTGCGAGCGCGGGTTCCTGCCTTCATGGAACTCGATGAGTTGATTCAAGTCGGCATGATTGGACTCTTGGAGGCCGCCCGTGCGTTTGATTTGAGCAAAGGTGTCGAATTTGAGAATTTCGCCCACTCGCGAGTTCGCGGCGCCATGCTCGATGAGGTGAGGCGCTTGTCCTTTTTGCCACGATCGGCTGTGGCCTTCAACAAGTCCCACAACGAGAGTTTGCATACCCTCTCGTCTGAACTTGGACGTGCGCCCTCTCAGGTTGAAATTGCCGAATTCATGGGCAAAGACATTGAGGAGTTTCACAAAGATCGCGGCAAGGCGTGGCAATTTGAGACCTACTCCATGGAGGTGGTGACGGAAGAGGTGATGAACATCGCTGACACGCACGATCAGCAGCCCGATGCCATCGTCGAGCATGCCCAGTTGATGGACGCGGTGACCACAGCGATTGAAGATCTGCCCGAGCGTGAGCAGCTCGTCATGCAGCTCTACTACGTTGAAGAGCTCAATTTGAAAGAAATCGGTGAGGTCTTGGGCGTGAGCGAGTCTCGGGTGAGCCAAATCTTATCGACCGTGGTTAAAAAGCTGCGTGGTAATTTAAGGGGTGCATTCGATCCCTTGGAATCCACAGAAAGGCACTGATCATGAGTAGCTTTTTTGGACTCTTCGTCGCTTGGGGTGTGCTGCTCTTGTTGATCTTGTCGTTTTATTTGATCGACAAAGTCAACACGATGTACAAAGCCCAAGTGCCGGCTGAACTCCCCAAAACATATTCTGACGGTCTTTTTGGTGAGTTGGTGGGCAAAACCTTGTGGGATGCCATGAGTGGCATTCCCTTGCCAGGAATCGATCCCAAGATGGTGGAAGGCTTGAAGCCCCATTACGAGCCTGTGCTGCGCCAGCACATTGAACTCGCTTTCATGGACGGCTTTCGCAACGGCAAAGAACAAAAAGCGGGTATT
Source organism: uncultured Burkholderiales bacterium (assembly GCA_903864315.1). Taxonomy (GTDB): domain Bacteria; phylum Pseudomonadota; class Gammaproteobacteria; order Burkholderiales; family Burkholderiaceae_C; genus Limnohabitans. The sequence goes on along the minus strand of CAIPFK010000125.1, from coordinate 2,144 downwards.
CCACCCAACAATTGTCAAATCCCAACGCCCAGAGGCTCTTTGGAGTCGTGGCTTCCTTTGCACCATTTGGCCAGTATTTATCAAGCGGGTTTGGACTTTGCACTCAATAAGCCCGAAGACCACTTGATGCTGCAACAAAACTTGGACCAAGTCACTGCCATGCTCTATGCGAGAACGGGGTTGAACATTGCAGACCCGTATTCGGAGACGCTCTTGAAGTTGCCCATTCAGGCGGGCTTGATGTCACCGCCCCCCGAGCCGGGTTCACAGGAGACGCCTTTGGCGCTTGAAAACAATGGCAGCGATCAGCCAGCGCCGCCCGATCAAATGATCTCGGACTTGGCCCAGTCTTTGTCGGGTTTTGATGGTTTGGGGGGTGAAACGCCCGATCCTCAAGCCCTTTCTCAAGAAGAGCCCATGGTGCTGCCCGTGAACTTGCCCAATCAAGCGCCAGTCGCGGCTTGAGATTGAGCAGCTGAGGTCGAAAAAGGATTGAAGGTTGAGAAATTTGGAGTAGTTTTGTAATTCTTTGGTTGTCGTTTTGAGAATTTGAGTGTCATTACTCAAGTTACTCAAACTTGGGACGATTCCGTGAGTGTCAGTCAATTCACTCAGGGATTCAAATCATGCGATCAAAGCAACGTGCCATCGATAGTTACGGAGAAGTCCAAGTTGTCACTGGTGTGGCGTCAGCCAATAGTGTCGAGTTGATTCAGATGTTGTTTGACGGACTCATCGAGAGTTTGTCAATCACCCGGGGTCACATCCAACGTGGCGCCGTCGCTGACAAGGCCAAAAGCATTGCGCGCGCAAGCCGCATTGTGCTCGGCCTCCAAGGCGCATTGGATTTTGAAAAAGGTGGGGATTTGGCCAATAACTTGAATGAGTTGTATGGTTATGTGACCCGTCGTTTGATTCATGTGAATATTCACAACGATTTGAAAGTATTGGACGAGATTCATGGTTTGATGAGTGAGATTCGCGAAGCTTGGGAACATGTGCCTTCACTGGTTCCGGCGCCTTCCCCCGCACGACATCAAATGAATTGAATTGAGGCAAACAGCCCCATGTCCAATAAAATGGAGTAAAACTAGAACGCGCCCCTTTGGGGAAGTGTTCTAATCAGGTTGGGGCGATGGGTCTCAAATCATTTTTTGGAGTTAACAATGGCTGCAGTCGGTTTTATTTTTGCAATGGCTTGCATCTTCGGGGTGTACATCGCTGAAGGTGGCAGCATGGAGCCCATCATCGAGGCGGCCCCAGCTGAGTTCGTGACGATTTTTGGCTCAGCTGTAGGCGCCATGATCATCTCCAACAGCATGGACACCTTCAAGGCTGCTTTTGCTGGGTTTGGCAAAGTGATCGCTGGCCCAAAGTACAAGAAAGAAGACTATTTGGGTGTGATTTTTGTGGTCTTCAAGATCATGAAAACCCTCAAAGCCGAAGGCGCTGTGGCACTTGAAGCCCACGTGGAAGCCCCAGAGTCCAGTGCCATTTTTGCCGAACATGCCCCATTGCTCTCAGACCATGGCGTGTTGGACCTCATTTGCAATACCGTTCGACTCTTGGTGGTTTCCTCCGGGACCTTGAGCCCCTATGCAGTGGAAGACATCATGGATGCCTCCATCAAACTTCACCACCACAATGAAATGAAACCCTCACAAGCCTTGGGCGGCATGGGCGGTGCTTTGCCCGCTCTGGGGATTGTGTCTTGTGTGCTCGGTGTGGTGAAGACCATGGCGGCGATTGATCAGCCCCCACCCGTGCTCGGCGCCATGATCGGTGGCGCTTTGGTGGGAACCTTCATGGGGGTGATGTTGGCGTACACCGTGGCTGAACCCTTTAGCCAACGCTTGGGTCAAATCGTCGACGAAGAAGGCGAGATGTACAAAGTGGTCAAGCAAATTCTCATTGGCCACATGCACGGTCACCCTGTTCCCCTTATCATTGAAGCCGCACGGGTGTGCATCAGCCACCACAATCAACCCAGCTTTGGCGAAATCTTTGACGGCTTGAGAGGCAAGTAAACCATGGCCGACGACGCAGATGCAGCCGCACAAACGGCTGTAAGCACCACCGAAGCGGCTCCCGAGGCCGCTCCTGCCGCGGAAGGACTGGCCCCCATCATCATCAAAAAGGTGATG
>CAIPFK010000124.1 GCA_903864315.1 uncultured Burkholderiales bacterium | reverse complement strand
TCGGTGATGTGACCCTCGTCATCTTGTGGCACGTTCAAGTCAGCTCGGATGAGCACGCGTTGGTTGTGAATCTTGCCTTGAAGGCATAGGTCGGCAAAGGCAATAAAGTCCATGGCGGTTGTGATGAAAGTGTTGGGAAGAACGCTTGGCGCTCTGGAGCAGGGTTTTGAGTCAAAGCAAGACCCAGTAAACCAAGAGGGGGTAATTTTAGCGCTCTATCAACCGACATATCAGCCGATGGAGGCGGCGTGCACGACGTCAAGCGCCAACCCAAATGTGCAAAGGCAAGTTAACCGACATGCCCACCACGATCACCCCCAAGAGAGAGGGGTTGTGCTTTCGCAGCACCGTGTAGTAAATCACCCCTGCCAGGCAAGCCATCCACCTCGCATCAAGCCAGGTGTGTATCCACTCGCCGTGCGAGGTGAGCACTTCAGGCGCAATGACGGCGAGTAGCGCAGCAATGGGGGCGTATTCAAGAGACCTCTCCAACCAGTAGGGCAGTTTAAAGGCCTGGTCTGAGAGCACAAAAAATCCGCGGCTGAGCACTGTGACAACGGCAAGAGCCAGGATGATCCCGAGGTGCTCCAAATCAAAGTCAAGCATGTTGTCGCCTCAAGGTGCAGCTGAGTGGGGTTTGGAGAGTGATGTGTAGCGCTCTAAGCCCAAACAGATCAAGACACTCACCACCATGGCAAACAAAATATTGAGCTTCAATGGCCATGCAACGGTGAGACACGCCGCCACGCTGGCCAGCACCGCCACCAACCAACGCCTGGGGCTGTTGACCATTTTGCACGTGAGGCCCAGGAGCGCCAAAATACCCGCAAAACCAACCCCCCATTGTGCGGGAATGTAGTGTGTGAGAAGGATTCCCAAGATGCTTCCGCTCATCCAACTGGCCCAATTCAAAAAGGCGTTCCCGGCCAAGTAGGCTTGCTCAATGGCTCGACCTTCGGGGTTGGTGGCTGGCGTTGGAAAACGTTGGGTGAATTGAACATAGGTGATATCTGCTGTGAAATAACTCGCACCAAGCCGATACCAGCGGGGATAGTGGGCGAGGTAAGCGCGCAAATGGGCACTGAAGACCACGAATCTCAGGTTGACACAAAAAGCCGTTGCCAGCACCACACTCCACGGTGCGTTCACGGCCAAGAGGGGCAAGACTGCGAGTTGCGAGCTCCCAGCAAACACCAAGAGCGTCATGGCCAAGGCGTCGGCCTGGCTGAGTCCAGAGTTGACCATGGCCACACCCGTCATGAGGCCCCAAGCAAAAATGCCCACACACACACTGGCAATGCTGGAGAGCCCTTCTTGGAAGGCGGGGTGGGTGAGATTGCGCTGCAAGAAAAACATGCTCAGACCGGGCGCTCAAGGGTTTTCATGGCTGACCCAGGCCTGAGGAGGCTGGCGTGCAATCGCCAAGGTCCAAGCGCGTGCCAACTGGCAATGCATGGCCTTGTAAAAACGCTTTGACGCCCATGCGTTGGTGACCTGCACGCTGGAGTTGCACAATGCGAAGCACTCCACGGCCACATTGCACATCGACTCCTTCTTCGCCTACACCCACGATTTCCCCCGCTTGGTGGGTCTGGTGTTGGGTTGGTGTGGCTTCAGGCAAAGCGACTGCATCCCAGACTTTGATGGTTTGGTCTGACATCGACAAGCTGCAGCCCGGAGCGGGATTGAAGGCCAAGACTTGACGCATGAGGGTCAAGGCGTCTTTTGACCAGTCCAGTGGCGACTCTGCTTTGCTGATTTTGTGGGCATAGCAAGTGCCAACACTGTCTTGAGCGGTGGCCTTCAAATGGGGGAGTTGTTCTAGGGTTTGCACAATGAGACGAGCACCCATTGCGGCGAGCCGGGTTTGCAGAGTCAAGCTGCTATCGTCGCGGGCAATGGAGACGGCTTCACGCATCAATACCGCGCCCGTGTCCAGGCCTTCGTCCATTTGCATGATGCACACACCGCTCTCGCTGTCACCGGCTTGGATGGCGCGTTGAATCGGCGCAGCCCCTCGCCAACGAGGCAACAAGGACGCGTGGATGTTGAGGCAGCCTTTGGGGAAAAGGCTCAAACACCAAGCCGGCAAGATGAGTCCATAGGCGACCACCACCATCAACTCAGCACCCGTTTGAGACAAGGCCTGTTGGGCCGCGTGGGCCTCTTGGGCATGAAGTCCATCCAGGCGCAGGCTTTTGGGTTGCAGCACAGGCAGTTGGTGGGCCTGGGCAGAACGCTTGACGCTGGAGGCTTGAAGTTTCAGGCCACGTCCGGCTGGGCGATCGGGTTGGGTGAGCACGGCGACCACCTCATGGCCGGCATGAATCAAGGCTTCAAGCGCTTGAGTGGCAAAGTCTGGTGTTCCAGCAAAAGCGATGCGCATGTAAAAATGGGGCTGTGGTGGGTGTAGTCGGGGACCAAGGGCGAGCGACACAAAGGCGCACCGACGTGCATCTGAGCGTCACTGGAGAGGGCAGGAAAAATCAATCAAGACCCATCAAGTGTCCCGTCAAGGGGTGGTGTTGTGTCTTTGGGCCTTTAGAAACTTGTTCTTGATTCTAGAGCGTTTGAGCGGGGACAAATACTCAACAAAAACGCGACCAATCAAATGGTCCATTTCGTGTTGAATGCACACAGCGATCAGCTCTGTGGCGTGCAGGCTATGGCGCTCACCTTTGAGGTCGAGGTAGGAGACACGAATCTCTTTGGCGCGTTCAACACCGTCAAAGATGCCGGGGACTGACAAGCAGCCTTCCTCGGCGATGAGCATTTCATCACTTTTTTCCGTGATCTCGGGGTTGATCAAGACCCATGGATCGTGGCGTTCTTCAGAGGTGTCCATGACGATCAAACGCAAGTGGACGTCCACTTGCGTGGCGGCCAAACCGATGCCATTGGAGTCGTACATGGTCTCCAGCATGTCCTTGGCCAACACCTCCAGATCATGGTCGAACGCACTCACTGGCTTGGCCACGGTGTGGAGTCTTGCGTCGGGATAACAAAGAATGGGTAACAACGCCATGGGGAATATTGTCCTATTGTTTCGATGTCAGTCATGGACTCGGTGAAAGGCCATTATAAAAATCTTGAGGCCTCGTTGTGGGAAAAAGTTCAAGGCTTGAAGAATTAATGCGTTAAAAAATCAAAAATAAAATCGATAAAAACAGCAAAAAAAGAGGTATATTGAGGCTATGTTTGAAGTACTCGTTTATGTCTACGAAAACTATTGGCAAGCCGATGCTTGCCCTCAACTCGACCATTTGGGGCGCAAGCTTTCTGCCGTGGGTTTTGACCCAGAGGAGATTGAGCAAGCCTTGACCTGGTTGGCGGGTTTGAATGTGGTTGCCCACAACGCGCAGTTCGTTGACGACAGCCAAGTGAGTCCGACCCCGAAGCTGTCATGGTCCTTGGCGGATGGTGCTGGTGCGCTGGACACGGTGCAAAGCAGCCCCAAACCGCAGTCAAGCACCAGCTTGCGGGTCTACTCCATTGCCGAACAAGATCACCTGGGTGCTGAGAGCTTGGGCTTTGTGAGCTTTTTGGAGTCAGCCGGCGTGTTGCCCGCCACTATGCGAGAAATTGTGGTAGATCGGGCCATGGCGGTTCCTGGTCGACCTGTGAGCATCGATGACTTGAAGATCATCGTCTTGATGGTGTTTTGGAGTGCGGGCATTGAGCCCGACGCCCTCATTTTGGATGAACTCTGTGATGACAATCGCGAGCGAGTCGCGCATTGAGTCGTCATGAGCGGTGCTCAAGAGCGCCAAAATGAACGGCTTGGACCCCTTGAAATACATGACCGATGTCTTGACCAGGTTACCGACCCATCCCAACAGCCGGATTGAGGAACTGTTCCCCCACAATTGGCAGCCTCTGCAAAATTAAAAAAACCGGTTGAATATCCGGGCTGTCAATGCGTGCTGGCGCACCGCCTACTAAAAAAAAGGTTACAGCAGGCGAATAAATAGCCTTGCAAAAACGGCGATGGCCTACTTACAGATTTGAGGTGGTGATTTACAACCCCATTTATGTGTTTTGCTTTAAGTAGCTAGTTACTGAGTTCCAATTAGGAAAGTCGTTAGTTCCAAAATGTATGTGAACGCCTTTAAATCTATCGACACCGTTTTTTTTTCTGTCATCAACCAAGAAGTGACCATTGTTTAGATTTTTATGATGGGACAGTATCAATCGCTTATGTGCTGGTTTCCCCAAATACTTCTTCACCCAATCCAACTTATCGCTCCAAGCTGTAGCATTTTCCCAAGGTGCAGTTGAGAGGATATAGGTATCAAACAGTGTTGAAAGTTCTTCGAATGCAGCAACAGCACCTTCGATGGGTTGCATTTTTGAGAAGATGTGCGGGACTTCATCAAGTCTATCTTCATACTCCAGTTGTACATCTTCTGGGGTTTGTAATATGCCTGATGGAAAGTCCACCAACACGTTATCCATGTCGATATAAAGTGTCTTTTTCATCATTAAGCCTCTTAGAGGGCGCACTGGCTTTCCTACGTGCTACTTTGAAGTCTGCAACCACGGATTCCACATCTACGCCCTGCGCCCTAAGCAGCTTGTCCAAGGTCTTACTGGCTTTTTTCAAGGCTGCGATGTCTGCTTCAACTGGTCCCTGCGTGGGGATGAAGTAGCCAACCGTCTGACCATGCCGCGTGACGGCAACGGGTGTGCTGGAGGCGATGTACTTGGCCAAGTCGGAACGAAACTCGCGGATGCTTACCTTTGTCGTTTCCATGTGGATGCCGCTTCGGTTGTGAATCTGTGTGCACACACTTTACGCCAAGATCCCCTGCTTGGCAAACGACCTCAGTGGTCAAGCCAAGTGGCGTCTCGGACGTCTTGACGCGGTTGTGTCGGTACAAAAATTAGCGTTTCACAGGCACCAGACATTGACCGTCAAATAACCGAAAAATACGGCAGGTTTTCATTACATGGTGTTGCACGATATGGATAACAACCCATAGATTGATCAAGAGAATCAATCACATCGAAGGATGTCGTTTGGAAGGGGACAATTGTGAATTATTTCCATTCAGTTGCTCAACCCTTAACGCACAATCACCGCCCTCAAACCACCGCACCAGAATTCGGGTCCTCTGGATCTGAGCCTTGGGGCGTGGAGCCCTTCATCAAGTCCTCGCGCTCAATGCCAAGCCACATGGCAATGGCTGCGGCCACAAACACCGAGGAGTAAATTCCAAACAAAATGCCAATGGTCAAGGCCAACGCAAAATAGTGCAGGCTCGGTCCCCCAAAGAGCAACATCGAGAGCACCATGAGTTGTGTGCAACCGTGGGTGATGATGGTGCGGCTCATGGTCGACGTGATGGCATTGTCGATGACTTGGATGGTGGTGAGTTTTCGGTAGCGGCGAAAATTTTCTCGAATTCGATCAAAAATGACCACCGATTCATTCACCGAGTAGCCCAGCACAGCCAAGACGGCGGCGAGCACGGGCAGTGAAAACTCCCACTGGAAAAAGGCAAAAAAGCCCAAAATAATGACCACATCGTGCAAGTTGGCCACGATGGCTGCGACAGAAAATTTCCATTCAAATCGAATCGCCAAGTAGAGCATGATGCCTGCCACCACAAAGGCCAACGCTTTGAGGCCATCGATGGCCAATTCATCCCCCACCTGAGGCCCGACGAACTCGGTGCGGCGCAATTGAGCGCTGTTGTCTGCTGCCTTGAGGGCCGCAAAGACCTGGTCGTTTTGGCTGGATGCGGACGCGCCCTTGCTAGCAGGCAAGCGAACCAAGATGTCTTGGGATGAACCGAAATTTTGCAATTGAACGTCTTTGAGACCCAAGCCCTGCACCGTGTGTCGGGCCGCATCGAGGTCAACGGCGTGTGGGTAATTCACCTCCATCAAGGTTCCACCCGTGAATTCCACAGACAGGTTCAAGCCATTGGAGAAGAGGAAAAAAACAGCAGCCAAGAAGGTGATCAACGAGACCGTATTGAACGCCAGTGCATGGCGCATGAAGGGAATGTCGCGACGAATTCTAAAAAATTCCATGGAATGTGTTCCTTATTCAGTCCCAAGGCCGTTGGATGCAGTGGGGGAGGCATCACCATGGGGGCGCCAAACGGTGCCAATGGAGACACTGAGCAGTTTCTTTTGACGGCCGTACCAGAAGTTGATCAAGCCACGCGAGAAAAACACCGACGAAAACATGCTGGTCATGATCCCTAGGCAGTGCACCACCGCAAACCCACGAACTGGCCCTGAGCCAAAGGCCAAGAGTGCCAGACCAGCGATCAAGGTGGTCACATTGGAGTCCAAAATCGTGGCCCAGGCGCGGTCATAGCCAGCATGGATCGCCGCCTGAGGTGAGACGCCCGAGCGCAACTCTTCGCGGACACGCTCATTGATGAGCACATTGGCGTCAATGGCCATGCCAAGCACCAGCGCCATCGCGGCCATGCCGGGGAGGGTCAAGGTGGCTTGCAGCATTGACAAGAGGGCCACCAACAGCAACAAATTGACCGCCAGCGACACGCTTGAGATCAAGCCAAAAAAGAGATAGTAAATGATCATGAAGGACGCCACACCGACAAATCCCCAGGTGACACTGTCAAAACCTTTGGCAATGTTTTCTGCGCCAAGGCTTGGACCAATGCTGCGCTCTTCAATGATTTCCATGGGTGCGGCCAAAGAGCCCGCACGCAACAAAAGCGCCACATCGTTCGCCTCTTGGGTGCTCATGCGACCAGAGATCTGAACACGCCCGCCACCAATCTCGGAGCGGATCACGGGGTCGGTCACAACCTCGCCCTTGCCCTTTTCGAACAACAAAATTGCCATGCGTTTGCCTATGTTTTCGCGGGTCACATCGCGAAAGATCCGCGCGCCTTTGGCGTCGAGCGTCAAATGCACGGCTGCCTCTTGCGTCTGGCTGTCAAAACCTGGCTGCGCATCCGTCAAGTTCTCTCCTGTGAGGAGGACTTGTTTTTTGACAATCACCGCTTGGCCACTGCGCTCCAAAAACCGCTCATCGCCAAAGGGCACCACGCCATTGGCGCTCAACTCGGCCGATTTGGCCTCGCTGCTGTCGTCGACCATGCGCACTTCCAGTGTGGCGGTGCGACCCAAGATGTCTTTGGCTTTGGCCGTGTCTTGGACGCCTGGGAGTTGAACCACGATGCGGTCCAGGCCTTGTTGCTGGATCACCGGTTCGGCGACACCCAGCTCGTTGATGCGGTTGTGCAAGGTGGTGATGTTTTGCTTGATCGCTTGCTGCTGAACCCGCCTGGCCGCGTCTGGCTTCAAACCCAAGGTGAGCAACACGTTGTCGCCTTGTTTGGCACTTTGAGCCGTGAAGTCAGGCCACTGGTCTTGCACCAGGCGCTCAGCAGACTTCATGGCAGCATCATCGTGAAACAAGACCTCCAAGGTTTGACCATTGCGAGTGATGCCAGCGTGTCGGATGTTGTTTTCTCTGAAAGCGGTGCGCAAATCACCCCCCAAGGCCTCTGCTTTTTTGGTGAGCGCGGCTTGCATGTCAACTTGGAGCATGAAGTGAACGCCACCTCGCAAATCGAGTCCCAAGTACATGGGAGAGGCATGCAAAGAGGTCAACCAAGCTGGAGAGCGTGGCACCAAATTGAGTGCGACGACATAGTCCGGGTTGGCAGCGTTGGGGTTGAGCGCTTTCTCGATGGCATCTTTGGCCTTGAGTTGCTCATCGTTGTTGATGAAGCGTGCCTTGAAGGTGTGGTTGTCAAAACTGCTCGCTTGGGGGTGCAGGCCTGTGGTGGACAAGGCGGCCTCCACCACAGTGGGCAAATCCGTGGGCAAAGGGCGCGAAGGCTTGGCACTTGAGACTTGAACAGCGGGCGCCTCACCAAACAAGTTGGGCAAGGTGTAGAGCCCACCCACCAAGAGGGCCAAAGCGATGGTCAGGTACTTCCAAATAGCATATCGGTTCATGGCAAGTTCAGTTCAAATGAAAGGACCGTCAAGTCCAAAAATCAAAGGCCGTGGAGCCCACATTCCTCAAGTGCTTCGAGGGCACTCAAACCAATGCCTGGCACCAAGAGACAACCCAAGCAGTGTTGGCCTCCTGTAAAGTCGCCATCGAGCATGGCACAGACTAGGCCGGTGGCCTTCAAGGGCTTGGGAGGCCGTCCTCTGCTCCTCAGGACGGGTCACGCCAAGCCTCGATCAAGACGATTTGACAGTCCCTTTGGGCAATATTTGCGTGATCGCTGAGCGTTGCAGCTGAATTTCTACTCCGCGCGCGATTTCAAGGCTGACAAAGCTGTCGCTGATTTGAGAGATTTTCCCTAAAAACCCGCCTGCGGTGGAGACCTCATC
>CAIPFK010000123.1 GCA_903864315.1 uncultured Burkholderiales bacterium | reverse complement strand
TTGCAAGGCTCACCGGATTAAGCGGCGAGTGCGAAACGTTCGTCGTTTGCAGTTAGTTTTTTTTCTGCTGATTAACGAGGTGACAGAACCTCGACATGCCCTGCGTCGCGTCCGAACCCGTGTCGAAACCAGTGCAGCCCCTAAAGGAGTATCTTAAGTCAAAACCAAACATTTGAACAGCGAAAGTGGCGTGTTGATTTCATAATCAGCCCCCCAAGCCCCCACATTGTTGGTTTCACCCATATAACCATAGGTGGCAGCAACACTCACCATCGCCGCAGCTTTGGCCGCTTGAATGTCACGCAAATCGTCGCCTACATACCAACACGCCTGTGGACTGATCCCCAGTCTCCTGGCCGCCTCCAAGAGCGGCTCAGGATGCGGTTTGGAATGGGCCGTCGTGTCGCCGCAGATCACAACACCCGCCGTTTGAAAAAGCTCAAAGTGAGCCGCGATGGGATGCGTGAAACGTTCGCTCTTATTCGTCACCACGCCCCAGCCCAAACCCGCTTGAATCAAAGACTCAATGGTCTCGTGCACACCTTCAAACACATGGGTTCGTTGGGTCAACATTTGTGCGTATTGAGAAAAAAACTCTTCCTTCATCTCTTCATAAGCAGGGCTGTTTGGCGTCATGTCAAAGGCCAGTTTCAGCAAACCCCTGGCACCTGCCCCACACATGTGGCGGTAGTGCTCAGCACCCAGTCTGGGTAAACCTCGCCGGTGGCGCATTTCATCAACTGCGCCCCCAAGGTCCAGTGCCGAATCAATGAGTGTGCCGTCCAGGTCAAACAAGACAACTTCAGGAGAGGCTCGCTTCATCGCGCACTTTTTTGGGTGGCCACCCAATAATTCACGCTCGGGTCCTTGCTCACCCAATAGCGACGTGTGATGGGGTTGTAGGTCAAGCCACGAATACTTTGCTGCTCCAAGTCGCTGGCTCGACAAGCGTGGGCCAATTCGCTGGGCTTGATGAATTTTTGGTATTCATGCGTGCCACGGGGCAGCAAATTGAGCACATACTCGGCGCCCACAATGGCAAATAAAAAAGATTTGGGATTGCGGTTCAAGGTGGAGAAAAACACCCTACCCCCGGGCTTGACCAATCGACTGCAAGACGACACCACCGATTCAAAATCGGGCACGTGCTCCAGCATTTCCATGCAAGTGACCACATCGAATTGCTCGGGCAACTCGTGGGCCAAGGACTCGACACTGCATTCTCGGTACTGGACGTTTTTAATGCCACCCTCCAAGGCGTGCAGTTGCGCCACTCGCAAGGACTTGGTCGCCAAGTCAATGCCCAAGACCTCAGCACCAGTGCGAGCCATGGCCTCGGACAAAATGCCGCCGCCACACCCGACATCCAAAACCCGAAGACCTGTCAAGGGGGTGAACTCTTCAATCCAAGCCAAGCGAAGCGGATTGATTTCGTGGAGCGGTCGAAACTCGCTGTTGGGGTCCCACCAACGGTGGGCCAACTCGGAGAACTTGGCCAGCTCGCTGGGGTCGACGTTGGTGGACGTTTTCATTGAACAAAATTCCAAAAAGGAGTCTCCACAGTTGGCAAGACGATAGAAGGTCACATTGCACGCCATGATAGTGCAGTCACTGCAACACAAGAACCATTGGACAACAAAAAACCCGCCGAAGCGGGTTTTTTGATGATCACATGGACTGAAGATCAGTTGGCACGTGTGCCCACGACTTCGAGCTCAACGCGTCTATTTTTAGCGCGACCTTGGGCTGTTTTGTTGTCAGCGATGGGTTGTTTTTTACCCTTGCCTTCTGTGTAAATACG
>CAIPFK010000122.1 GCA_903864315.1 uncultured Burkholderiales bacterium | reverse complement strand
TCGCTCGGGCCCTACCGCGGCATCACCTTGGGTGGCACCTCAGGCTTTGCAGGCCCACAAAGCAAATGCCAATGTGGGCTTGAAGTCAAGCTCGCCAGCACCCACGCCAGACGTGAGCGCCAAAACCGAAGACCTCAATGCCTTGGACGCGCTGGTTCAAAAAACCTCGGCTGAGGCAGGATGGAGGGACGCAGGATCAAAGGCCATGGTGTCGGGTCTTCAAGGCCTGGGTGGCGCTATCAGCGCAGGCAGCGCAGGCGCTGAGGAGTTGTGGCGCCAGACCATGGGCCGAGATGACGACAAACCAAGCCTGGTTTCTTTGAGGTCCAAAGATGGGGCCTTCATCAAAGAGTTCAGCACCGATTTATCCATCAAGCGCGGGCTGCGCTCCACCGCGCTAGAGAGTCCTTTCGCGATCTTGGAAGGCAGCGTGATTCCTGCCATTCTTGGGCGAGATGTGAACTCTGATTTGCCAGGGGTCATCACTGCCACGGTCGCACAAACCATCTACGACTCGGTGCACTCCAACAAAGCCCTCATTTGCAAGGGCGCCAAACTGATCGGGAGATACAGCAATGAGATCAGGGGCGGACAGTCGCGGCTCTTGTTTGCGTTCGCGCGCTTGATTCTCAATGATGGGAGGTCGTTCAATTTGGCTGGATTTGACGGCTCTGACGTCATGGGCGGGGCGGGCGCTCGCGCCGATGTCGACAACCATTTCTTCAAACTGTATGGCGCGTCTTTGGCCATCGGTGTGCTCTCCGATCAGGTGAGCAAACAAAACCTCTCCACCCAAGGGCTTTACTCACAGCCCAGTGCCACGGGGCAAATTTTGGTGCAAACCACCAAAGAGATTTTGCAGCGCAACCAAGACGTGGCGCCCACCTTGAGCGTCTCGCATGGCACCCGCATCAATGTGGAGGTGAGGCGAGACTTGGTTTTCCCTGAGCAGGGCTTGCCCTCATGCGGATGATCACCAGACACCGAGCGTCGAGCAGTCTTGCTTGGGGACTGACGATGGCCAGCGTCTTGGCGTTGTGCTCTGGGGGTGGCGCATGGGGTGGCACTTCGGGGGGCACGTGGGGTGGCGCTGGCGTGAGCTCGGCCCAGGCGACTTCAAACGACAAGGGCGCCCAAGGAGCATGGCTCGAAGGCTTCAATTTCAGATACACCATTGCCGGCGTGGGTAAGCATCAACCCACACAAGTTTTTGATGATGGTGTGAACACTTGGATTCAGTTCGAGCAATTGAGGGCGAATCCTTTGATTTTGGCCGAACGGGCCCATAGCCCCTTGGCCTTCAAGCAAGAGGGCGACTTTGTGCGCATTGTGGGGGTTTATGAACAACTCTTGCTGCACGTGGCAGACGAGGCCTACGTCCTTGCACGACACTCGCCTGTCTTCAACGACTCGACTGCCTTGCCACGGGGGATGCCCAACACCTGGCCCCAACGTGGGGCTTGGCGTGAAGCTGCAGGCGCGGGCGCGGGCGCCAGTGTCGATGGGGGCTTCATCAACGCCAATGTCAACCGTTTTGAGCGCCGAGCGCTGACTGCAGCGACCCGCATGACACCCAGAGAAGATGTGCCGGCGCCTAAATCTGCATCCTCTTGGCAAGGGCACTCCTATGCAACACCGCTGCATGGGGACACCTTGCACTTTCAAGGCGATCAAAGCGAACAAAGCTCCCGGATCCACTACCGCTACGGCATCGATTTCTTGCCCCGTCAACGTCATCTGGACGCAGCGCAATTCAAACGCGTGAGCGCATTTCTCAAGACCTTGCCCAAGGACGCACGCTTATCGGTATTTTGCGCGCAAGCGCCAGCACCAACTGAGACTGTATCAACGCCAACAATGCCATCAATGCCATCAACGCCAGGAAGTGTGTCGTCCGCATCCACCGCACTGGCCACCACCGCAGGCCAGGACCCAAGCCAAGAGGCGAGCCAGGCTCACATCAAGGACGGCGCCAACAGCGCGGCCTTGTTTGATTTGCGCTGGGACTTTGTGTCGGATCTGCTCGCCAAGGCGGGTTTTACCAAAGACCAGCTCGAGCCCAAACGCAGTTGGCCAAGAGAGGGTGTCAGCTCCCGCTCGGCGTGTCTTAACTCGCTGGTGCTTGAGTGGTGGGCCGGGTCACCGCGCACCCAAGACACTGCGCCCAGGGTGTTGCTCAAGGACTTGACGCTCTTGAGAGCATTGCAACGCTTGGGCTCGGGCACAGGCTGGCGGGTGGTGGCCACCGATGCGCCCAGTGTCCCCATTGTCAAAGAGGCAGCCTTGAGCGCGTCTGGCTTTGTAGAGAGCGCAAAGGAGTTGATCGGCTGGGCCAATCAAGCCGGTTTTGCTGTGAAGGGCACCCGTCATGAGGGGCAAGTCTTGGTGCTCTCTAAAGGAGATGGTCTTGAATAAGCTCTTGAAAAAGCTCCTCAATCAGCAATGGGAATCTGATGTGGAGCAGCGGTGTTGCTACTTCAGGGTGTGGATTGCACGTTGGGGGCTGTGTGGGTTTTATGCATGGTGGGCACTCGGTGGGCTCTGGAGTCTGGCCAGTCCAGTTGTGGCCCAAAGCGAGATCCAGTCCAAGCGCGAACCGCGCCCCAAGGGGATCACCAACCCCTTTGAGGGCGCCAACACGGTGATGAGGTTGGAGTCCCCGTTGCCCCCCAAAGAGGTCCTTGGACCTTTCTCAGCCAAGGGTGATCCAACAACCCATTCAGTCCCTGAGCCCCAGTCCACAGCGCAGCACCAAGTCCCCGCGAAAGAACAGCTTGGCACTGCATTGAACGCCCAGACCTCTCCAGATCGGCGAGGAGACTCGAGAGTGTCTGGCCTGGGTGAACAAATGAAGCAACACGTTGTGTGGGAGCAAACCATCCGTCAAGGCGACTTGCTCCATTTGGCTTTGGAAGCCCTTGCAAGCTCAGCGGGATGGACCTTCATCTGGTACCCCAGTGTGAGTTGGCGAGCGGTGGCCGATATCGATTTGCGGGCCTACTCGGCCCCTCTTACCGCGGTCATTGAGCTCGTGAGGGTCATGCGCCAAGAAGGCAAACCCATCCAGTTGCGCATGTCCAAGGCCAATCAGGTGATGGAAGTGCTCTCCACGGAGGTGGCGCATGATTAGGCCGCACTCCAAGAGAATTGGCGCTTGGCGTGGATGCTCAAGGCCATGCTCTCTTTTATGGTGCGCAGTGTGGGCCTGGGTGCTGGGGGCCTGCACCAACTTGTCGGGTGAACAAGCCGTGAACGCTCGAAGCACCCAAGCCCAAGCGTTGATGCAAAGCTTTACCGAGCAGGCCGTCAACGCCGACTTGATTCAAAACGATGCACCCAGGGTCGCGGGCGAAGAGGTCAAGCTCAACACCCCGTTGCTGCCCAAGGTGATGCTGCAAAACATGGCGTACCGCACCCAAGGCAATCAAAGCTTTTTGGATGTGCTCGATAACTTGTCGGCCTTGCTCGACATTGCCTTGAGTGCCAACGACTTGGGTGTTTTGCCGCTCGGGGCCAACAGTTTGAGCAATGCAACGTCGGGGGCGGCGTCAAGCCTGATCTTGGGCCAAGCGTCCCATCTGCCAGCGCGTTCGTCCGCGTATGCTCACGCATCCCCTTGGCTGGATCTCTTGGCGAGCACCCCCATGAGTCTGAACTACCACGGCACGGCCAAAGGTTTGATGGATGAATTGGCCAGAAAGATCAACGCCTCTTGGCGCTTCAATGCCAACACGCAGGGTGTGGAGTTCTATCGCTTTGAGACCAAAACGTTGTCCTTGGCATTGCCCCCAGGTGCGAAACGCATCAATGCCGGCATCTCTTTGAGTGGGGTCTCGGGTGGTGCCAACCCCAGTGGGGGCAATGCGGGCGCAGCGTCGAGTGCGGCCGCCGTGGGCAATGTGGCGGTCACGCAAAGCCTCACGATCAATCCTTGGATCTCCATCATGCAAGGCATTCAAAGCATTTTGAGTGAATCCTTGGCGAGCGGGGCGAGCCAGGGCGCAATGGCTGGCAACGCAAACGCAGCCTCTGGTTGGGGCACGGCGTTGCCCAATGGTGGCGCGGGTGGAGGAATTGGCACCGGTGGTGTCAGTGGTGCAGGTGGTGTAGGTGGTGCAGGTGCTTTGGCGCTCTCCAACACGTCGGGGCAGGCCATGATGGCGCTGTCGTCCAGTGGGGAGGCCATTGCGAACCCAGAACTTGGATTGATCACCATCACCGCCAGGCCTGCCATGGTGCAGCGCATCGAGCGTTATGTGAGTGCAATCAATGAGCGTTTTGCCCACAATGTGCTGATCGATGTCAAAATTTTCAGTGTCTCCTTGGATGAGCAGCACTCATTGGGCTTTGGCCTGAATCTGCTCTACAAGCCCCTGAGTGCACTGGGAGCCACGATCACCACCCCCGCTCCTTTGAAAGCTGGAAACGACACGCCAGGCATTCTCACTTTGGCCGCGCCAAGCTCGAGTCAACGATGGAGCGGCTCGAGTGTGGTGGCCCAGGCTCTCAGTCAATTTGGCAAAGTGGCTTTGCAAAAACAAGGCCAAGTCCTGGCGGTCAATGGGCAGCCCTCTCCCATTCAAGTGGCCAATGAAATCACCTACGTCACGTCCAGCACCACCACCACCGCGGCCAATGTGGGCACGAGTGTCACGCAAAACACGGGCACGTTGGTGGTGGGCTTCACGGCCAATTTCATTCCCCTTATTTTGGGGGACAACCGTATTTTGTTGTCTTACCAAATGCAGATTTCCTCCTTGGCCAGCCCCTTGACCCCGAACGCACAAGGCATCCAAACGCCCAACATCGCGTCACAGTCGTTGCAGCAACAAGCCTTTTTGAATGACGGGCAAGCCATTGTCTTGTTTGGTTTTGATGAGCAAAGCGATGGGTGGAGTCAAGCCTTGAGTTGGGGAGGTGCCTCGAGCGCGCGCAACAAAGCTCGGCAAATGGTGGTGATTGTGGTGGAGGTCAATGCGGGGTTCAAACATGCGTGAATGGTCTGATGTTGCAGTCGTGTTCAGCAGTCTTCTCCCCGGGCGTTTGGGCACGGCTTTTCATGGCCGTTTGGGCAAGGCGCTTGGGGTGGGCACGCTGCTGATTGCGTTGGCAATCCTCGGGACCCATGGTCTGGCTGCCCAAGCGCTCAACCTTGAGGATCAAAAGGCCATCATGCAAGCGCAAATTGAATTGCTCCACAAAGAGGCCGAACTCCAAAGCGCGATGCGCCAAGCCCATGTGGGTCAAGCCCTGAATCTGCCCCAAGTCGTGAGCATTGCCTGGGTGGCTGGACGCTACATCGCTCGCTTGGATTTGGGGCAAGGCGTGCAAGGCAATTTCTTGCAAGGAGAGCGGGTGCAAGACGAACTCTCCATCCAAAGCATCTCTCAAGAGCGAGTGAGTGTGAGTTGGCGTCGAGGGAAAAAATTCCAGACCTTGCCCTTGCGATTTTTAAATGCTCAGGAAACTCGGGGAAGTTCTCCTGCTTCCAAAGAGACCCTATTGGGGGGACTCGCCAACGGGTTGAACCTCTCGCCGCTTCCCGTCGAGCTTTTGGGCTCACTGCCAGGGGTGAGTTTCCCGCCAACTCCGCCATCGCCAAGCCAAGACCAACACGGGGTCAAGCCTGAAGGCCGTGCAGCGAGCCCCACCAACGCCAACAAGTCAGAGCACGTTGTCAAAGCGCTCACCTTGCCCGTTCAGCCAACCAAGCCCCCCAAGGGATAGTCATGGTGCTGACACTTCAGGGCATGAACTTGGCGCTTGGGATGGAGTGGCAATGGATGGGCCAACCCGATGGACTCAAGCGCGTTCATCAGCGCGTTCTCAAGCGCCACTCTCACATGAGCGCAGTGGCCTACACCCATCAAGGCGATGTTTGGGTGGGGCTACACCCGCCAGTGCAAACCAAAGTCCATGCCGGCGCATTGGTCCTGGGGTTGTTCTACCCCTTGGGCATGGTGAGTGTAGACCTCGGCCAAGGAGAGTTTTGGTTGTGTGCACTCAAGGAAGGCTTGCCCGTGGTGGGTTTTGATGCCGTGGTGAGTGCGACAGACGCCGAGCCAACACTCAAGGCTTGGCGTGAGAGCTTGGAGGGGTGGCCCTGCATTCGATTGAGCTGGCTGCATGACGGAGAAAGCGTGGACGTGCAGGGGGACCCCGTGCAGGGCAGCATGCACCGTGTGCTCTTGGGGCTCAAGGCCATGCACAAAAGCCATGCATTGACTGGCCACCCGTTGCAGTCTTTCGTGTTGAGTAAAAAGCGTGAGTCGACTTGGCATAAGCCCGTGCCTTGGTCCCGACTGGCGCTGTGGTTGACGTTGGCATTGGCAGTCTTCGTGGCTTTGTTTCTTTGGGGGCAAGGGCGTTGGCAGTTGTTCACCCAAGCCCAAGCCTTGCGTGAGGCTGCACACGATAGGCTACAAGGCCTTGCCAAGCTTGCACAGCTTGAGCAGCAACAAGCCCAGGCTGAGCACCAATGGGTCTTGGGTGTGAACGCACAAAAGGACCAACTCCTGCGCCAACCCGAACCTTTGGCACTGTGGAGTGCTTTTGATCACATCCGCCACGCATTGCCCTTGAGTCTGGCGGGCTACCGAGTCAGCCTCATTGCCTGCACCTTGGAGGACTGTGTGGTGTCCTGGGTGGGGGAGGGCGTGAACAGTCGAACCCAAGACCAATTGAGATTGCCGTTTGTACAAAAGCCTTTGAGTGCAGATTTGAAGGCCACGTCCCGTTTGGTGTTGAATTTGCCCATCGTGGCCACAACTGCACGGGCAGATTCAGTGCAATTGGCCGACTGGCTGTTGTATTCAAAGGGGGACTTTGCCCGTCACCACCTGGGTTTCACCGTTGAGGAGCCGCGGGCGATCTTGGCACCACCAAGACTGCCGCTTGCGTCGTCGCCCAGCAGTGTGACGCCCACAGAGATCCTTGCCCATCGGGGTGCTTGGCGCATGCACTTTGCCGCCAAAACACACTTGCTCGATGCAGCGCAATTTGCGCAGTTACTTCAACCCCATTCGTTGCTCTTGACCTCGATTCAATATGTCCCGCAGCAATCCATCGAGATGCGGGGAGAGTATTTGTTTGTTCAACCCTAAAGGAGTTCCTCCATGCCCACGTCTCACAAGATATCGCAACCGACTGAGCCTTTGATGATCACGAGCATGCGCTCCCATAAAAAATCCAATCCTGCAAAAACGACAAGCATGACCAGCACGAAGCGCTTGATCAGCACCCCAAATGCCGTTCCCCCATCAAACCGTTCCAGTCATTCAGACCCCCAACCAACCCAGCACACTCAGCACACTCAGCACACTCAGGTTACCCCGCTTACCCCGGATACCCCGGATACCCAAGTCACCGCACTCGCTCCCAGAGCCCAGCGCGCTTTGGCGCAGCCTGCTGGTGCAAGTCCAGACCTGCAGCAGCCCGAGGAGGGGGGTGCCAAGACCCCCACATCGCCCCTGCCCATCCATTGGATTGCCCCTTTACCCAAGGCGCAAGGCACGCGTAAAAAAACCACCTTGAGCTTGTCCAAAAGAAGGACCGCCCCAAGCGAGTCACATGACAAGCATGAGGAGCAAGAGAAGCATGAGGGGAAAGAGGGGAAAGCCGTGAAGCGTTTGCCCTGGGACACCGATGGGGCTTTGGAGCCGCTCTCCATGATCGTGCCACCCCCCGGGAGTGCAGTCGATCATCGATTGGACACACCCGCCGTGTCTTGCGTCGACGCTGGGGATCAGGCCCGACTCGCAAGCGCTGGAGCTCCATCGCCCCTGAGCGTCAATCACGATGGCGAAAGCCGACAAGCCGTGCGCGAAGTCAAGGACGTGCCCCTTGGTGAGTACCTGTCCTTTGAAGCTCATGACATCTCCGTGGGTTTCAAGGAGCATTTTGCGGTGATCAAAACGGCTGATTTGCACGCCACCTTGCTGGTGCATGAAGCGCACCTGGGTACGCATGCGCAGTATGAGCTCAGAAGGCGTGTGTTGGCCTTGGGCATCGGGGTGCTCAGGGTGAGGGTGGCCAGTTTAGAGATCATCAAAAGTGTCCACGCCGCCCACGCGCTTGTCCCCGATCTCGAGGACACCCAAGTGGAGTCCAAAGCGTGGGGCATCATCAATTCGGCCCTCTCCAAAAAAGCCAGCGATATCCACATCGAAACACGTGGCGCCTACGCCCGGGTCTATTTCAGGATCCATGGAGAGCGCAGGGAGCAGCCCAGCATGTCGGCCAAAAGCGCCATGGACATGTGCAATGTGCTCTATGGTGTGCATGCCGATTCGGACAACAAGGGCATCACCTGGGATGAAAAAACGGTCAAAGACGCCGTGATTGAGCACCACACCCAGGAGGGTCAACATGTTCAGTTGCGACTCTCCAGTGCCCCGATTCATCCGTCGGGCAACTTTCATGCGGTGATTCGTTTACTCGTGATGCACGCCCTCACCTGTCGCCCCATCGAGGAGATGGGCTACACGAGCGAGCAAGCCGAGTGCATTGAAGAGATGCTTGCTGCTGCACAAGGGGCGGTTCTTCTCGCGGGGCCCACCAACAGCGGCAAATCAACCTCGCTGCAGTCCTTCATTGAACGCATTGTGGAGCACCGCGGGCGCAACATCAAAGTGATCACCGTGGAGAGACCCGTTGAATATTTGATTCCACACGCTTGTCAAATGGGCGTGCCAGACGCCAGGCGTGACTTGATGAATCGACAAAATGGCTCTGTGTTCACGACCTTGGTGGCGGCGACCTTGCGGCAAGACCCCGACGTGGTGATGGTGGGGGAGGTCAACGACACCGACAGCGCGCAAAACATCAAACAAT
The DNA here is from genome assembly GCA_903864315.1 of uncultured Burkholderiales bacterium. Classification (GTDB taxonomy): domain Bacteria; phylum Pseudomonadota; class Gammaproteobacteria; order Burkholderiales; family Burkholderiaceae_C; genus Limnohabitans. Next base: position 4,501 of record CAIPFK010000122.1, on the reverse strand, counting down.
TGGTGCTCTCAGGGCGCAAGACCTTGAGCACCTTGCATGTCTACGACGCCTTGAGTGTGTTCACCAGACTCAGAGAGCTGGGGGTTCCCTCCAGCGTGCTCTTGATGAAGGGCTTCATCTCGGGTGTGGTGTTTCAGCGCTTGGTGCCCCAGTTGTGCAGTCACTGCTCTGAGCCACTGTTGGGTGCTTTTCAAGCGGGGCGCGTGCGCCTAGGCACCTATGAACGGGTGCGTGCTTGTGCAGACTTGTCGCTGCACCCAGTGCGCGTGCGCGGCGCGGGCTGTGAAGCTTGTGATCATTTGGCCATCATTGGCCGAACGGTGTGTGCTGAGGTGTTGCTGCCCGATGAAACCTTGCTCGAGCACCTTGCCAAAGGACAACTGGCTGCGGCTCGTGCGCATTGGCAGCAGCAGCGGCGTTGTCGCATTCAGGGTCTTGGGGTGAGCGCACTCTCGCACGCCATCGCCAAGATGCGTTTGGGGCTGCTCGACCCCAGGGACATTGAAAGATCGATGGGGCCCATGGTGCTGGAGGAGACTTCAAGGGGGGAGCAGTCTGCGCAACCCTCGAGGGGGTCATGGTGATGCGTCTTGCAAACTCAACGGGCCGTTCAAGCATTGCTGGCTTGCTTTGCCGGGCCGCTGAGCGTGGCATTGGGATGATTCGTTACCGCGGCAGCTTGACGACAGCGCGGCTTGAATGGTACTTGGCCATGGCAAGGCTCAGCCGAGACGGGGTGCCGGTGTTTGATGCGGTGCAGACCCTGCAGCGAGAGTTTGAGAAGATCGGGCATCCGTTGGCGCCGCTGTTGCGCGAGGTCATGCTTGGACTGAGGGGCGACGAAGCCCGGGTGCCGCGCCAAGCTTCGCGCGTGGCGCTTCAGCGCCGTCGCACTTTGGGCCTGGAGCTCCAAGGCTTGGTGCCCACGGAAGAGGCCTTGCTCATTGAAGCGGCCGATTTGAGTGGAGAGTTGGCGCTGGGGCTGGAGAATGCGGCCTCTTTGTTGGCCGCTCGCCGAGAGTTGGAAGTGTCACTGTGGCGGGCGCTGGCCAAGCCGCTGGGTTATGGCGTTGCCTTGGTGGCCTTTTTTGTGTATTTCTCCATGGACATCTTGCCCCAATTCGAGCGCTACCAAGCCCGCGCGCTGTGGCCCATGGAGCTCCAAGTCTTGGCGTCTTTGGCCGATCATGTGTTGGTGGTGCTGCTGGGCTGTGGGTGCACGGGAACGCTGGTGCTCTTGGGGGTACTGCACGTGCTGCCGAGGTGGCGAGGTCGTGCGCGCGACGCCTTGGACCGCCATGTGTTTCCCTTCAATCTGTATGCCAGTCTGTGTGCCGCTCAGCTCCTGAGCGCCATCGCGGGTTTTGTGAGTGCGGGTTTGCCGTTTGCCCAAGCCCTTGAGCAAATTTCGGTCTCGGCAACGCCCTATTTGCACCATCAATGCCAAAAATTGCGCCTCTCGCTCAAGATGGGTTGGCGACCAGAAAAAGCGCTGGCGAATTTGGACATGATTGCACGCGAGTGGCGCTGGATGATCGTGGTCCAAGGCTTGAGTGCAGACACTGCGCGCTCGCTCAACCGCATGGCCGAGCAAATGCGAGACCGAGCCAAAGCGCAGGTCAAGCTCGTCTTTGCCGATGCTTTGGGAAACGCCATGCTGCTGATGGTGGGCTTGGCGGTGTACTGGATTTATTCATCGATGATGAACTTGGTGCAAATTCACCCATGATCGTTCAGACGTTCCTCCACCAGTGCCCACCAGTGCCCATCAGCATCCACGATGGGTTCAATCTATTGCCAAGAAATGGTTGAAAGCATGCTTCAAACCATGTTTTTTCAATGTCCCAAAAGTATGACTTGGGGTTCCAATGGAGGACATCAAAACGGTTTTCTACAGAAGGATTCATGACCATGAAGAAACGACACGAGCTGGGATTTTCATTGATCGAACTCATCATTGTGCTGGCCATCATTGCAGCGAGTGTGGCGTTGATTTTGGACAGGCAAAGCAAAGCCCAAGAGAGCAACAAGAGCAACGACACGGTGCAAGCGGTGAGTTACATGGTCTCCAAAATCAAAACCTTTTACGCCTCGAGTGGGAGTTACACGGGCTTGAGTGCCGCGGTGATCAATGGCATGTCGCTGCTCAATCAGCCATTGAAGTGGGACGGCAGCGCGATCTTGGACGCGTGGAACAATCCACTGGGGGTGAGTGGCAATGCCGCCTCTGGGACACCGAGTTTTGCGCTGACGATCGGCGGCAGTGTCAACGCGCTCAGCAAAGAGACCTGTTCGGCCTTGGCGACCGCCTTGGCCTCGGGGGCCGATGTGGTGAACGTGGGCTCGAGCACCGAGGTGCAAATCAGCGCGGGTGTGGTGAGTGGGGGCAGTGTTTACAAGAGTTCATCCGGCGCTTTGACGGTGGGCAATGTGGCCACGGGCTGCTCGTCGACCAATGCGGTGATTGGTTTGCAGTTTCACTGAGAAGTGCGCTGCCCATGAACAGTCCTCGCATCCTGTGTTCGATTGCGCATACTTCATGCAAGGCGGCTGCCGTGTTGTTGCAAATTCCATGGCACTGGGGTCTTTGGTGTGTTTGCATCCTGGGGGCTGTGCCTTGGGCGCACGCCTTGTCGATCGTGGTGACGCCTGGCTCGAGCGCCGCTTACTTGTATTTTCCGGCGCAGACCTCGGGCCCAGGCAACACCACGAATACCAACACGACGAACAGCACCCTCACCTTGGTGGGCGTGGGTGGGGTGTCGATTGCCAAGTCGGGCGGGTGGCTGGGCTACACCTTGACGCATGCGGCGAGCGCTTCGAGTTGTGGGCTCACGTGTGCATTGGCGCAGTTCAACACGGGTTCGGGCTTTGTGACCTTGACAAGCTCCAGGCCGAGCACCTTCACCGACACCAACGATTTGCCACTGAGCAACTGCACCGCCGTGCTCAATTGCACGACGTGGGTCAACACCAACGCGAGTTTGTCCCTCAAAGTCTATCCCAATTGTTTTGAAGGGGACTACAAACTCAATTACCAAAACACTTGCACGACGGCCACAACGCCGCTGGGGATCAACAGTTTTTACGCCACCAATTTGACGGCGGTCGGCAGCTTTGCCGGGGTGCTCTCCCCCAATGTGCTGGTCTACAACCTCATGCCCACCTTGGCCGCCTGGGAGAGTGTGGGGGATTTTTACAGCAACAAGTTTGGCGTGGCCCCTGCCAGCAGCAGCGGCGCACAAAACAAACTCTCCATCCAAGCCACCTACAGCCCCAACTCCATTGAGGACACCTGCACCTATTGGGGCTCGGCCTGGGTGGTGCCCAGCATCGATGAATTGCAACTCTTTGTGGCCAAACTGCCGCTCAAATACTATTGGACCTCCAATGATGTCAATCAAAACAATGCCACCGCGGTTTCTTCAACCGGACAAGTTTCAAGTTTGCCAAAGATCAATCCTTTAGGAATGACTTGCGTACGCTATTACCCGTTGAGCTGAAACCCGCAGGGTTTGAGGAGAGGTGGCGCCGATGATGATGTTGACATTGGGGAGGACTCGTCCATGCCTGTGATGCTGATGTGGGTGCTGGCCTTGCTCTCGCTCACGGTGCTGATCGAACCCGTCCTTCAAGACGACGAGCTCCATCCCGCTCGCGTGGCTTTGGCCAGCCATGAGGTCGATCAATACAAGACGTTTTTGTATGTCGCGAGTTTATTCATGCAGACCCACCCGGGTGCGGGCACGTTTCATTGGCAAGAGATGCGCGCTCATACGCCTCTTCCAATCGCCCTCTTGGCCGCACCGTATCCGCCCTCTTGGGTCGTGGTGGTCCAAGACGGGGGTGCTTGGAGCACCTGCACGCCGATGTCGGGTGAATCGATTGGCATGCTGTTGCAGTGGGCCACACCGGCTGGGCTCACCGTGACTCACGTGGAATCCAACCGCTATGTGGTGCTCGGCCAAGACCTCAATGTGTACAAAGCCTGTCCATGAGCATCTGTCCATGAGCATCTCACCATGAACATGCGATCAAGGCGTTTGTTGCCACACCAACGTGGGGTTACTCAGACGGCCACCGAGCGCGGTTGGAGTTTGCTAGAAATGATTGTGGGCCTAGGCCTCTTGGCCGTCGTGCTCGCGGGTGGGCTGTCCTTGCAAAAGCGATTGGCCGATCGGCAACTCGGGCAGCAACAAGCCGATGCGGTATCGAACTTCACCCAGTTGGCGGTGCAGTATTTTTTGGCGCACCGCTTGGCCATGGAGGCCAAGATGGCGGGCTTGGTGAGCGATGCCCCCAATCCGTGTCTAATCAATGTGTCGCTCCCAAGCGGTGTGGGGCAAGCCGCCTTTGATTCGGTCAAGCACACCTGTGCCATTGATGCGAGCCTCTTGTTGGTCCTGGGTCTTTGGCCCAGCGGTGTGCCCATTGACGATGGGGCGCAGCGTTTGGTGGCGATCTTTCGGCAAGTGTATTGGGCGGGTCAAGCCACGGGGGC
>CAIPFK010000121.1 GCA_903864315.1 uncultured Burkholderiales bacterium | reverse complement strand
ACGATTTCAAGCCGTGGGCGGGATCATTTCTAGGGGTGTTGTTCACCACCTTGATGTGGTATCTGTGGAGTCTGGGACGTGCATACGAAGTGCTTTATTGGATCAAAGACCGGCCCCGTGATCCGCCGCCCAGACACCTGGGACTGTGGGGAGAGATTGCTGAGCGCATGAGCCGTTTTATCCGCGAGCAAGATCGTAGTCTATTGCGAAGCGAAGAGCGGCTCAATGAATTTTTGCAAGCCATTCAGGCCTCGCCCAATGGCGTGATATTGATCAAAGCTGGCGGGCGCATTGAGTGGGCCAATGAAACGGCTTTGTCGCATTTGGGGATTGATATTGAAAAAGACCGAGACCAGTTGATTGGCAACTTGGTGCGTGATCCCAGTTATGTGGCCTATGTGAGCGCTTTGAATTTTGACCATGAGGTGGTCATCGAGGGCTTTAGGAGCCAAATCAAGTCACCCAAACGCATCTCTTTGCAACTTTTCCCCTATGGGGATGGTCGCAAACTCATGCTCACGCGCGACGTGACCGATTTCGAAAAGGCGGAGCTCATGCGCCGGGATTTTGTGGCCAATGTGTCGCATGAAATTCGCACACCTCTCACTGTGTTGGCGGGTTTTGTCGAGACCATGCAAAATTTACCTCTCGCTCCTGATGAGCAAGACCGTTACTTGGGCTTCATGCAACAACAGGCCACGCGCATGCAAGTCTTGGTTCAAGACTTGCTCACGCTCTCGAAGTTAGAAGGCAGCCCCATGCCGTCCTACACCGATTGGCACAGCTTGGAGAATTTGATTCAAAACTGCGAAGTCGAAGCCCGTGGCTTGCTCGAGGTTCTTAAATCGGACACTGGCCTAAAACACCAATTGGTTTTTTCTGTTGAACCTTTACAGCAAGACTTCAAGGTCTGTGGCGAGCGTGCGGAGCTACAAAGCGCCATGTCCAATCTGATCTCCAATGCACTGCGTTACACACCTGTTGGTGGTGAGGTGAGGGTGGTGAGCCGAATGAGCGACGATGGTGCATGGTCTTTTGCTGTTCACGATGCTGGGCCTGGAATCTCTGCCGAGCACTTGCCACGATTGACCGAGCGCTTTTACCGTGTCGACCGTTCTCGCTCCCGTGAGACCGGTGGCACGGGCCTAGGCTTGGCCATTGTCAAACACGTTGTGCAGCGACATGGTGGAGAGCTTAAAATAGAGAGTGTCTTGGGGCAGGGCTCTGTTTTTTCTTGGCAATTTCCCAAAAATAGAACTCGCCTCACACCTTTTTCTGACAACTTGGTGGTCGCGACAGACAATGCAGACAAAGTTCTGAATGCTGATTCTTGATAAAACATTCATGGGCAACTCCATGGGCCCTAGCCCTTGACGTGACACAACCCGGTGACCTTTCATTGAACATGCACAGCACCAATCATTTAAAAATCATTGCCGTATTTGAGGTTTTTAAAGCCATGTTGGCAATGCTTGCAGGCCTTGGTTTGATCTCTGTGATGCACCGTGACGTCCAAGCAGTGGTGTTGGAGTTAGAGCAAGCTTTGCATTTGGATTTGCATCGTCCTTTTGCGGTGATGCTCATTCAAAAAGTCGACTCACTGCATTCCAATCAATTGTTGGCCATGTTGGGCTTGGTGTTGTGCTACGCCACGATTCGACTCATTGAAGCCATTGGACTGTGGTTTGATACGGCTTGGGCCAAATGGCTTGCCGTGATCTCGGGACTGATGTATTTGCCCATCGAGTTGTATGAGCTCACTCTATCGGTGACCTTGATCAAAGTGGTCGTCACGATATTGAATATCGCCGTCGTGCTCTACATTTCTCGTGATCTCAAGCAGCATATGGATCTTCGCAAAGAGCGTGACCTTGAACTCGCTGGTGTGGGTCAGACGCAGTCTGCCTCATCATCTTGAAGAAGTTGACGTTGTGTCGTTTTAATGCTTGAACACTTTGAGGGCTCATTGCAAGACTTGAAAGGACGCTGGACCTTGATGAGTTTTGGCAATGGGCTGTCCCACCACTGTGACCACCGTGAACGCCGTGAACGCCGTGAACGCCTTGTACGCCTTGTACGCCTTGAACTAACTAAGGTGTAGGTGTAGGAGCCAAGTGCGTTGCATCGATGGTGTCTGGTTCTCTTGCCAAGCGAATTTTCCGCCGGCTCACCCATTGCAGCACCGCATACATGGTGGCGGAAGATGACAACACTGCCACACTGGAGGTGAGCCAAAATGTTTTGGGCGAGGGCATGGCCTCGAGCCCCAACAATGGCAGCCCTTCATAGGCCAATTGATAGCCCCCCATGAGTCCCACTCCCCACAGCAAGACGCCATAGATGAGAACGGGCAGTACCGTGATTTTGTAGCACCGAAGATTAAAGAAACACATCACCTGGGTGGCGTCTCCCCAGTGATAAAGACTCAGCCACACGAGTACGCCCGCTGCGGTGCTCGAGACCTCGGGGTGGGTGCTAAAGAGTTTGGCAATTTCTGGGCTCAGGGTGAACATCACCAAGCTGAGCACCGCGGCCGTGGACCATATGCACAGAAAGCCTTGTTGCATGACCATGCGTGCCTTCACGGGGTCTTTGGCGCCCAGCCAAAAACTCACCCGTGCACTCGTTGCAATTGAAAACGACATGGGGGTCATCCAGAGCAACGCGGCGGTGCTGGAGGTGATTTGGTGGGCGGCCGCGTTCACCGTGCCTTGGCGAGCAATGAAGAGGGCCATCAACGTGAATGACGTCACCTCCACGGTCACGGACAGGGCATTGGGGACGCCCAGACGCAACAAACTCCAAAGCCGCTTGGGGTCGGGTCTCTCCAGTCTTTGCCATATGCGATAGGGGCGATAGAGTTCTTGGGTTCTGAGGAGATACAAGCCCAGCAAGACCATCCACGCATTCACGACAAATGTCGCCCAAGCGCAACCCACCACCCCGAGAGGCTCGGTGCCCAAAAATCCAAAGGTGAATGCAATGGACAATGGGATTTTGGCCAGCAAGCCCGCGAGTTGAACCCAAGTCACGAGTTTGGGTCGCCCCAGGCTTTGGTTCAAGGTGCTGAACATGCGAAAAAATAAAGCCAGCGGTAGCCCCATGGCCAGCACCGAGAGGTACTGGGTCACATCGGCCCTGAGCCCGTCAGGCACGTGGGTCCAAGACAAGATCAAGCCCGGGCTGAGCAACAAACCCACACCGAGCACCGAGGTGCCCATGAGCAAATAAAGACCTTGTCTGAATTGACGCCCCACTTCAAGGGGCTTTTGCGCGCCATGCATCTCGGCCAAGGTGGGCAGCAACGATTGGAGCACCCCCATCAGGGCAATGAAAACACTCACGAACACGGCCGAACCCACTGACAAGGCTGCCAATGCACGCTGGTCGTAGCGCCCCGCCACCAAGGTGTCGGTGATGCTAAAGGCCATCACCGCCAGTTGTCCGACCAAGATGGTGCTGGCGTGCTTGAAGAGAAGTCTACGCTCTTCTTTTTTACTCATCAAGGCTCCCCGTCTTGAGGGGTTTGCGCTTGAAGACATCCATGTCCTCGTTGTCCAAGTAGGAGCGGTGCAGGGTTTGCACCAAAACCCAGCCTTGTTTTTGGTGATCTTCAATGGCTTGTGAATTGTTTTTCAAAGACTCCACCAAGAGCCATCCACACGTCGACGCTGGCGCACTTTGAGCCACTTCAATGTCCAAGGCACTGTGCAATTTGAACGCATTCATTTGCGCCAAGCTCAAGCCTTGAACCAACAAGCACCGATCAGGCTCCACCAATTGCGAAACTTGGTAGACCAGTGGCTTATAACTTCTGGCGTAATCTAGGAGCGGCAACCACAGGCTCATGAGCAAAAGCCAGCACAAGGAGGCACCTGAGGCGGGCAACACCAGGCTCTTCCACAGTGCTTTTCTGTGTTTGCCCGCTCGCCACCTCACGAGCGCGAGCCAGGTGAGCGTTGCCATCAACGCAAAACAAAAAGCAGCACCCCCAAAGCTCGGTTCAAAGCCTGGGAGCAGTCGCTTGACGTTGGCCGCGGGCTGTGCTGGCCAGCCCGTTTGCATGGCCAGCCAAACCACCCAGATGATGAAGGCGCAGCCGCTGAAAAAAATCAAGGTGAACCAATCGATGAGCGCGCTCACGCTGCGCTCCAAAGTCGGCAAGGCGAAAGCGGCCAAGGTGGCGAATGCGGGTAGGCTCAGGAGCAAAATTCGCTCAGGCGGAATGCTCGTGAGGGCCGCCAGCACAAAGAGACTGGCGAAAAAAAGCGGGATGACCACATGGCGACTCCATTGCCGCACCCACCAGTGTCCCCGCCAGCGCCAAAGCGTCCACATGGCCAGTGGCCACGCCGGCCAAGTGAACCACAGCCCCAATCGCAAAATCCCATGCCAGTGCGCCCACTGTGCGTTGGGTAAACTCAAACGCCATTGCCACAAATCATGGGGGCAAAAGAGGGCCACGAGCAAAGCGATGGCAAGAAACTGCAGACTGTCAGCTTTGGGGCTCACCAAACTGGTGTCCATGAACAGGAGTGTCGAAGCCCCCATCCCCAGCAAGAGTGCCAGTGTTGGCGCACCTGAAAAACTCAATCCCAAGAGAGAAGCGCCCCAGCACAGCAGCCCCAAGCGGGGTTGAAAGGGATGCACACTCATGCTGTAAAACGCCCAGCTCACAAAGCACCACTGTGCCAGCATGGGGGTGGCTTCATGGGTGGGCTGGGCCAAACCCAAGGTGGCCAAAAGTGCCAAGAGTCCTGCGTCGGCGATGGCCTTGGCATAGTCCTCCTCATTGGCTTGTCCGCCAAAAGCAAAGGGCACGGGTTGGGCGCGTTTGCCTTTGGCCAAATAGTAAGAGGCATACCATTGGGCGCACAGGGCTGACACCATGAGGGCCAAGAAGGGAATTCTGGCGGCGTGTGCTGGGTCGACCAGCCCCGACAAGGCTCGGATAAAAGTCGCACCGATCCAGTAAGGGAGCAGTGCGTTGAGCTCTGGGCTTTGTCCCATGAAGCTCGGATGCCACCAGTCGCTCCCGCCATGGGCCAAGGACATCATGAACCCCAAGCTGGTGAGGTCAACAGATTTCCAAGATTCGCGAAACCAAAAGCCTGGCAAGACATACGCCAGGCAAAACAGCACGACCGCAAGCCTTGGCAAGGGCTTCACGCTTTCTTGGGTAACGATGGCGGGTGAAGACGGGTTCACGGTGGTGGTGTGTGAGTCAAGTGGCGCAGAAGGGACAAGGCAGGCCTAGAGGGTTGACAAGAACAATCTCGGGTGTAGAAAAAAATAAAGGCAGCGCGTTTGATCGAGCTGCCTATGGATTGGCTGGAGTGGCCAAGGGTTGCTGAGAGTGGGCCCTGAAGACCGTCTCCCAGCAAGGGTGTCAAGCGTTGCAAATTTACTTGGCAGCCGTTTTACCGTATTTGTTGCGAAATCTCTCAACGCGTCCGCCCATGTTGTCCACGGATTTTTGTGTTCCGGTGTAAAAGGGGTGTGACTCGCTGGACGTGTCGAGCTTATAAAGGGGCAACTCGCGACCGTCATCCATTTTGGTCATCTCTTTGGTGTTGGCGCATGAGCGCGTCACAAATTTAAAGCCGTTGGAGAGGTCAACAAAACAGATGTCTCTGTAATTGGGGTGAATGCCTTCTTTCATGGGGTGTCCTTCAATATCATCATGTCGGGAGCCACGCCAGCCAATCTGGCGCACTTTCCGTGCAAAGCCATCAATTATATCGATTTTTGCTTGTTTTTAGCGAAAATCTTGTGTTTGCTCACCGCATTGGTGCGCTGATGTGGTTTAACCGCCTCGGCGCATCAAATCAAAGAAGTCCACATTGGTTTTGGTGGCCTTCATGTTCTTGAGGAGCAGCTCCATGGATTCGACCTCGTCCATGTTGTAGATGAATTGGCGCAAAATCCTGGTTTTTTGCAGAATTTCGGGAGCCAACAAGAGTTCTTCTCGGCGTGTGCCACTGCGGTTGAGTTGGATGGCAGGGAAGACGCGTTTTTCATATAAACGACGGTCCAAGTGAATCTCACAGTTGCCGGTGCCTTTGAATTCCTCAAAGATCACCTCGTCCATGCGCGAGCCCGTGTCGATGAGGGCGGTGGCGATGATGGTGAGTGAGCCGCCTTCTTCAATTTTGCGAGCCGCTCCAAAAAACCGCTTGGGGCGCTGCAAGGCGTTGGCGTCCACACCACCGGTGAGCACTTTGCCAGAGCTTGGGACCACGTTGTTGTAGGCACGGGCCAAACGGGTGATGGAGTCGAGCAAAATCACCACGTCTTTTTTAAGTTCAGTCAGGCGTTTGGCACGCTCGATCACCATCTCTGCCACGTGCACGTGACGCGCGGCAGGCTCATCAAAGGTGGATGCAATCACTTCGCCTTTGACGCTGCGCTGCATCTCGGTCACTTCCTCGGGGCGCTCATCGACCAAGAGCACCATCATGTGCGAGTCGGGGTAGTTGGCCGTGATGGCGTGGGCAATGTGCTGCATCATCACGGTTTTGCCGCTCTTGGGTGGAGCCACGAGCAAGGCGCGTTGTCCTTTGCCAATGGGGGCAATGATGTCGATCATGCGCCCGGTGATGTTTTCCTCGGTCTTGATGTCTTGCTCCAAGCGCATTTGCTCTTTGGGGAACAAGGGCGTCAAGTTCTCAAACATGATCTTGTGCTTGTTGTTCTCGGGCAAGTCTCCGTTGACCTTGTCAAGCTTGGTGAGGGCAAAATAACGCTCGCCGTCTTTGGGAATTCGCACTTCGCCTTCAATCATGTCGCCCGTGTGCAAATTAAAGCGCCGCACTTGCGAGGGGCTGATGTAGATGTCGTCCGTGCTGGCGGTGAAACTCGTGTCGGGGCTTCTCAGAAAGCCAAAGCCATCGGGCAAAATTTCCAGTACGCCGTCGGCAAAGACTTGTTCGCCGGCTCGGGCGCGTTTTTTGATGATGGCAAACATCAGTTCTTGTTTGCGCATGCGACCCGTATTTTCAACTTCGAGGGCGTCGGCTTGTTTGAGCACTTCAGACACGTGCAGTGCCTTGAGTTCGTTCAGATGCATGGAGAGACTCCTGAATGGAGTTCGTGGTATGGGGTTGGGGGAGGTCTGTAAAAACGAGGGAAGTGGGCAGAACGCCCTAGACCGCTGAATGCGTCAATTGAGATGGAAAATTAACAATTGAAAAAGCATTATGTCAGGAAAATTCAAGTTTGTGAAGTTCTCCTTTGCCCTTGGGAGGCCGGCAGTATTAAAGTGGTCATTAAAACCACAGGTTCGGCTCTCAAAGTGCCCCCCATTGGGCTACAGCCCTGCCCAATGGGGCGGTTTTGAGCTTCGCCTTGGTCGCGCTCACAGGCGAAAATCAAGTCCCTTGAATCGGTGGCCAATTGTTTTAAGAGTGAAAAATAGATTCGCCTGTGAAAAAAGCCTTTAAAACACAGTTTTAAAGGCTTTTGAGTGAGATCAGCGAGAAATGGAAATTGAACCCTTCAGCCCATCCATTGACCAACCTGCTTGGAGTTCACGCAGGGAGATGCTGGTTGATGAAGTCGGTCAATTGCGCTTTGTTCAAGGCACCGACTTTGGTGGCAGCGAGTTCGCCATTTTTAAAGATCATGAGCGTGGGAATACCACGGATACCAAATTTGGAGGGGATGTCACGGTTTTCGTCGACATTCATTTTCGCAATTTGCAGCTTGCCTTCATATCCCGTGGCGACATCGTCCAAAATGGGTGCAATCATTTTGCAAGGACCGCACCATTCGGCCCAGTAGTCCACCAAGACCGGTTGAGTGGATTGCAAAACGTCATTGTCAAAGGAAGCGTCGGTGACGTGCTTGATGAGTTCGTTGGCCATGGGGGGAGTCCTTTATGCTGACGGGCAGGTTGAATCAATCGATGGCTCTATTTTGACAGAAATAATCCAACGCTTGGACAACGGGGGTTTTTTAAGTACTGCAAACATGGTTAAATGAGGCACTTGGGCGTGCTGTGGGGCTCGTCTGAACCCTTAGGAGTGCAAGGCATGGCAGACAAAAATTTGGTCATTGATGTGGTCTCGGACATGGTGTGCCCATGGTGCTTCATTGGTAAAAGACGCTTGGAAGAAGCCTTGGATTTGTTTCAAGCGCAACACCCCGGGCAAGAGGCGCCCTTGGTGCGCTGGAATCCATTTCAGCTCAACCCCGATTTGCCCATTGAGGGGGTGAGCCGAGAGCAGTATTTGGCAGAGAAATTTGGCGACCGCGCCCAAGATGTGTACGCTCGTGTGAGCGCCGTGGGCAAAGAGGTGGGCATCGATTTCAGGTTTGACTTGATTGCCCAGCAACCCAACACCTTGCTCGCCCACAGTTTGGTGGCCCAAGCGAGCGATCCGAGTATCCAAGCCGTGCTGGTCGAGGCAATTTTTGTTGCGTATTTCTTGCAAGGTCAAGATTTGAGCAAGCGTGAGACTTTGAGCGCCATTGCCCTTGAATGCGGCTTGAATTCAGAGCAAATACAAAACGCACTGGACCACGAAGAGGCTTTGGGCGCCATTCAAGCCAAGGACCGTTCGGCCAGGGATTTGGGCATCAATGGCGTGCCGTTTTACATCTTCAATGCGTCATTGGGGGTCTCGGGTGCCAGAGAGGCCAGCACCTTGGTGCAAGCGATGCAAGAGGCATTGAGTGAATGAGGAATTGGGCAAGTCGGTGGGCAAGTGTGTGTGCAAGACAAACCCCTTGATTGAACGCTAGAACGTCAGAGTCTTGTAGTAAGCTCCAATCTCACGCTTACCCAAGTCACAACCCTTCAAGGCAATTAACTCAACGAGCCGGCGTGGCGGCTGGCGGGTGCGCCTCTAAGAAAGCTTTGAATGGGTCTTGTCCCGGTGTGGGGGTGATGGCGTTGCTGTTGGCGTTGGCATTGCCCAACGATCGGTTTGCGCTGGAGCTGTTGTGTTGCACGACCGCGGCGCTACCACTGCTTTGGGAGAACACCTGGCTTGGCGTGGCCAAGCCACTGCCAGCGTCACCGTTTGGAGAGGTGTTTTGCGCGGTATTTTGGGTCGAGTTTTGCGCATCAAGGGCTTCTTTGAAAGGGTCTTTGATGGGGGCTGCAGCGTCTGTCGAGGCGTCTTGGGCGCCGCACGAGAGGAGCATGAGCGTGGTCAATAGAACCATGCAAACACTCAGGGATTTGTTGTTCACAGCAAGATCTCCGAAGAAATGAGTTGACGAGCCTTGACCCCGGCACTGGCTCTACAGTTAGGGCTGCTTGGTTCCCCACCTGACCCGGTTGGCCGCTTCACCATGCGGGAAGGCCCGTCACCCATGATTGTACGGCTTCTTTGGGGACTGGGCCCCCGGGCCCAGGCGCCCAAGGTGTTCAATGCCTTTAGAATGTCAACATGTCCTATCTCGTTTTAGCCAGAAAGTACCGTCCCAAGACCTTTGCCCAATTGGTCGGTCAGTCGCATGTGGTGCAAGCGCTCTCGAATGCACTCGAGCAGCAAAGGCTGCACCATGCCTACTTGTTTACCGGCACTCGGGGTGTGGGCAAGACCACGGTTTCACGGATTTTGGCCAAGTCTCTCAATTGCGAAAAAGGCATTACCTCCGAGCCTTGTGGTGCGTGCGAGATGTGCCTGGCCATCGATGCAGGGCGGTTTGTCGACTACACCGAACTCGATGCCGCGTCCAACCGGGGCGTGGACGAGGTGCAACAACTCTTGGAGCAAGCGGTCTACAAGCCCGTGCAAGGACGCTTCAAAGTGTTCATGATCGATGAGGTGCACATGCTCTCGGGCACGGCGTTCAACGCCATGCTCAAGACACTGGAGGAGCCCCCCGAGTATTTGAAATTCGTCTTGGCCACCACCGATCCGCAAAAAGTTCCGGTCACCGTGCTTTCTCGTTGTTTGCAATTCAATTTGAGGCCCATGGCGGCTCAAACCATCCGCGAGCATTTGAGCACGGTCTTGCAAAGCGAAGCGATTGAGTGCGAGCCCCAAGCCCTGCACTGGATCGCGCGCGCCGCCAGAGGCTCGATGCGGGATGCGTTGTCACTCACCGACCAGTCCATCGCCTATGGTGCGGGCGCGGTTCGCGAGGCTGAGGTGAGGCAAATGCTGGGCTCCGTGGACCGTGAGCATGTCTTTGCCTTGATTGCCGCTTTGGGGGCTTCGGATGGTCCAGCGGTCATCGCTTTGGCTCAGCAACTCCAGTCCCAAGGGCTCAGCGCCTCGCAAGCGTTGGAAGACATGGCGTTTGTTCTTCAGCGCATGGCGGTGATGCAGTTCTCAGAGACTGGCACTTCAAGTGCCGCTCAAGAAGTGGACCCCGATGCCTTGTCCGATCAAGACGAGCATCGCACCCGTGCCTTGGCCAGCGTATTGCCCAAAGATGAGACCCAACTGCTCTACAGTATTTGCATCAAAGGTCGCGCCGAAATTGGCCTGGCCCCGGATGAGTACTCGGGACTCACGATGGTGCTTTTGCGGCTCTTGGCGTTCAAGCCCCAAAGCACTTCAGCGTCCGAGCAGGACTTGGCTGAAAAAAAAACTCTTGAATTTCCCACTCCCGAACTAGTTCCCGCTGCCAAGACTGCGTTTGCGCAAGCCTCCCCGGCTGCACAAGTCAGGGACCACGCCAGGGACCAAGCCAGGGTGCAGGCCTCGCCCCAGAGCTTGGAAGCACCTCCCCACCTGCCTTCTATGGTGAGGGCTGAGCCTACATCTGAGCCCACATCTGAGCCTACATCTGAGCCCACATCTGAGCCTACATCCAGTTCATCCACCGTCTCGCCGCTCAACGCCAGCCAGGCTGAGCACGAACGCACCGCCATGGGTTCCAAGTCCTCTACACCCCCGTCCTTGGCGGCAGCGAGCACCGCCCAGTCACACCCAGGGCGTGACTTGCCAGTGAGGGACATGGGGCAACGCGGGGGCGTGTCACGCCACGCCAATGCCGTTGCCAATGACAACACCCATGCCCACGAGGGTCTGATGGCCGTGGCTGTTCGGGTGGCCCCACAAAATGCCGACAAAGTCAACCCACAAGCACTCGAGCGCTTCAAGACCCATCTCAAGCCGACGGCCTTGGGTGACGAGTGGATGCAAACCGTGCAACAATTGATGGATGCCGACTTGGTGCAGTCTTTGTCAAGAGAGTTGGCCCTCCAGTCCCAACTCGTGGCCAAGGACGAGCAGAGTATTTTGCTCAGAATTGAGAGCGAGACCTTGAGCAGTCCCAATTCACGCGAGCGCTTGAAAGTGGCACTGGCCAGTTTGGGCATGAGCGTGGAGTTGCGCTTGGAGATGGGCGCGGTGAGCGACTCGGCCGCGATGCGTTTGGCCCAAGTGGCTTACGAGAAACAAGTGCTGGCCGAAGCCAAAATACTGGGCGACCCGTTTGTGCAAAAGATGATTCAAGAGTTTGAGGCCACGATTGTGCCAGGCTCCATCAAAACGGTCTTGGGCTCAAAAGAAAAAATGTTGGATTGATTTTTACCGTTGATTGAAAGAGAAAACCCATGTTCAATAAAGGACAACTGGCCGGTTTGATGAAGCAAGCCCAGGCCATGCAAGAGAATTTAAAAAAAGCCCAAGACGAGTTGGCCCACGTGGAGGTCACCGGTGAGGCGGGCAACGGCTTGGTCAAAATCACCATGACGTGCAAACACCTGGTCAAACGCGTGGTGATCGACCCCTCCTTGATGAAGGACGATGCCGAGATGCTGGAGGACTTGATCACGACCGCCTTCAACGATGCCGCCAAAAAAGCCGAGGACACTTCCGAGGCCAAAATGGGCAAGTTGACTGCCGGCTTGCCTGGCGGTATGAAGTTGCCTTTTTAATTAAAACGCTCTCCTGCACGACCCTCGCCCATGACCACTTTGCACGCGTTGGATGCCCTCATCGTGGCCTTGAGGCGTTTGCCTGGTGTGGGTGAAAAATCCGCCTCTCGCATGGCGCACCACCTGATGCAGCACGACCGCGCGGGTGCGCAACTGCTCTCTCAGGCCCTCACCCATGCGGCGAGCACGGTGCAGCATTGCGAGCGTTGTTATGCCTTCACCTCGGCCGCGCTGTGTGAGACCTGTCTGGACCCTGGGCGCGACCCCAGCAGGCTTTGCGTGGTGGAGACCCCTGCAGACCAATCGGCCATTGAGCGCACCCAGTCTTACAAGGGACTCTATTTTGTGCTGATGGGGGCTTTGAGTCCCTTGAATGGATTGGGTCCCCAAGAGGTGGGGGTCAAGCGTCTTTTTGAGCGTGTCGAGTTGGATGGCACGATCAAGGAGGTGATTTTGGCCACCAATTTCACCGCCGAAGGCGAGGCCACCGCGCATGTGTTGTCCCAGGCCTTGAAGAAAAGAGGCATCGAGGTCACCCGCTTGGCCAGAGGTGTTCCTCTGGGCAGCGAGCTCGAGTATGTTGACCTGGGCACAATTGCGCATGCCATGGTGGACCGCAAGTCCACCCCCTGAACGACTGAATTGACGACTTGGCGCTGGGTCGTGGGCCGCAGCTCAGGTGGGGCTCAAGCTTTTCGGGTGCGCACAGACGCTTGGGGGGTTTTGGGGCCACTTGATTTGAGCGCCTTGACACTCACTTCTACACTCAAGGTTTGCCCTGGTCTGAGCTTGGCCTCGGGTGAGAGGTGATTCAAGGCGGCGAGTTGTTCAATGCTCACCTTGTAGCGTTTGCTGATGCTGGCCCAATTGTCCTTTTTGCTGACCTTCACACTGATGCGTTTGGTGGTGATTTCAGGCGCGAGTTCGAGTTGGCCTTGTTCAGCGACTTTTTGCGCCACGTCCTCTTCTTTTTTAAGCCCCCTGGGCACCAAGAGCGCGGAGCCCGCTTTGATGAGCATCTTGGGGGGGATGGCGTTCAAGGCCCTGAGTTCGGCCTCCGGCATCCCAATGCGTTTGGCCGCATCCGAGACCTTGAGGGTCGTGGGCGCAATCCAAGCGGTCCAACTCGCCAGGCGTGAACTGCTGTAGGTTTCAAAGTTCTTTTGAAACACTTCTGCATTGTCCCAAGGCAGCAAAATTTGGGGCGTTCCTGCGGCCAAGAGCACAGGCCTGGAGGCCGAGGGGTTGAGGGCCTTGAAATCCTCTTCGGGAACCTCGGCCAATTTCGCGGCCAAGCTCACGTCGATGTCACGGGTGAGTGGCACACTCTGAAAATACGGGTGGTTGGGCACAGCGCTCAAAGTGATGCCAAACACAGTGGGTTGGGCAACGATATTTTTGATGGCCTGAAATTTGGGGACATACATGCGCGTCTCCATGGGCATGCTCAAATCAAGATAACCCGTGTTCGCCCCTATTTTTTGATTTTTGGCAATCGAGCGCGCGACATTGCCCTCGCCCCAGTTGTAAGCGGCCAAGGCCAAATGCCAGTCACCAAACTGGTTGTAGAGTTTTTGCAAATAATCCAGCGCCGCCTGGGTCGAGGCCATCACGTCGCGGCGATCGTCTCGGAAGGCGTTTTGTTGCAGCGCGAAATTTTTGCCTGTTTTGGGCATGAATTGCCACATGCCAGAGGCCCTTGCTGAGGACACCGCTTGGGGGTTGAAGGCGCTCTCCACAAAGGGCAACAAGGCGAGTTCGGTGGGCATCTTGCGCCGCTCGAGTTCTTCCACGATGAAGTACAGGTATTTGTTGGAGCGCTGGGT
>CAIPFK010000120.1 GCA_903864315.1 uncultured Burkholderiales bacterium | reverse complement strand
GGACTCCATATCAATATAGGGGTAACCCAAATTACCAAGATCGGGGACATCTTTGTAGCCCGGATCGGCAAAAAAACCACCCGAGACATTGGCACCACACTCCAGCATGTCAGCACACACTTGGCCTTGGCCCAATAAATTCCAATCGTCTTCACGCCACTTGAACTCGTACATCATGGGCGCCAAAAACAAGGAGCAATCTGCACAGCGCCCCGTGATCACGATGTCGGCGCCATGCTCTAGGGCCTCAACCATGTGATCTGCTCCCAGGTAGGCATTGGCGCTCACGATCTCACCCTTCAAACTCGAGAGCGGTAGGCCCGTCTCCATGATGCTCAGTCGGTGCACATTGTCTTTGCAGTAGGCCAAGACATCGTCGCCAATCACTGCAGCCACCTTGGTCGGTTTGAGCTTCAAGTCTTGGATGATTTGGACGGTTTTTTTGAGCGCCGCCTCGGGGTTGGCCGCCCCCATGTTGGTGACTACTTTGACGCCTTGGTCCGAGCAAAACTTCAAGCACGCCAAAAATCGATCTTCGAGCATGGCGTTGTAACCCAAATGGGGGTTTTTGAACTTCTCCACATTGGCCAGTGCAATGGTGCGCTCGGCCAAGGTCTCAAACACCAAATAATCCAAGGCCCCATGTTCGGCCAAAAGAGCAGCAGGCTCAATTCGGTCCCCCGCATAGCTGGCACCTGCGCCAATTCGAATGCTGTTTTTTTTCATCAATTCAGTCCGTCCTCATGCATCCTATTCGCCCTTGATATTTTTCAAGCGGATGATTCTGGCCCATTTGTCTGTGTCTTGCTTTTGTAAAGCGGCCAATCCAGCGGAAGAGCTGGGGGCGGGCTCGAGCCCGGAGTTGAGCAGCTTGGTCTTCAACGCATCCGATTCAAGTGCGTGCTTGATGTGCAAGCCCACGCGCTCAACCTCCACCATGGGCGTGGCCTTGGGCGCGTAGACCGCATACCAATTGTTGGAGTCCACACCGTTCAACCCCATCTCACTGAGCGTTTTGGTCTCGGGAAGCATAGGGTGGCGTTGGGGTGCAGCAATGGCCAGCGCCTTCAATTTGCCCGACTTGATAAAGCCCAGCGCCACTGGCACGTCAATAAAGAGACCATCGACGTGACCCGCGATCACATCGGTGATGGCCGGCGACACGCCTTTGTAGGGAATGTGGTTGAGGTTGGCTTTGGTGGCATCGGTGAAGAGCTCCATTGCCAAGTGCGGCACACTGCCGATCCCGGAGGAACCCAGCGCTCCGCCGTCTTTGCGTTGTTTGATTTGCTCTAAAAACTCAGCAATGGAGTTGGCCGGATTGTTCACACTCACCACCAACACCTCGGCCGTGTTCACGACCAACGACACTGGCGTCAAATCTTTGACCGGGTCATAGTTCAGTTTATCGTAGAGCGACTGACTGATGGCCACCGCTCCCGTGCTGGTGAGAAACAAGGTGTTGCCGTCTGGCGCTGCACGAGAAACGTACTCGGCTGCAATCCCAGCATTGGAGCCCGCCTTGTTCTCCACAATGACGGGGACACCCATCTCTTTGGTCAACTGCTCACTCAAAACGCGCGCCACAAAATCAATCGGGCCACCCGGCACAAAGCCCACGATCATGCGCACACTTTTGACTTGGGCATGCAGGGCAGTGCTCAAGAGGAGCATTGCCACGCTTGCATTGAAAACCCACAGTCCTCGCAATATAGTCTTATTCATATCACCTCGTTAAAAAAATGAATTCAATCGTTCAACACAATCGTTTTGGACAACGCAGTCCATTTGGACAAATCGTCTTGCACGTATTGTCGAAATTGTTCGGCGTTGCCCAGACCTGGCTCCAAATACATGCGCTCTTTCACATAGGCATTCACCTCGGGTTGACTCGAGATATTGCGAATGGTGCTATTCAATTTATCCACCACACTGCTGGGCATACCCGGGGGGCCGGCCAACCCATAAATCGTGTATGGATCAAGCCCCTCAATACCGGGGATGTCGGACTCCATGAGACTAGGGACATTGGGTAAATTCTTGAGCCTCTTGGGTCCAGTGACCGCAATGGCGCGAACGCGGCCACTCGCGATATAGGTCATGACGCCTTGCGCGGGTGATATGCCCATGTGCACAGAACCTGTCAACATCTCTCTCACAATGTCCGCATCTGACTTGTAGGGAATGTGGGTCATCTTCAACTTGGTCAACTTCAGCAAATACTCGGTCAACAAATGACTGGCAGACCCAACACCCGAGGAGCCGTAATTGAGCCGTCCTGCGTTGGCTGTGGCGTAGTCCATGAATTCTTTGATGTTGTGAATCGGCAGCTCCGGACTGACAAAAATCACGCCGGGTGCTTTGGCCATCAAGGAGATGAAACTGAAGTCTCGCATGGGTGAATAGGGCAGATCTTTCATCACGCCAGGACTTTGAGAGAAAGCGCTCGCCGTGCCCACGTAAAGCGTGTATCCATCGGGAGGAGCCGCCATCAATGTCTTGATGGCCAGCAATTGCGCCGCACCCGGTTTGTTCTCCACGACGACGGGTGTGTGCAACTCTTCAGCGAGTTTTTGTGCGTAATAGCGCCCAATGGCATCGGTGGAGCCACCGGAGCTGAATCCAATGATGATTTTGATCGGGCGCGACGGATAGTCTGCCGCAGTTGCCGTCAAGGGAACCATCAAAACCCATGCCCATGCCCATGCCCATGCCCATGCCTTCAACCACTGCAAAAGGGGTGCCCATCTCATGCCTAGTTCTCCTTGTCGAGCGAGTCCAAATGGCTCTGATCCCTCGATGAATACATCCTAATGCAAGCAAGCGGTTTTCACCAGAGGGATTTACCCAAAGCGGCCTGGACGCATCGGCTTTGGAGAGCGAGTGTGGTTTCACCCAGTGGAACCAGTGCTGACAAACAAAACATTGCTATAATTTTTTGACCCGTGGATCTGCACCTCGCGCATGCCCTGGGCGATTGGAAGTAGCTCCTCATGGCAATGCCTGCACACCAACCATCCGTTGCCAGGGCTTGAGCACCGAAACTCGTTGTCATTGTTTTTTCCTTTGTTCACCTCCGACATTTGAGAGCCACACATGATCTACACCAAAAGTGCAAGCCAAGCGCTCAAAGAGCGCAGCACCGTCATCTCGCCTGGTACAGGCCATCAACACTGGGGAACGGTATTTTTTGGTCCCCGCTCATCGACCACAGCGGCCCCCGGTCCCCAAGCCACAATGTCCGAGCTTCAAGCCCATGAAACAGTGACACCTCATTTTCATGGCGTGAGCATGTTCCAGCTGTTCATCGCAGGATCGGGCACCATTGGCAACCGGGGACAAGAGATCAAGCCCTTGTGCATTCAATACAAAGACCACCACACCGCGTACGGCCCATTGGTCGCAGGCGCTCAGGGTCTCGCCTTTGTCGCCCTTCGCATGTACACCGGCAACTCAGCACCGGTCTATTTGGACAAGCCCGGTTACCGTGATAAGTTGCTCCCGAGCAAGAGACGCAACCTCTTTGTCGACCCTGTTCACTTCTCCATCGAACCGGTGATGAAGTCACGTTCAGAGACGGTTTGTGAAACCTTGTTGGAAGCGGACGATGGCCTGAAGGCTCAAATCGTGAGACTTGGAGCGGGCATGTCCATGCCAGGCCCCGATCCCAGCGTTGCGGGTGGGTACTATGTTTTTGTGGGCAACGGCAGCTTGGTCCATGGCGCAGAGGATTTGCCCGTGTGGTCGATGGTGGTGGTGCAAAACACCGAAGATCAATTCAACATCCTTGCGGGTGAAAACGGCCTGGAAGCCCTTGTTTTGCAATTTCCCAAGGAAGACATTTAAGATGGGGTCCACAAAGCATATTTTTTCAAAAGCGCTTTATTCATCCTTTTTCTGTGTTTTAACCCTGCTGGGGGGTTCAAACCTCAAGCCCGCCCAGGCCCAATCGTTTCCGAACAAACAAGTGAGGATGGTGGTGCCATTTCCTCCAGGCGGAAGCTCAGACCGAATCGCGCGTATTTTGTCTGAGCGATTGTCCCAGCAATGGGGCCAACCGGTCGTGAGCGAGAACATCAACGGCGCTGGCGGCAATTTGGCCGCAGCGAATGTGGCAAGATCGCGAGCCGATGGCTACAGCATTCTCTTTGCCACCCACCCCATCATTGCGATCAATCCACTGCTCTACGGCAAACTGCCCTACAACCCGAGTGAAGACTTTATTCCTGTTGTCAAACTGATGCAGTCGCCCTTGGTCTTGCTCGTTCAAGCCTCTAGTCCCATTCGAAGCATCCCCGACCTCATCAAAATCGCCAAAGACAACCCCAATTCGATCAATTTTGGCTCCGGTGGGATCGGCACCACACAGCACTTGACGGGCGAAATGCTCAAACAAATTGCTGGCATCAACATCACCCATATCCCCTACAAAGGCAATGGCCAGACGGACACGGCCCTCATTGCAGGCGATATACAAATGTTTTTTGACAACGTCCAATCGGCAAAGGGACAAATCAATGGCGGGCGCGTGAGGGGCGTGGCCATCAGCAGCAACGCCCGTTTGGCGTCCATGCCCGATTTGCCCACCGTCAAAGAGTCGCTGCCTGGCTTTGAGTCCACCTTGGCCTATGGACTGCTCGTGCCCAAAGGAACCCCCGCCTCCATCGTGTCGCAAATCAATCAAAGCGTGAACAAAGTGCTCTTTGACCCGGCCTTGTCCCAGGGCTTTACTGGAGAGGGTGCCACCATTGAGGGTGGAAGCTCCGAGAAGTTCACTGAATTCCTAGCCAGTGAAAACAAAAAATGGGGCCTGATCTTGGCGCAACTGAAATTGAAATTGGATTGACCCCCTCCCATGATGCGATCGGTTCAACGAATACTGGCTATTTTTGAGAGTTTTTCTCAAGAGCGCAGCACCCTCACCTTGCAAGAGATCTCCAAGCGCATCGAACTGCCCAAGTCCACCACCTTTCGGATCGTTCAAAGCCTAGAGGAATCTGGCTATTTGATCCGACTGCAAGACCAACACTATTGTTTGTCCTTTCGTTTCACGCGGCTGTCTGGACTGGTGCAAAGCACACTGGGCATTCGTGAAATCGCAAGGCCATTTTTGGTGGAATTGGCCAAACAAACCCAAGAATCGGTCTCGATTCACACCTTGATTGAAAAAGACCGTGTTTGCCTAGACGCCATGTCGACCTCTTCAACCCTTAGAAGCGTGATTCAACCCGGTGAACATGTGCCCATCCTGTTGGGCACGGGTTCTGCTTCCAAAGTACTGCTCGCACATTTGCCAGACAAAGCAAAAGCCCAGTTCATCAGCGCCATTGCAAAAACCAACAAACAAAGCAAAACAGACCTTTTGCGTGAACTGAGCCAAATTCGCACCAAAGGCTATGCCATCTCTCATGGTGAGCGTCTTCTTGGCGTGACAGCCATCTCCACCCCCATCCGTGACGCACAAGATGAAGTGCCCTACTGTCTGTCCATTGGTGGCCCGTCCGTTCGGGTTAAAACCCATGAGAAGGAATTCACCAAACTGGCCGTACTCTACGCGGGCAAGATTTCACTGCAATTGGGTGCATCGGCTCGAGCCCACTAGCCCACTAGCCAGTAGCCAGCCCATCCCCCAGGGCTTGGAGCGTCACCGAGGCGCGTCAGCTCTAAGCTCATTGCCCTTTGAAGATGG
>CAIPFK010000119.1 GCA_903864315.1 uncultured Burkholderiales bacterium | reverse complement strand
TTTATGAAACCAAGCATTAACAAACAACACAAACAGCACCAAAATGATCGTCAGGGACATGATCATCATGCCAAAACGCCTGGCTCCCAATTCGAAAGAAGTGGCTTGTGTGGGCTTATCAAGACTTTGGGCGATGTCTCCAATGGCGGTATTCATGCCGGTTTTGATCACCAAAATTCGAGCACTCCCGCCAACAACTGATGTACCCATGAATACTGCATTGTCAGCGTCTTGAAGTTGTGTTGCCGTGCTTGGCAGTGATGCAGAATTTTTTGCAACTGGGAAGGCCTCCCCTGTAAGCAAGGATTGATTGACCAAGAAGTCTTTTGCATCGACAACCAGAGAATCAGCAGGAATCAGATCTCCTGCACACACCAGAGCAATGTCGCCCGGAACAACCTCTTGGACAGATAAATCAATCTCAACACCATCTCGGATAACTTTGGTGCGCACAGACACTGACAGTCGAAGCTTGTCTGCCGCTTGGTTTGCTCGGAATTCCTGAATAAAATCGAGCAACACACTCATGAGTACGATCACACTGATAATGGCGAAATTGGTGACTTCACCTGTAAATGCAGAAACCACGCTGGCAATCAGCAACACGAGAACGAGTGGATTCTTAAACTTTGATAGAAATTGAATCGTTAAAGATCTCGACTGATTTGCTCTCAATGTGTTGAGGCCATGCAAATTCAATAAATCATTTGCCTGACTTTTTCTTAACCCACTGAGTGGGTCGCATTTACATAAATAATGAGCGCTATCGAGCCACCATATCGAGTCTGGTTTTATATACAAAGTTGCCTTAGAAAGTCGGTGTCAATCTAAAATAGAAGAAATCGCATGAATTTACAATCAACGCCAAATGTAAATTGGCTTTGGATGTGTATTTACAAGCTTGCCATACTTTAGCTTTGGAATCAATTCCATGGGTCAAGAAACAGCAAACGAGGCACCCAACGATAAGAAAATTGAAAGCCATTGACAAAAAGAATTGAACTTTCGCACCTAATCGCTCTTCAACTCTCTAATTTTTTGAACAAAAGCATTTAAACTGGTGAATAATTTTTTATGCAACTCAAATAGGTAAACGTTATGAAATTTGACTTTTTGAACATTTACAGCCGTTCAAGCTCTATTGGACTCAGTGTTGGCGCCAATGATTTCAAGCGTTACGCTATTTTTTTGACCCTTGCCATAAGTGCCATTGGCTCCTTCGCACAGGATATCCCCAATAAGTCTATCACCATGATCGTTGGATTTGCGGCTGGTGGCGCCTCTGATACCGCAGCACGCTTGATTGCAAAAAAACTAAGCGAAAACTTGGAACGTTCTGTCGTGGTTGACAATAAACCTGGTGCTGGCGGAAATATTGCCCACCAAAACATTGCCAGAGGTGAGGCCGATGGTTCGGTCATCTTGCTGGGCTCCATTGGCCCCTTGTCAATTGCACCTCATATGATGAAAGTTGGCTATGACCCACAAAAGGACATAGCGCCGATCACCATGGGTTTGCTCTTCCCCAATGTATTGGTTGTCAGCCCAAGTTTAGGTGTTAAGACCCTGGCCCAATACATTGCCTTGGCCAAGTCAAAACCAGGTGTCCTCAATTACGCGTCTACAGGATCTGGGTCAGCGTCACACTTGGCCGGGGAGCTCTTCAATCAAGAGGCTGGCATAGACATCACCCACATCCCGTACAAGGGAGGCGCTCCTGCATTGACTGACCTTTTGGGTGGTAGAGTTACTGCATATTTTTCAACACCGTCCTCTGCCGCACCCTACATTGAAACCGACAAGGTGATACCACTTGCAACCACAGGGCTCACTCGCAGCCCTGCACTGCCCAATATTCCAACTGTTGCTGAGTCTGGCTTCAAAGGTTTTAACGCTGTGAATTGGTATGCGTTTGTGGGATCAGCACAAATGAATCCCAAAGTTTTGCAGCGGTGGAACACAGAAATCGTTCGGGTACTTCAATCTCCTGATGTTAAAGAAAACTTAATCAAGCACGGACTAACGCCAGAGCCAGGAACCCGTGAAGAATTGGGTAAGTTCATTGACAGTGAATCGAAAAAATGGGGGCAATTGATTCGCGAGAGAAAAATAGTTGCCGACTAAGTTATTGCATTTGACTGAAACAAAACCAAGCACCAGTAGGTTGTCACACTTACTCAAGGCTAGTTTCTTTTTCCCGTTATTTGCAAAACATCCAGTGTTGAAATGGATGACGCTTGGTTTCCCCATTCATGGCGTATGTAAGTCAGTACCTGTGCAACCTCAATATCACTCAATACTGCTCGAAATGGCGGCATTCCTGCAGGACTAGGATTGGAGGCAGTAGTGGGAGGAATCGCTCCCAATAAGACTGATTGCACCATGTTAATGATGTGGGGTGATAGAACGTTTCTATTGCCTACCAATGAGGGGAAATTGTTGGGTGCACCATCGCCTTCCTTGCCATGGCAATTTTCACAATGTTTATCGTAAATTGCTTTGCCGTTTTTATGTGTGAGAGTATCAAAAGCAGTGTCATTTAGTTTAGGAATATTAATTGGGTTTAAGACTTTGAGCGACTGCAAATAAGTTGCAATAGCTTGCGAATCATCTAAAGTCAAATATTGAGTGCCTTTGTAAACAACCTCAGCCATCGGGCCAGACACATAGCCATGATTTGTTATGCCGTTTTGTAATAAATTGCCAATTTGACTTGTAGACCAATCCTGGACACCGCCCTCTGAAGTTGCAAGTAGGCTTGGCGCATACCAACGTCCGTTCGCCATCAGATTGGATCCCCCCAGGAAAGTCCCCAATTCACTGGCGCCGAGTTTATTTCTTGGTGTATGGCACGAGCCGCAGTGTGACAATCCATTCACCAGATACGCTCCCCGATTCCAGGACTTACTTTGTTTTAAGTCCTCCTTGTATTCACCCGGTTTGAAGTAAAGTGCTCGCCAAACTCGAATCCCCAATTGCGTGTTGGAGGGCCAAGAAAGAGCATTTGGAGTCGCAGATACTTTTTGGGCAGGCAAGGTCTGCAAATAGGCAAATATGGCGTCAGAGTCGGCACGAGTTACTTGTGTCAACTCCGTGTAGGGAAATGCAGGAGATAAAAGACTACCGTCCTTTGATCGGCCTTCATGTATTGCATTCCAAAAATCATCCGCTGACCAAGTGCCGATTCCTGTTGCATTGTCGGGTGTGAGGTTGGTGGAATAAACAATCCCGAAAGGAGTTTCAATTGCCTTGCCCCCAGCCATTGGTTCACCACCTTGCGAGGTGTGGCAAGCAACGCAGTTGCCAATACGGCTTAAGTACTGCCCCTTGCTTTGCAACATGGTCAAGGGTTTGGTTTTTAGCTCAAATCCAGTATGGGATTTCGAACTGTTGCTCTGCACGCTGCCACAACTCACCGCGAGAGACCTGGGGTTGACATTGGTCTTTGGGGAGGTTGTGTGGCCATCCTTGGGCCCGGGTTGACTGGATAACCAAGCAGTGACTGCGCTGATTTCATTCACCGACAGATTCTTAGCAATAACAGCCATGCAGTCAGGCTCTCGAGCATGGCGTTGATTGGTCCGCCATGCGCCTAACTGGCCGATCAGATAGTCACGGGTTAAACCCAACAACCCAGGAACACTATCTGAAACTCCACCATTGAGTTTGTCGCCATGGCATTGGGTGCACGCTGGAATTTTTCTATCAGCCACACCATTTCTCGCAAGTTGGAGTCCAACTTCAAGTTGCTCTTTATTTCCAGAAAATTTAGCGGGAGGTGGATAGGCAATAGCTTGCGTTGCAAAAAAGTGTGCGAGCTTTTGTAAATAAGCTGGGTTAACGTTTCCCAACAAATTAGACATTTGCTGATAATGACGAGTTCCTTGCTGGAAGTTTAACAATTGGTTGTAGAGATAAGTTTCGGGCTTACCAGCCAATCGAGGGAAATAACCATAAGGCGTGGAACGCCCCTCAGGACCGTGACAGACTGTACATGCTTTTACAAGTGTAGCGTCCGCAAGTGCTGATTGACCAGAGACTTGAGCAACACACAGCAACGTGGATTCAAGCATGACTACAAAGAGCATTGACTTGATCAAAAATCTAAAGCCAGAGTAAATTCCCATCTTCACATTATCTGTTATCTATCTTCAAATTCAACTGTGTAATGCTGATTGTTATAGCTTGATTTGTAATGTGGAATTACATTACGATTAACATTCACTCAATGAGAGGTTCTCATGCCAGCATTAACCATCACGGCAAAGGGTCAATTAACTTTTAGAAAAGAAATTCTTCAGCACTTGGGACTTAAGCATGGCGAAAAAATCAAGCTCGATCTGATTCCAGGAGGGAAATGCATTATCCAAGCAGTGAAACGTACAGGAGGGATGAGAGCCTTCATTGGCTGTTTAGCAAATAAAACCAAGAAAGTACTCAATATAGAAGAAATTAATGAGGCCACACAAAAAGCTTGGGCCAAAAAATGAAAGTAACTGTAGGCACTAACGTTCTCATTCGAGCATTTATCCGTGTTGATGCCAAGCAGGCGAAGAAGGCAATCAAGGTTTGGAAGAGGCAACATTAGTTTTCATTACTCTCTCCAGTCTTTGTGACTTTGTATGGGTTTTATTACGCTCCTACGGGATTGAAGCTTTAGATATAAGTAAGGCACTCAAGACTTTAATTTCCGCTACCAACGTTGAGGTCAATCGCCCCGCCGTAGAGGCTGGAATTTCGCAACTGGAGGTTGGTGGAGATTTTACAGATGCCGTTATTGCATATGAAGGCAAATGACTTGAAGGAGAAACCTTTGTGTCTTTTGATAAAAAAGCTATTTCACTTTTAAAAAAACAAAATCAGTCAGCAGAAGTATTGTGATATTGGTCTGCCCGGAGGGGATCGAACCCCCGACCCACAGCTTAGAAGGCTGTTGCTCTATCCAACTGAGCTACGGACAGT
>CAIPFK010000118.1 GCA_903864315.1 uncultured Burkholderiales bacterium | reverse complement strand
CCTGGCTTGGTGTTTTGGCACCCCTTGGGTTGGCGTGTGTGGCAAGGCGTCGAGCAGTACATGCGCCGTGTCTACCAAGACAATGGGTATTTGGAGGTCAAGGGGCCACAGGTGCTGGATAAAACCTTGTGGGAAAAAACGGGCCACTGGGATAAATACCGCGACAACATGTTCACCACTGAGAGTGAAAAGCGTGACTACGCGTTGAAGCCGATGAATTGTCCTGGTCACTTGCTCATCTTCAAGCAAGGCCTCAAGAGCTATCGCGACTTGCCACTTCGCTATGGCGAGTTTGGTCAATGTCACCGCAATGAACCTTCGGGTGGACTGCACGGCATCATGCGAGTGCGTGGCTTCACCCAAGACGACGGGCATATCTTTTGTACTGAAGAGCAGATCTTGCAAGAGTGCACCAACTTCACGGCACTTTTGCAACGAGTCTACAAAGACTTCGGGTTTACAGACATTATTTATAAAGTCGCGACCCGTCCCGAGCAGCGCATCGGCAGCGATGAGATTTGGGACAAGGCCGAGGCGGCCTTGATTCACAGCTTGAACGCGTCTGGTTGTGAATACATTTTGTCACCAGGCGACGGCGCCTTTTACGGCCCCAAAATTGAATACACCTTGAAAGACGCCTTGGGGCGCCAGTGGCAGTGCGGCACAATTCAGGTGGACTTCTCCATGCCCGAGCGTCTTGAGGCCGAATACGTGGCGTTGGATGGAACACGCCAGCGCCCTGTGATGTTGCACCGAGCCATCGTGGGCAGTCTTGAGCGTTTCATTGGTATTTTGATCGAGCAGCACTCTGGCGCGTTGCCCACTTGGCTCGCCCCCAATCAAGTGGCCATCCTCACAATTTCGCAAAATCAGTCCCAATACGCCAACGATGTCGCAAAAATGCTGAAAAATCAAGGTCTTAGGGTCGTGGTGGATGACTCAAGTGACAAAATAACGTATAAAATACGAAGTTATTCAATGCAAAAGTTGCCCTATCTCTTGGTCATTGGTGACAAAGAGAGTGCTGCGGGCTTGGTTGCCGTTCGTGCTAGAGGAAATATTGATCTTGGCACTATGTCTGTCCAAGATTTTTTAACCAAAATCCAAGCGGATATCACTCACAAAACGTGATTTGTTGCGTTTCGTGATCGTGGCAATTCCCTCATCACCTTGAGCATATGCGCCCATTGGGTCAATTTTGACCTTGTTTTAAAAGGATAAACACCATCGCTACTGAATTTCGCGACCGTCGCTTGCGCGAGGAACGTAAACACCGCCTGAACCGGGAAATCATGGCCCCGGAAGTCCGATTGTCCGGCCCAGAAAACGAACCCATTGGGATCGTGAGCATCGCTGAGGCCTTGCGCATGGCAGGGGATTTGGATGTGGATTTGGTCGAAATTGCAGCGACCGCCATCCCCCCTGTTTGTCGGTTGATGGATTACGGCAAGTTCAAGTACCAAGAGCAAAAGAAGGCACAGGAAGCGAAATCCAAGCAAAAAGTCATTGAGGTCAAGGAGATTAAGTTCCGCCCTGGCACCGATGATGGAGACTACAACATCAAATTGCGCAACATCAGGCGCTTTTTGGAAGAAGGCGATAAGTGTAAAATCACGCTTCGCTTTCGTGGCCGTGAGATCACCCATCAAGACTTGGGCATGGCGTTGTTGCAAAGGATTCGAGACGAGTTGGCTGACAGCATTGTGGTCGAGCAGTTCCCCAAATTGGAAGGACGGCAGATGGTCATGATGATTGCGCCAGGCAAGAAAAAACCGGGTGGCGTGACCAAACCCGCGACTGAAGCAACGCAAGGCGCTTTGGTCTGATTCAAAGGTTACGCAAACAACAAGTGTCTCGGGGCCAACAAGGTTGCGTGAGTTTCGCAAACGCCTCACGAGCACATTCAAAGAGGAGCAGAAAATGCCCAAAATGAAAACAAAAAGCAGCGCCAAAAAGCGCTTTCGAGTTCGCCCAGGGGGTACCGTTAAACGTGGTCAGGCTTTCAAGCGTCATATTTTGACGAAAAAAACGACCAAAAATAAGCGTCACTTAAGGGGCAGTGTGTCCGTTCATGAGACCAATATGGGTCACATGGCACAGATGCTTCCCGCCGCCGGCCTTTGATTTAACGACGAACCCCAGGAGAATTTAATATGCCTCGCGTCAAACGTGGTGTGACCGCTAGAGCCCGTCACAAAAAAGTTTTAGTCCTTGCAAAAGGTTTTCGCGGCCGTCGCGGTAATGTATTCAGGATCGCCAAAGAAGCGGTCATGAAGGCTGGGCAATACGCCTACCGTGATCGTCGAACCAAAAAGCGTGTGTTTCGCCAACTCTGGATTGCCCGTATCAATGCGGCAGCCCGTGAGTGTGGTCTGACGTACAGCCAATTTGCCAATGGTCTGAAGAAAGCCTCGATTGAGATCGATCGCAAAATGTTGGCCGATTTGGCCGTTCATGACAAAGCGGCTTTCGGTGGCATTGTGGAGCAAGTGAAAGCCAAATTGGCCATTTAATCCAAGCGTTGGTTGCGTGCAAGGTGGGTGTGGCGGTCAATTCACCGCATCCACTTCCAACGCTTCCTTGTTCAAGAGGTCAAGGCAGATGCATTCACAGTGCTGGCTTTGACCTTTTTGTTTTTTTGATTCCCTTTCATAGCCATGAACGCATTACCCGATGATGTGGTGCTCAATGCCCGTGCGGCATTTGAAGCGGCCAAAACACCTGCTGATTTGGAGAACGTCAAGGCGCAGTTTTTGGGCAAAACCGGCCAGATCACCGAACTCATGAAGGGTTTGTCGCAACTGAGTGTTGACGAGAAAAAAGCCCAAGGCGCCAAGATCAATGCCCTCAAAACGGCCATTGAGCAAGCCCTTCAAGCCCGCCGCGATGCCATGCAGCAAGAGGCCTTGTCGCGTCAACTCAAAGCCGAGTCTTTGGATGTGACGCTCCCAGGTCGCGTGCGACATACAGGCGGATTGCACCCGGTGAGCTTGACCTTGGAGCGCATTGAAAATATTTTCAACTCCATGGGGTTCACCGTTGCCCAAGGCCCCGAGATTGAGACCGACTGGTTCAACTTCACGGCACTCAACACGCCAGAGAACCACCCCGCACGCTCCATGCACGACACCTTTTATGTTGAAGGCGGTCACTTGCTCAGAACCCACACGTCACCCATGCAAATTCGCCATGCGGTGCAGCATGTGAAAGCGCACCGACAAGCCTTGGACCGGGGAGAGGGCATGCCAGAAATTCGTGTGATCGCACCAGGTCGAACTTACCGAGTTGATTCCGATGCAACCCACTCCCCCATGTTTCATCAGTGTGAGGGCCTGTGGATTGGTGAGCGCGTGAGCTTTAAAGACTTGAAGGTGGTGTTCACCTCGTTTTGTAAAATTTTCTTTGAGTCCGAAGACCTCACCTTGCGCTTTAGACCGAGCTTTTTTCCATTCACAGAACCCAGCGCTGAAATTGATATCCAATTCGCCACAGGCCCCTTGGCCGGTCGTTGGTTGGAGGTTGCCGGTTCTGGGCAAGTGCACCCCAATGTGATTCGCAACATGGGCTTGGAGCCCGAGCGTTTCATGGGCTTTGCTTTCGGCATGGGGCCCGATCGGTTGACCATGCTGAGGTATGGCGTGAACGATTTGCGTTTGTTCTTTGATGGCGATTTGCGCTTTTTGAGTCAATTTCAATAATTACCTTTGTAGGACGTCTCAGCGATGCAGTTGCCAGAATCTTGGTTACGAGAGTTTTGTAATCCCCCTTTGAGTTCACAACAATTGGCCGATGCCTTGACCATGGCTGGCTTGGAAGTGGAGGAGTTGCGCACCGTGGCGCCAGCCTTTTCAGGCGTGGTGGTGGGGCAAATCATGGCCATCGAGCCCCACCCCAAAGCCGATCGACTCAGGGTCTGTCAAGTCGATGTGGGAGGAGCGTCTTCGAGCCCACTTCAAATCGTGTGTGGCGCTCCCAATGCCGCCTTGGGCCTGAAGGTGCCGTGCGCGATGCTCGGTGCGGTGCTCCCGGGTGCGGATGGGCAAAGCGGCATGGAGATCAAAGCGGTCAAGTTGATGGGCGTGGAGAGCTTTGGCATGCTGTGCTCGGCCAAGGAGCTTCAAATCAGCGACGAGCAAGCGGGTTTGTTGGTGTTGGACCCCGAGGCCCAACTCGGCGTGTCCATACGCGAGCAATTGAATCTCGATGACCATTTGCTCACCTTGAAGCTCACACCCAATTTGGCGCATTGCCTGAGCGTGCATGGCGTGGCTCGCGAGGTTTCTGCCATCACCCGTTCACCCCTCACGGCACACGACGCTCGCGCTGTGACCGTCGGCTGTGAAGATCGTTTGGAAGTTCTCGTGGACGCGGGCGCGCATGATTTGTGTGGGCGTTTTAGCGGACGGGTGGTCAAAGGCTTGAACCCCCAGGCCAAGACACCCCAGTGGATGGTTGACAAATTGATGCGCTGTGGACAGCGATCGGTCAGTGCGTTGGTGGACATCTCGAACTTTGTCATGTTTGAGTTCGGCCAACCTACCCATATTTTTGATTTGGACAAAATCTCTGGGCCCTTGCAAGTGCGTTGGGCCAAGCCTGGTGAGACCTTGGTGTTGCTCAATGGCCAGACGGTGAAACTGGACGCTCACGTGGGTGTCATTGCAGACGCTCAGGGCATTGAGTCCTTGGCGGGCATCATGGGCGGACAAGCCAGCGCCGTTGGAGACAGCACGACGAGCATCTACATCGAGGCTGCGTTTTGGTGGCCCACGGCGGTGGCAGGTCGATCGCGCCAGTTCAATTTCTCCACCGATGCGGGGCACCGATTTGAACGGGGCGTGGATCCAGCGCAAACCGTTGCGATGATCGAGCGCATCACCCAATTGGTGATCGACATTTGTGGCACACACGAGACCGTGTGTGGTCCCGTGGATGATCAAATTCTCAATTTACCCAAGCCCCAATCGCTTACCTTGCGCGTTGAGCGCGCGTGCCGCGTCATTGGCATGGACATTGACCAAGACACCATGTTCAAGGCCTTGGAGTCCTTGGGGCTCAAGCCCGAGCAGACGCCTGGATTGATCACTCTGACCCCGCCAAGCCACCGTTTTGATTTGAGCTTGGAAGAGGATTTGATCGAAGAGGTCATCCGTTGTTTGGGCTATGAGACCCTTGCACAAACACCGCCTTTGGGGCCCATCACGGCACAATTGCCCTTGGAGTCCCAACGCGGTGCGTTTGCGTTGCGACGCACGCTCGCATCGTTGGGCTACCAAGAAACCATCAACTACAGTTTTGTGCAAGAGCAGTGGGAGCGATCATTCTCTAAAGCCGCCGAACCCATTGTCCTTCTCAACCCGATCGCAAGCTCCATGAACGTGATGCGCACGACCCTCTTGGGGGGATTGCTGCAAGTGCTCAAGTTCAATGTGGATCGCAAAATGTCCGATGTGCGAATCTTCGAGATGGGCCGAGTGTTCATCAAAGATGCCAGTGTCCAAGACTCCGATCAAACGGTAAAAGGCATCCATCAGCCCATGCGATTGGGTGGTTTGGCCTATGGCCGTTTGCAGCCCCTGCAGTGGGCCGCGAGCGATCAAGGCGTGGACTTCTTTGACGTCAAAGGGGACTTGGAGTCATTTTTGCATCCCCTTGAGCTCGAGTGGCGTGTCAGTGAACGAGAGGCTTTGCATCCTGGGCGAAGTGCCGAAATTTTTGCAAAGGGGCACTCCATCGGTTGGTTGGGGGAGTTGCATCCAGCGCTCACCCAGGCCTGGGACTTGCCCAAGTCCCCCATCGTGTTTGAGCTAGACTTGCAAGCGGTCTCGAGCCGTGAGGTACCTCGCTTTACCGAGGTGAGTAAATTCCAAGGTGTGGAGCGCGATTTGGCCTTGGTGCTCTCTCAAGAAGTGACCCATGCCCGTTTGATGCAAGAGGTTTGGAGGTCGCCCAGTGGTGGACTCCTCAAAGACGCAACGTTGTTTGATTTGTACCGCCCCAAAGAGGGGAGTGGGCAGATGAGTCTGAATGAACGCTCTTGGGCGGTTCGCCTGAGTTTGTCCAAGGAGGGTGCAACCCTCACGGAGCCTGAAATTGAAGCAAGTGTTGCCAGTGTGCTGGCTCATTTGACAGCCTCGCTTGGCGCGCGCCTCAGGGCTTAAAAGCCGCTCTCGATGAGGGTGGTTGTGTTGGATTGCATTGCATGGATACCGTGTTCGTCTCACTAGACGGCATGGTCAACAGGTGAGATGATCATTGCATCGATGGTATGAATTGGGACAATCAATAAGAGGCTCATGATGGAACTGGCACTGAATTCGCTCGAATCCCCGGCACTCACCAAAGCACAATTGGCCGAGTTGCTGTTTGAACAAATCGGACTCAACAAGCGTGAGTCCAAAGACATGATCGATGCATTTTTTGATCTGATTGTGGAGAGACTCCTCGCCGGTGAGGATGTGAAAATTTCTGGATTCGGCAATTTTCAGTTGCGCACCAAAACACCGCGTCCCGGGCGCAATCCAAGAACTGGGGAGGCCATCACGATTCAAGCACGCCGTGTGGTGACGTTTCATGCCAGTCAAAAACTCAAAGACTTGATTCAAAATCCTCCAGCGGTTTAACGCTTTAGCATACAGGCTTTAATTTTGTGTGTTTTTGAGCGTTACTGGGCTCAAATTCTTTAGCACATTTGCATAAATAATTACCACCATTGGGGGTGGTTTACACCTAAATATTTTTAAATAATTCTCTGGCTTTTTTCTGCGCTTCGTGTAATCTCACTCCTCCGTTTTAGAAATGATAGACAACTCGTTTGAGTGATGCTTTCCATGTCGATAGATTTACCCAACATCCCTGCCAAGCGTTACTTCACCATTGGTGAGGTGAGCGACTTGTGTGGCGTCAAGCCCCATGTGCTGCGCTACTGGGAGCAAGAGTTCACCCAACTGCGGCCCATGAAGCGCCGCGGCAACCGCCGTTACTACCAGCACCATGAAGTGCTCATGATTCGCCGTATTCGCGATTTACTCTACGACCAAGGCTTCACCATCAGTGGAGCGAGAAACAAGTTGCAAGAAATTGTTCAATTCGAAAAGGACAAAAAGCGCTCAGGTGTGATGATGCTCACGGGCATGGAGGTTTTTGAAGCGGATGAAGGCTTGGATGAAAGCAAATTGGTGGACGCATGGACCGCATCCGGGATTTTGAGCGATCCTCCCCAACTCAAACTCCTCATGCGAGAGCTCAGAGAAATCCGACAATTGTTGATGTGAAGAAACTGATCCTTAGGGGGGCTGAATTCTCCTTCAGATCAGGTTATAATTGATTCTTTCGGCGTGTAGCGCAGCCTGGTAGCGCACTTGCATGGGGTGCAAGGGGTCGCGAGTTCGAATCCCGCCACGCCGACCAGTAGATCATAGGGCCAGCACTTGATGAGTGCTGGCCCTTTTTCGATGGTGGATGCAATACGGTCTGCAATCATCAACTCGCACAAAACCCTGGGCGCGGTGACTTCAACACGAATCAGAGTTTTTGCGGCTCCTGAAGGCGTTGTCCCACCTCGCGGCCAATGTTGATGTGTTCGATCAGAAACACCAAGCAACTTGGCAAAATGTGTTCGTGATCTCTCAACTTTCGCTTTGGCAT
>CAIPFK010000117.1 GCA_903864315.1 uncultured Burkholderiales bacterium | reverse complement strand
TTGAGGGTCAACGCCTCACCCAAAAACACTGCGGCCAAGAGCGTGGTCCATAGCGGTGAGGTGAACTCAATGGCGAACACTTGGGACAAAGGCAGCAAGGAAACGCCCAAAAACCAGCCGTATTGGCCAAAATAATGCAATAGGTTGCGCCCGACGTGGAATTTGAATTTTTCGGTTTTAAAAAGTGCCCACTGCCGTGTGCCCACGATGAGTCCGACAGAGCCCACGAGTCCCACAAGGCTGCGCCCAAACAAGATCTCCAGGGTGTTGATGCCGTGCGAGAGCTCGCGCGCCGCAACGGCCATGAAGCAAAAGGAGAACAAGGCTCCTGACATCCATGCCATGGCGTTCAAGGACGAAGCATGGGTCGCTCTCCAGTGGACATGTGTGCTCATGGTTGATGCATCTATTGGACCCTACATTAGCAAATCAGACTTTAACGGTCTCGTTGTCCGAGTGGGATATTTTAGGCCCAGGCCGTGGGCTCCTGGGTCTGCTTGCGCATCAATCTTGAACAAATGTGAGCGCATTCCCCACCCTCGGCGCGAACCAGGGTGGAGTCTAGCGAGCGGTGCTTGCCAAAGCGCCTTGCCGTTCTTTTTGGCGTAGTTGGCGTCAATATGTTGCAAAAGCTTGCGCGCGCAGTGCAGTCGGTGACTTGTTTTGCAGCGGTGAACATGCAGAGTGATGATCCTATCAATTGAAGTGTGGATTTCTATACCACCATTTGAGTGAATTGGGCCTCAGTCGAATCCATGAGTTGAGTGGTCCTGATCGGCAGTAATAATGTCTACTTGGGCTTTTTCCATTGTTTCGGCCTCCATTTAATTTAAATCAATAAACTTATGATTCACTTCAAACGTTTTGTTCAAATTGCACTATTTTGTCTTGCAGGCTGTGCAGTTGCACAGGATTACCCTAACCGCACAGTGAGGATATTGGTGGGCTATGTGGCTGGAGGAAGTCCTGACTTTGTGGCCAGGGCCTTGGCGCAAAAATTGACCGATCTGTTGAATCAACCCTTTGTCATCGAGAACAAGCCTGGGGGCGGTGGCGTGACCGCCACCGCGCAAATTGTCAAATTCCCCGCCGATGGCTACACACTCTTGATGGGGGACACCTCTCAGCTTGGCATTGCACCTTATATCTTCAAGACCTTGCCCTATGACACCTTGAAGGACCTGACACCCATTGCGGGTTTGACCTCTGAGCCGTTGATGTTGGTCTCTAGTTCAAAATCAAATATCAAATC
The DNA here is from genome assembly GCA_903864315.1 of uncultured Burkholderiales bacterium. Classification (GTDB taxonomy): domain Bacteria; phylum Pseudomonadota; class Gammaproteobacteria; order Burkholderiales; family Burkholderiaceae_C; genus Limnohabitans. The sequence continues at coordinate 9,014 of CAIPFK010000117.1, read as the reverse complement.
ACTGGCTGACCTCATTCAAATGATCAAGGTCAATCCTGGCAAAATCAACTACGGATCCTCGGGCGTGGGCAGTATCCACCACATTGCAATGGAGTCGTTCAAGGCCGATGCAGGCCTTGATATGGTCCACATCCCCTACAAAGGCAGCGGTCAATCGGTTCCCGCCATTTTGGCCGGTGATGTGCCGATTTTGGTGACTGCCTACACGGCCTCTGCACCCCACATCAAGGCGGGCACACTCAACTTGTTGGCGGTGACTTCGGGCAAGCGCTGGTCGCGTTTTCCTGATATCCCCTCTGTCGCTGAAATCGTCAAAGACTTTGACTTTTCTGCAGAAACGGGCGTCTTGGCGCCTGCGGGCCTGCCTCCAGCCATCACCAACAAGTTGGCCCAGGCCATCAAACAAGCCAGTGAAAGTGCTGACTTTTTGAGCAAATTCAAAGAAACTGGTTTCACCATCGGCTTCATGAACCCGGCCGAGTACACCGAACAAGTGAAGAAAAACCTCAGAAAATATGAACGTGCCGTGGCCCTGGCGAAGATTCAACCCGAATAGAATGGAGGCCATCGGGTCTTAGAAATCGAAGGTGGGGTTGTGAATGCTGAGCAAAGAACAAAACGATTTATTGACCCAAGTGGGCCCCAACAAGCCCATGGGGCAGTTGCTCAGGCATTACTGGATGCCCATTGCCGGAGAATCGGAATTCGAGGCATTGAACACCAAGGCGGTCAAACTCTTGGGTGAAGAGTTGGTGCTCTACAAGGACCTGGGTGGGCATTATGGCTTGGTCGATCGACACTGTGTGCATCGCCGGGCAGATTTAAGCACTGGCATGGTCGAGGCCGAGGGCATTCGATGTCACTACCACGGTTGGCGCTTCAATGCCCAAGGCGCCTGCACCGAACAACCCTATGAGGACACCGCATTTCCTCAGCTCAATGCCAAATCAAAAATTCATATCAAAGCTTATCCAGTTCAAACCAAAGGCGGTTTGATCTGGGCTTACCTGGGGAAAGGTGAGCCACCGTTGTTGCCCGATTGGGAAGCATTTTCTTGGGAGAATGGTTTTACGCAAATCGTGATCTCTGAGGTGCCCTGCAACTGGTTTCAGTGTCAAGAAAACTCAATCGATCCAGTTCATTTTGAGTGGATGCATGAAAACTGGGGCAATCGTCTGCGCACGGGGGAGGTGAAATTCGGTGCCAAGCACTTGAAGGTGGACTTCAAAGAATTTGAATTCGGATTTACTTATCATCGTCTCAAGGAAGGTGTGCCTGAGAGCGATGAAGCCTGGGGAATTGGTCGAGTGTGTTTGTGGCCACATGGATTTTTCTTGGGTGAGCATTTCGAGTGGCGTGTACCCATCGACGATGAAAACACCTTGAGCGTTTCTTGGAAATACACCAGAGTGCCCCAAGAAAAAGAACCCTATGTTCAAAAGTCCATACCCACTTGGCATGGCCCCGTGTTTGATGAACAGGGCAGAGCAATCAACACACATGTGATGAATCAAGACTTCTTGGCTTGGATGGGGCAGGGGGTGGTGGCGGATCGGACCCAAGAGCGTTTGAGTGCCAGTGACAAGGGCATCGTCATGATGCGTCAAAGATTCTTTGCAGAGCTTGAAGTCATGGCCCAAAAGGGGCAACTCAAGGGCATGATCACCCAGTCGCATCAAAACAAAGCGATCCCCTTGCCCATGGTCTATGGGCATCAAGTCACGCAGAGCCGAACCATCGAGGAAATCAAGTCCCACCCCACGCTCTATCCGTTTTATAAATCCTATGTGTTTCAGGCTGGGCAGCCTGAGCGAGTCAAGCAACTCGCCACGCAGGCCCTCGGACTTGAAGTTCAGGACTTCGATGGCATTGTCGTTCCCCGGCAGTCTTGAGCCGGGTATGGGCCGATGGCGCGCATCAATTCTTTGCCGTGAGTTTGAGTTCAGTTAAAAAACTCACCATGCCGCTCCAAGACCTCGAGTCTGAGAGTGGGTGGTAAAACGAGCCCTTCGACGTGTCACTGCCTGAGCTGGGATCGGTGAAGGCATGTTTGGTGCCACTGTAATTGATGAATTGCAAATCCACTTTGGCTTGCCTCATCTCTTGCTCAAACGCCACCACGGCATCGGCCAATGAATTGGGATCATCGGCGCCATTGAAGACGATGACGGGGGATTTGATATTCTTGGCATCTTCTGGGTGAGGTGTGTCCAAGATGCCATGAAATACCACAACACCCGCCAATGCAGCGCCGTCTCTGGCCAATTCAAGGACACCAGTGCCTCCAAAACAATACCCCAAAGCGACGATTTTTTTCGCGTCAACTCTGGGGTGACTCTTCAATGTTTGGTAAGCCAGTTGCATTCTCTCGCGCAAGAGTGGGCGGTTTTTCATGTAGATGTCCATGGCAGCGGCTGACTCCTTGCCCCGTTGGGGTTGAAAGCCTTCGCCGTAAATGTCGGCCACCAGGACCACGAAGCCCATGCGCGCCAATTGCTGGGCACGGCCCAGGGTGTAATCGCCGGGTCCCGTCCAAGTGGGCCCAAGCAAGATGGCTGGGGATTTGTTTTGTTGTGCATTGTCATAGACCAGTTGGCCCTTGAATTGGTGCTCTGTGGTTTTGTAGTTTCCGCTCTCAACCACAATCTCTGCGTTTGCTGGCAATGTGCACAAGCCCATCATGAACGTGAAGGCCATCACCAAGATGGATGGGCCTGCGATGATCGCTTTGGTCGAATTGAAGTTCAAGTCTGTCTCCTCGTGAAATGGTGGGTGTTTATCCTCTGCAATGCGCCAATGTGCCTCTTAAGAGCAGCTTGCAGTCTTGCAAACAAGCGTCTGTTGGTCAAAAAACAATCGACTGCACAAGATATTGTAGAGTTTGCCCATGGAGCATTCACACTCGTTGTCTGGGGAATACACCTAGGTATATCGACCATGTTGAGGCCAAAATTTGAGTCTTTGAGGCTCAAAAGCCTCGCCGTGCTCACTTAGAATGCTCCAATTCTTGACCCCATAAAGTCCCCCATGAACATCAGTCGACGTCAACTTCTCTTGGATGCCTCATGCCTGAGTCTGGGCACTGCGCTGGCCAGCCCAAGTTTTGCGCAAGGTATTTCGAGCAAGGCCGTGCGACTGATCATTGCCCAAGCCGCGGCCACCACACCGGATGCCATTGCCCGTTTACTGGCGCCTCGGATGCAAGCGCGTTGGGGTCAACCTTTTGTCGTCGAAAACCGTGCAGGCGCTTCGGGTGCGATTGGAATGGAGGCGATTGCGAAGGCCACTCCCGATGGACACAGCATGCAAGTCAATGTATCGACCACCGTCACATTGCCACTCTTTTACACCAAGTTGTCCTTTGATCCTTTGGCCAGTTTTACGCCCATCAGTTATTTGGGATCAACCAATTTCAATTTGGCGGTTCACCCGTCTGTGCCGGTCACCACTGTGCGTGAATGGGTCGAGTGGGTCAAAAGCCAGCCAGGACAGTTGAGCTATGCGTCTCCTGGATTGGGGACCCATCACCATTTGTGCATGGAACTGCTTAAACAAACTGCGGGCGTGGATTTATTGCACATTCCCTACAAGGCCGCTGGGCAGGCGTACACTGATTTCATTGGCGGTCAAGTGCTCACCATGTTCATGCCCATGCACAATGCGTTGGGTTTTGCCAAAGACTCCAGAATAAGAGTTTTGGCGGGCACCAAGCGTGAGAGATTTCATTTGCAGCCCAATCTTCCCTCCTTGCATGAATCAGGCATCAAGGATTTCAATGTGGAGGCGTGGTACGCACTCTGGGGGCCGGTTGGACTCTCGAGTGAGGTGACAACCAAATACAATCAGTTGGTTCGAGACGTGCTCACCGACCCAGAAGTCCTGCAAGGCTTGGAAGGCGAGGGGATCGTGGCGCGTGCTAGCTCACCTGCAGAGCTCGCAAAAATCGGGTCTGATGAATTCAACCTGTGGAGACGCGTCATCCGTGAGTCAGGCATCAAGCCTGTTTGACGCTTGAGGTCGATGCATCATATCTTGCCCTATCGCAAGATGGATATTTGACATGCTGTCAGCTGATGGTTCAATGGTAATCCATTTTTTTTCTCATGGCCTGTGCCCACTGTTCTCTGGGTTGAAATTCGGGTTGTTGACTGGCGATGGTCTGTACGTTATTGAGTAAAGACTCGTCATCCAAGGAAAAATCCACATTGATTCGAAGAGGTTGTGCGCAGTGCCATGGGGTATCCATGAAAATTTCTATGCGGTTGCCTTCTGGATCTCGGAAATAAATGGATATGGTGTTGCCATGAGAGGCGGCGGTCATCTCACTGATGAAGTCATTGGCCACTGCCCGGTGGTAGAACGCTCTCAGTATTTTTAGATTGGGCACCCGAAAAGAAATTTGGTTGAGTAAGTTGAAATAGTTGCCTTCGGCCCGACCGCTGATCAATGCCAACTGGTGATGCTCCGTGGGATCACGGCTCAAGAAGACGATTTTAAAGTTGCCCACATCACCGCGATCGGTGAGCGTGAAGTCGAGGACATCCTCGTAGAAATCGGCCATTTTTTCGATGTCTTTGACATGCAAACCCAAATGACTGAGAACCAAGGCATTTTGTTGTTTCAACTCTTCAGTTTTATTTTGCATGACTTTCTCCCGTTGTTGGTCAATGGATGCTAGCAATGCAGACACTCTACTGTTGTTGCTTCATCGATTCTTTGATCAATCGCAATACCCATTGAAATCGGCATATCTTTACAACGCCATTTTTATTTTGTTGCGCAGTCAAGTCGTTGAATACAGGCTTGAATTTTGAGAGATGAATGTCTTGGCCATCCACAATGCAATGTATTTGCAATTGAGCACATAAAAATTCAGCAGATTGATTTAAATCAATCATAAAAAATGATATTTTTTTAAAATCGTCATCCATGACCACCCAACAAGGGGCCGCGATGACAATACCCACTGCAGACAAGACCAAAGCGCCGCATCCAATTTTTGGAACTACGATTTTTGATGGTCATCAAGCGCAGATGGGCTATGCGCTCAATGCCATGTGCTTTTCTTTCAATGCCCAAGACAACAGAGACCGATTTGTTGCCGATGAGAACGCCTACATGAAGTCATTTGGACTCAATGCTGAGCAAAGTGACGCGGTTCGGCGTCGTGATGTCCTTGGTTTGATCCGGTGTGGAGGCAACATCTACTATTTGGCGAAGTTGGCTGGAATTCTGGGCCTTGATGTTCAGGATTTGGGTGCTTTGCAAACTGGAATGAGCAAGGCGGATTTCAAACACAAACTTGTTCTTGCTGGGAGTTGATATGGCCAAAGTCATCGGTATGGTCACCACGTCTCATGTGCCTTCGATTGGCAATGCGTTTGCCAAAGGTCTAGAGAATAGCGAATATTGGTCCCCATTCTTCGATGGCTTCAAGCCCATTCGCGAGTGGTTGGCCGCCAATACGCCAGATCTGGTCGTGGTTTTTTACAACGACCATGGGCTCAATTTCTTTCTTGACACCATGCCCACCTTCTCTGTGGGAGCAGCCAATGAGTATGTCAATGAAGACGAAGGCTGGGGTATTCCAACCTTACCCGCATTCAAGGGCAATGCTGAGCTCTCGTGGAAGTTGATTGAAGGATTGATCGAGCACGATTTTGACATTGCAACATGTCAAAAAATGAAAGTTGATCATGCCTTCACGCTTCCATTGAAGTTGTTGTGGCCCCAAGAAGCCCAGTGCCCTGTGCAAACCATCCCCATTTGTATCAATACTGTGCAGTTTCCTCTGCCAAGCGCCAGGCGATGCTTGAACCTGGGGCGCACGGTTGGGGAAATCATCAATGGGTGGGACGAGAATTTAAAAGTCTTGGTGGTGGGGACTGGCGGCTTGTCACATCAATTGGATGGAGAAAGAGCTGGGTTGATCAATAAAGAGTTTGATCTCAAGTTCATGGACAGCTTGATCGCAACGCCCGAATGGGCTACACAATACACGAACATGGAATTGGTTGAAGCGGTTGGCACCCAAGGCATTGAGCTATTGATGTGGTTGGCTGCACGCGGTGCATTGCCGCCAAAAGTGAAAAAAGTCTCATCCACTTACCATATTCCCATCTCGAACACCGCAGGTGGAATCATGCTACTGCAGCCGGAACATCAGTGAATGAAACTTCAAAGGCACAGAGGTGCTTGAAGGGGGAGGGGGGCATTCTGACATTGAACAGCAATGGCGTCAGGTGCTTGGATAGAGCTCTCTTTGCGTGATTGTGGGTTTTTGATGCATTGGCAGATATTGCGTCAAATTTTAAAAAGCAGGGCCTCTTTTCTTCGTCTTAGGCATTAAACTGCAAGCCTAAGCAGGACTGGCGATCAACACGCACAATGCATTGCAAGGGTAAATACCAATCTTGTATTCCTTCTTTAATGGTGATGATGGGCTAGTTTTCTAACTTTGATCAAGATCGTGTTATGCATAAGATAAATAAGCTGGTTTTATATTGTATTTTTTTGTCTTTGTCGATGATGGGCTCACCTGTTTTTGCTGAAGAAAATCACCAGCACAGCAATGATTGTCGAAATGAACCGACCCCTGACAAGGTTAACTTTTGCAACGCGATGAACAATAAAGACGGAACAGCGTGCAACAAAATCAAAAGTTTTGAGCTCAAATCACATTGTTTAATCATGGTGGCGGATTTCAGTCGTTCAAAATTCCACACTTATACATCCATTGCGCCCCCAAAAGCCGACAAATAGTGGTGTTGGAGGGCTGTCTTTTTACCCAATGGGTCCAACTATAAAATGGTCGCCATCCAGTCTCTTGAATTTTCGTAAATTCATTTGAAGATATATTGCATTAATCCTGATTCGGTCTGACTGTTTTTAACTTGGGCCAAACGGAATTGGCCGCGTTTTGAAAGGCGCAGATCAAAGGGTCATCTTTTCGATTGAACATATGCGCCACCAAAATAGGAATCCTTTCATGGATGAGCGGTGAGACTGCCAGGGTTCCTTGTTGCAGTCCAATATTGATGTGCTCTTGTCGCATCAGCATCAAGCCAACGCCAGCCTCAAGGAGCGAGCGACCGATCGCAGCGTTATCAAATCTCGCAGCAGAGTTGAGCTCCAATCCTCTCTTTGAGAATTGCTCTCTGAGCAAAACTGAGTAAGCCATGTTGGAGTCCGACGTGGTAAGCCAAGGCATGCGGGCAAGTTCATGCCAATTCGCATTCTCGACTTTTTCCCTCCAAATGATGGGTCCAGCGACTCTAAAGGCCACTTCATCCACTTGCTGGTAACTGAAATCGGTGTCAATGGGTCTGCCCAAGATCAGTCCCACGTCAAGTTCCCCGTTTTTGATGGCTTGCCGAGTGCTCGATGAATGCCGCACCCGCATGTCAACACCGATGAGTGGGTGGCACTCTCGCATGCGTGCAATGACCTCGGAGAGGCCACTGGAGCTCGCTTCACTGCTGGCACCAATCACAAGAATACCTTCGGTTTTGCCATTGATCTCACGCGCAAAGGATGTGAAAACGCCAGCCTCGTTGAGCAACAGTTTGGCTTTCTCGAGCAAGAGTTTTCCTGCACTGGTGAGCTCCAAGTGACGATTGGCTCGGATAAATAATTTCATATCCAAACATTCTTCAACGTGGCGTACGTGCGAGCTGGCTGCGGACAAGCTGATGTGCAGTCTCTCTGCTGCACGGGTGAGGTGTTGCTCTTCAGCGGCCACCACAAAAGTTTTGAGTTGAACTAGATCGATTTGCATAGGTGGTTAAGACTAGGGATTACCAGAGGATTGGTCGGGCGGGCTTGGTAATAACCAGTACACCTTTGCACATTGTGCGCAAAACATGAATACCGAATTGCAAAAAAGAACATGGACAAGATTAGAAATTACCTCAAAAATAAGAAGTCGAGATTTTGAATTTCCAGGAAATTGTCTTTGGATTGTAAATCTTTGGACTTGATTTTTACGAAATATTGTATTGTTGATCGTTGATGGAAGTAGACCATGTCAGACACTTTGGAACAAGCATCGCCAGATTGCAATCCAAGCAAGGATTTTGCGTTTGAGCTGGCCAATTTTTCCTCTCGACTTCAATACAGCAGTTTGCCCGCCAGCGCAGTTGAAGCGGCAAAAATCAATATCTTTGATACGCTGATTTGTGCTGTGGCAGGCTCAAGTGCTGCTGCCATTCCTGAAGTCCATGAGTTGGTGAGGGAGTGGGGTGGGACTCCTCAAGCCAGTATTTTGGTGTTTGGTGAAAAAATCCCCGCCCATCAGGCAGCGTTTATCAATGGCTGCATGGCCCATGCCCGTGACTACGATGACACCCATGATGAGGCTGTGCTTCATGCGGGTGTGTCTGTGGTGCCAGCCGCCTTGGCCGCTGCCGAGCTCAACGGCAAGACCCATGGCCGAGATTTCATTGCAGGCGTGGTTGCTGGGCTGGAGACCATCAGTCGTCTGGGGGTGGCCACAAAAATCGGGATTATTGAGAGCGGTTACATGTACACCGCTTTGTTGGGCCATTTCGCGGCCACCATAGCAGCCGCACGAGTTCTCTCCTTGACCCAAGAGCAAACTGTGAATGCGCTGGGCATTGTTTATTCGCAAGTTGCCGGTAATCACCAGGTCACACGCGATGCTGCTCAAACTAAACGCATGCAACCTGGATTTGCTGCGATGTCTGCATTGATCTCTGTTCAGTTGGCCAAAAAGGGTGTTCGTGGCGTTCAAAATACATTTGAAGGCATCGATGGATTTTTTCGTGTGTATTTACAGGGACGGTATGACCCCCATGTTTTGCGGGATCAATTGGGGGAGAGGTTCGAATTCACGCAATTGAGCTACAAGCCTTATCCATGTTGTCGCTTCAATCACAGTGCCATTGAGGCAGCAGTGCGCTTAAAGCTTGACAAAGTGAAGTCGGTTGGGGAGATCAAATCCATTCGCGTGGGCCTCAATCACCAAGCTTTTGAGGCCGTGTGCACGCCCATTG
>CAIPFK010000116.1 GCA_903864315.1 uncultured Burkholderiales bacterium | reverse complement strand
TCAATCACGTTGAAGATCACGCTTTCGGGCCCACGACTGGGCCATTGAATCTGAAGCAGCAATTTGCCCAGCAATGGATAAGTGACCACCATTCTGATGGCCATTCGGGTAGAGATGGCAACGCATGCAGCAGGGTCCGGTAGGTCGGGCTTTAATGCCGCAAAGATCTCCGCCAACTCGTAGCCAATTTTTTTCGCGAGCGTTTCAAACAAAGCCGCAACCGTAGGGAAGTACTTGTAAAACGTACCCCGGGATACCTTTGAATGCACCACAATTTCATCAATTGTGATGTCGTGGATTGATTTTTCTGCAGCGATGAACAAGCCGCTCATCAACAGTTTACTTTCCATGGCCAGTCGCTTCGCAGCTGCGACTCTCACACGGTGATTTTCAACTTGATTCATGGTAATGATATTGTATTACCTATTTGTCCCTGTAGTTCATAGTGACATTTCGTCATAATGACATTTTGTGTGTTATTATAAAGCAATACTGTTGATCACCCATTCAGACTTGAAGAGTGTCGGTTTTCAAAAGGGTTGGCAAAAGTGCTTGTTTGACCATTCCAGTCTTGCTCATCAAAAACTTCTTGTCTTTTTATGCGGTCATTGAAAGCAAAACAATGCAAAAACTCAAGTCGGAGATGAAAGCCCAGGTTGAAATTGAAGAAATCCTTCATGCGATCGAGGTGAATTTCCATCCCCGCATGGGTTACAAGGAATTGTGTGGCCTCACCCAATTGTCCGTGCATCAATTGATTGAACAGTTCAAAAAAATCAATACCACGCCAATGATGTTTATTCGTTCTCTTAAAAACGAGGTGAAATGAATGTCCAATACCCAGCCCATTTTCATCAAGAACGATGCGCCACGAACAGTGGAGGTGACACCTGGGTCTTTGGACGCAAAGGGCAAAAACAATATCGTCAAGCAAGGGGAGGGCACGCCAAGCCCTCATACCATTGGCGAGACAATTCAAAACGAGCTTAAAAACTCTGTTGGATTGGGTGGAGATGCGTCTCCTCACGGCCAAGATGGCGTTCATGAACACCTTGAACAACACACATCAAGCGTCAAAATAGCGCAAGACTCTTCACCAGCAGACAAATCACACACGGTGGATGCTCAACATCACATTGAGCAAGTCAATCCGATCTTGAGCAATGATTTGGATTTAGAAAAGAACACTCAAAAGATCAACGACCATGCTGCGGCCATTGATAATTTCCAAAAAATAGGCCCTGGTGTCGAACTCGATCATGCGGTTTCAATCGATCCGTCCAAGGACCTCAGCCACCAAGACAAAATGTCCCACGGCGATGATGCGAACAATTCACTGCACATTGACAACACGTTGAGTCCTTCAACCCAAGCATCGGCCGAGCACAACAATACGACGCATGACCATGTTGAGCTCCTCGATCAGGGGATCAAACAATCCAATGCCCAGCGTTTGCCACCTGATCGTCAAGAAACACACACGGTATCCATTGACGGCAGCGCCATTGCCGAGCATCAAAAGCCTCTTGATCACGATGACAAGTCCCACCACCGTGCAGGTCTCGCCCGTCCAACATCGCCTGACCATGAAGTTTTATTGAAGCAGCAAGCTCATGAAGTCAATCGACAAACAATTGCTGGCTCAACATCAACGGAGCGTGAGATTGAAATTCCAAACCCTTCCATGGCATCGAGCCGGGTTGCCATCCACAATGAGCCGATCGCAGATCACCGGGCCGTGATCCATCCTGAGGATCAAGCATCAAGCCTTCATCTTGTGGCGAACCCATTGGCCTTGGAGCACGCAGTCTCGTCGGCCCATGCAGATGCCGCTCGGCAGCGTCACACCGTGAATTCAGATCAAACAAGAATGCTGAAAGAATTGTTGGAGAAAAAGAAAAAATCAGACGAATTTCACGGCCGAGTTGAGGCCATCAGACATAGCGTGAACGCTGTCAATGCCCGACTGGAAAAAATCAAACACGCAAACGATGAATTGTCATGGTAGAAAATTTGTTTTGACGCTTGGCAATCTTCATCATCCCCTGCGGCTGTGAGTGTTGATTGCCTCTTGATGGACTCTTTATGAAAAAACTCTTGGTCACTTACCGCGTCAAAGATGTTGAATGGTGGATTTTGAACAATAACTTGATGCAAGTGTGGGGGCCAATGGGCATCAGGTTTCAAATTTTTCGTCAAAAAGACACCAACCTCGTGGGCTATATGGCAGAAATTGAAGATGAAGCCTTGCTCGATGAAGTACTCAATAACTCCACGTTGTTGAGCAAATCGTTCAAGGCCAATGGCGTGATGACAGAAACCATTGAAATGCTTGAAGAAGTGTAAGGCTTGGTGAATTTCGGATACTACAGATGAATTCTCTCGATTGGTGTTGCCTCGTGTGTTTGATATTATCGACAGCCCATGGTGCTTGGAAGGGGTGGACAGCGCAAGGTTTTTATTTGCTGATGGCCTTCGCTTTGTACATCTTGGCCCTCAAAATCAGCAACGATCATGTCACCAGTTTTTTCTTGTCACAAGAGGACATCTTGCTCAGGAATCTCATGGTCCTTGAGATCGCATCGCCATTGGTGGTGATTGTGTTTTTTTTACTCAGACGTTTTCACAACTTGGTGTTTGCCACCCACCCCTGCGTCCCCGGGCATCACGTCGTCGGCGCCATTTTTGGTTTTTCCACAGGGTTTTTTGCGCTACTTTATTTATTTGCGTGGATTGATTTGACGGACATGAAGTCTCAGGCTTGGTGGACCTCGTCATTGGAGTACCAAGTCAGTGCGAGCACATTTGACTTAATCAAAACAGTTTACAAAACTGTGCTCTTGACTTTGTCTTGACGCTTCATTTTTTTAAAAATCAGGCTTGATCGTCTTGTTGGTTGTGCTGCGCTCCATCGGTGCAGCTCTCAACTCCGCATGCCTGTTGTCATTGGCGCCTTGGGCCCTGGTCAGGTTGGCTCATGAGGGTACACGGCTTACTGGTGTCGTCCCCAGATGCGCAAGTCCCATTCTTCCATCACGTTGCCTGTTCAGCACATCCGCCCGTGGACTCTTCGGTGAAAGGTGCACATCCCGGGGGTGTCCCAGTGCATCGATTCAGGCATTGAGCAAAGGTCCATTCAAAACGGATGCCCAATGGAGTTCAATGGGCCCACTAGAATGGTCATCTCAAAGACCATTCCTATGAATGAATTGAAATTCGGGATGGCGACTGACTGACCTTGACAAGACACCCAAGGTCATTGTCACCATATGAAAATCAGTACAAGATGCCTTCATGAAAATCATGGTGTGATTTTCATGGCGCTGATTTCCAGTCATTTGAAGTCGCTTGCCAACGATGGATCCAACCAATGCAGCGCCAATGTAATCAAAGTCAATGGCAAGTGCCGCCCCATGCCCGCCTTCTTTCAAGGGTGAAACTGCGAGCTCGCGCTTTTGCACAATCCATTGGAAACATCACCGACGACTTCTGATCAAGCACTTCGGTCCTGGTTGAAGGTCCAGGTCAACAGGCGGGTTCATTTTTTGTGTTTTTATCGCACGATGATCAAAAGCACTCTTGAAGAGGACTTTTAAGAGGACAATTCAAGCACGCTCCTTGCCGAGTGCGATCTTATTGAAGAACAGCAGCACAAAAAAGATGGCCATGCCGATCATGAAAACAATGCCAATGAAGCTCATCAATCCATAGTCGGTCAGCAACAAGTCATGCAAAAGTTTCATGGGGTTTCCAATCATCAAAACCCAATGATCGAGTGAATTGAAGTTTGATGATTGACTTACATCATGAATACACTCAAAACACGGCATTGTGCGTGTCTCCCCCCACGACGGGCTGCAGTTCCATGCTTTGTCTTGAGCGCACCACCAGGCGAATTGCTTGAGTCCCCAATCCGAATCCGCTCAAAACTGCATGAGATCTTTGCCCACCGTGATCTGCCCTTTGAAATACCTGGATGCCTCGTCTTTGAACCTCGCGTAGTCATCGTTGGGATCGATGGTGGGTAAAAGATGGCTCATGATCAATATTTTGATGCCAGCCCTTTGTGCGAGCTCACCCACTTGCTGAGGCGTCATGTGCTCTTCGCTCATGTGTCTGGCCCAGGAGACTTTTTCATCCGCTGTTTTCATCTTCCACGTGCCATTTTTTTCTTGCAAAGCAATCACTTCCTCCACTTTCCCCACTTCTGAGATCAAAACGTCGCATCCTTTGGCCAAATTCTCCAAATTTTTGCTCGGCCCCGTGTCGCCAGAGAATACATAGCATGTGTCCTTGGTGTCAAAGCGGTATGCAAATGATTGATGCCGTTTGGAAAATTCCGGTGAAAAATGGTAATGGTCGTTTTGAATGGCACTGACCTTGACATTTGCATCTTGAAAGATCAGTCCTTCTTTCATATCATGCCCAACAAAGACATCGTTGAGTGCCACATTCTTGCCTTCAGACTCTTTCCTGATTTCAGCATCGACGGCAAAATTGTGAATGGCTCCCTGCACGCTGGCCTCGGTGCCGATGGGGCCATACACATCGAGGGCTGTCCTCCTGGAGTAAGACCAGGTCGTGTACAAAAAGGTGCCCAAGCCAGCCATGTGGTCATTGTGCAAGTGGGTGATGAACACTTGATTGATTTTTGTGAAATTGAGCCCCGCTTGAACGATTCTTCGATTCAGGCCGTCCCCAGCATCGATGATGTAGGCTTGACCATTGACAACCAGTGCTTGCGAGGTCTGAGCTCGATGCGCTCGGGGCAAGGGGCCGCCTCCTGTGCCCAGTAGGATGAGTTTTGTTGAAGGCGTCTGCGCAAAAGTAAGCGTGGACCCCAAGAGAAGACTGGTCATCAGACACGCAATGAATGGGAGTTTTGTCAACATGGCTTGATCTCAATCGATTGAATCATTGATGAAATTACAATAAAAGAAGGGGACTCATGGCTGGAGCCATGGTTCAATGGAGCACTTGGCTCTCCTTTGCTTCGCGCAACAAGCGACTGGCGTCCTCGGGCAGCAAGAAGCCCTGAGCCATGGCTTTTTGAGCGGCCGCCTTCACCGCAGTCACATAGCCTTCGTGGGTTTGATAGCGTTCTTCCAACGACAGCCTCGGGTCCCCAGAGGCCCGGCGTTCCTCGGCAGTTCTGGCAAATGGAATGAAGCCGCCTGCATAGTCGCAGATTTGGCCGGCGTGAAAGGGCTTGCTCCCACCCGCGGTGATGTTCCACCCCAGATAAGTGCCCAAGGGCGCTTGCAAGAGGACAACCGGCACGCCACCGAGCTCATTGCCATCTGCATCGACTTTGGGGGCAAACATGGGCAAGACTTGTTTGATCGCAGGGGGGACTTGCGTGATCTCCCCCGAGGCATCGTTCACATTGAAGCGCGGCCCCCAGTCATAGTCAATGACTGGTGAGATGAAATCGGCTTCAGGTGCAGTGGCCCGCAACTGCGGCAGGGTTGGAAACCCCAGGGCGATTTTGTTGGCGCTCACCAAGTGGTGGTCTGCGAGTTTGGGCCATTGGCTTTTCGGGGGGGAGATGCCTTTCATCACCCAGTTTCTGAAATGCACTCGGATTGCGTTCACCGTCTCAGTGTGGGGCAAGGGATTGGCGGGATAGAGTCCCACACCGTAGTTGTTTCCTGGGCAAGTGGCCCCCTGGGTTGGCAGACCCGCGCCTGGCAATGAGCTGTTGAAACCACCCACACCACCTCCGTGGGTGGAGCTTGCGATGTAGTAGCGCCGCACATTGGTGGGCAGCGGCAAGTCGGCCTTGGCATCCGTGCCAATCCACTCGGGGGTCAATTTCAGCGCCCAAACCTCGGCAGATCCAAAGTGTTCGATGATTTTGGGGCAAGTGTTGGTGTGTTGGCAACGATCCAATATGCCGGCTCGCGCTCCTCCTCGAAGTCGGTCTGCGGCGGGCAACCACCACTGTGGACCCTCGCTGCCGGCTTGGTAGAGTTCGAGCACGCCATCGGGCTGCGCCCATCTGAAATTCAAGGCCACACGCCTGCCAGCGATGATGGGCCACAGACCATCATGCACTCGGGTGTTGTCCTCGCCTCTGTTGAAGCCCAAGTGCAGCCAAGCGCGCACAAAGTTTCCCGATTGAGACACACCACGACCGATGCTGTGGGTGATCAAGCCAGCCACGGGGTTGGGGGTGCCCACGTCATCCGCTTTGGCGTGCTTGAAAAATGTCCCCACGTCTCGCCAAGCCGCAAATCCAATACCGAGTGCATAGGCGTCCTCTGATGGATAAACCACTTGGTACAACAAGGCGGCATCAAAGCCATCTTTGAGGCATATTTGTCTTGCATCTGGAACGCCAGGGAATGGGTGCTCGGCGTCGCACCGAGCCCAGGCCCAGTCAGCGGGGGAGATGGTTTTTTCACCCATCACCTCACCGCGTGTGGACTCGGCCACGCGTGACACCAGGCTTGAGAGTCGAGTGTCCAAGGTGGAGGGTTTGTAGGGCACGGGATTGGTTTGAACAATCAAGGCCTGTGAGCCTGGGCCCGAGCGGTTGATGATTCTGCCCATCACTTTGCCCGTGATGGGGCTGCCATCGGCGTGGCGTGCCATGGGGAGGTCGAGCCAATGGGTTTTGTCGACCGCTGCGCTGTCACGCACGGCCGTGGCCCCCGAGTTGTCGCCTTGCCAAGCACTGGCCAAGTTGACGTCCCCGTTTTTAATTTCTGCTGGATTGACTTGAATCCTCAAGCCCCGATTGGGAACGTCGTGCCACATCAATCCACTGGCTTGGGCGGCATGGACGGGTTTGGTCAACACAAAGGTGGCCACATAGCGCACTTTACCGTCGGCTTGTTTGACCAACTCAATGTCATTGATGATGGAGTTGGCGGCATTGGTGGGATCGAGCTCCCCGTAAGCCCTTCCCGCGATTTGCTCAGTCTCGATCCCACCACTGGGGTTCGATGGCAATGCTTTCACCTCGTCGATCACGATTTTGCTCACCCGTGCTTGGGCCGTTGTGACCCACACGATCCCCCATAGGAGCATCAAGAGGAGCATCAATAGGGAGGGCTTTCGTGCGGTTGAATGGGTCATGTGGATCGAGTGATTGGAGTGTCAGTGGCTTGGAGCCACTGAGCACGGTTGGAAAGGGGGGGTTGGCGACGTGGTGAATCAGAACTTCATTGTAGTGAGGGCTTGGGCGGAGGGCTTCAAGGTATACCAGGGGTTTTGATGTCATCCGTTACAAGTCTCAATGCACTGGGGTGTATTTGATCCCCGTGGAACTCAAGCCCGTGAGGTTGATGTGTGACACATTGATGCTCGTGTCTTCGGCCAAGACGGCCAAGTCACCGGGGCTGGTCCCGTTTTGAAGCATCTGGAGGTACGGGGCGGCCTGGCTTGCAGAGGGCGCACTGCCAACGACGTTGGTGTAGAGTAAATTCACGATTTGACTGGACGTGTTGGCGCCTGCTGCACTCAAGGCCAGAGCACTCAATTGCGAGTAGCCCATGGCGTTGTCCAAATAGTTCAATCCAATTCCCACATAGGTGGGATTGTTCACCGCAGACGGGCCAAAGACAGCGCCCAGTATTTTGGCGACTTTGCCTGCATTGCCATTCAAATCAAACGCCACACCGATATCAGTCAATTTCACTCGGGTCACATTGATCAAGGTGTTGATGCCAAAAGTTCCCGACGAGTCAGTGGCTGTCACGACTCCATTGCTGTTGGCGAAGGTCATGAACTTGGCCATCTGATTGATGCAAGCCGTGTCGCTGCCAGCGCTGGAAATCACCGTGTTGTTGCCCCCTGTGAGGGTGATGGTGTCATTGAGATTGTTGCAGTAGATCACATCGCCCAAAGGACTCGTGACCACATTGTTATAAAGACTCCCCCAAGGCATGGTGATGTTGTCGTGGGCTGCGAGTCCTCTGGAGTCCAGCCCAATGGAGGAGAGGGTGCCCTCCAAGAGTGACAGACTGCAGCTCACCGTCTGATTGGACAAATCCACCGTCGAGCCCAAGGCGCCGATGGGGGCTGTGGTTGTGACGGCAACAGTTGGGGACAGCGTGAACGTTGTGACACTCGCTTTGGTCGGCGCGCCATAAAAACTCTGAAGCGCTGCGATATC
>CAIPFK010000115.1 GCA_903864315.1 uncultured Burkholderiales bacterium | reverse complement strand
GTGGTGGGTGGGGCTCTTTGTGATCACCATTGTGTTTGGCCTGTGCTACTTGTATTTCTATCCCGGCTTGGGTGCCAACAAGGGCCAGCTCAATTGGAGCTCGACCTCAGAGTATGACGCCGAAGTCTTGGCCTCCCAAACAGCGCTGGCCCCGATTTATGCGCGCTTTGATGCCCTGCCCGTTCCTGAGCTGTCCAAAGACCCCCAGGCCAAAGCCGTGGGCAACCGGCTGTTCATGAACAACTGTTCGCAGTGCCACGGCTCGGACGCGCAAGGCTCCAAGGGCTTTCCCAACCTCACCGACCATGACTGGCTGCACGGTGGAGAGCCAGACCACATTGTGCAAACCATCACCCTAGGCCGCATTGGGCAAATGCCCCCAATGGCAGCAGCTTTGGGGAGCGCCAAGGACGTGGGCGATGTCGCCCAATATGTGCTCAGCCTATCGGGCTCGGCGCACGATGCCTCGAGAGCCCAAGCCGGACAAGCCAAATTTGCCGTCTGTGCGGCCTGTCATGGAGCCGATGGCAAGGGCAATACCGTGATTGGTTCGGCCAATCTCACCGACAAGATTTGGTTGCATGGTGCGGGTGCTCAAGCCATTGAAGCCATGATCAACCAAGGCAAAGTCAATCAAATGCCCGCTCAAGAGGGTCGCTTGACGCCTTCTCAAATCCATGTGCTTGCCGCCTATGTTTGGGGCTTGTCCAACAATCCCGCCCCAGTGCAATAATGCAAGGACGTGTCAACCACGTCTTCACTGCAAATCCATTGGCAGTGAAAATGACAACGAGGCTTGCAAGCGGTGCGTTGGGTGCATCCAGTGATGTTTGTGATGTTCGTGACGGGCATCCAGCACGCGCCTTCAGCCCTCATCGTGTTCAAATCCTCTCACCATGATAACCACCAGACCCAGGGTCTTCCTTTGATTCCCATTCACCCGATCAAACCCAACAAAGAACTCGAAGACTCCACCCATGAGTACTTGTACGCGGCACATCAAAAAATCCATCCTCGCAGTGTGAAGGGTTTTTTTGCGCGTTGGAGGTGGGCGTTGGTGATCTTGACCCAGCTCTTCTTTTATGGCCTGCCATGGCTTGAGTGGGGACAACGACAAGCCGTGCTTTTTGACTTGGCGGCCAGGCGTTTTTACATCTTTGGCTTGGTGCTGTATCCGCAAGACTTCATTTACCTCACGGGCTTGCTGATCGTTTGCGCCCTCTCCCTTTTCTTGTTCACCGCCGTGGCGGGTCGCTTGTGGTGCGGTTTTGCTTGCCCACAGACCGTTTACAGCGAGATTTTCATGTGGGTCGAACGCCTCATTGAGGGAGACCGAGGAGCTCGGATCAAACTCGACGAGGAGCCCATGTCAATGCACAAAGCGGGTAAAAAACTCCTCAAACAATTGGTCTGGGTTGTGATTGCACTCTTCACGGGCTACACATTTGTGGGCTATTTCACACCCATCAAAGCCTTGTCGCATGAATTGATGCAGTGGGGACTGGGGCCGTGGGAGATGTTTTGGATTTTGTTCTATGGCTTTGCCACCTACGGCAATGCCGGACACATGCGTGAACAAGTGTGTTTGTACATGTGTCCTTACGCCAGATTTCAAAGCGCCATGTTTGACCGAGATACTTTGATTGTGACTTACGATGAATCCAGAGGTGAGCCCAAGGGGCGGCGCTCACGCCACGATGATGCGCAAGCCAAGGGACTGGGTCACTGCGTGGATTGCACTTTGTGTGTGCAAGTGTGCCCCACCGGCATTGATATCCGCGATGGACTTCAGTACCAATGCATCAGCTGTGGTGCTTGCGCAGACGTGTGCGACACCGTCATGGACAAAGTGGGCTACCCCAAAGGTTTGGTGCGTTTCACAACAGAAAATGCGTTGCTCAATCGGTTGACCAAGATGCAAATGTGGGAGAGCGTTTTGCGCCCGCGAGTGGTGATCTATGCTTGCCTCTTGGGAACCTTGGTGCTTTTGATCGGTATTTCCTTGGCCCTCAGAACTCCCTTCAAAATGGACGTGGTGAGGGACCGTGGTGCCTTGGCCAGATTCACCGATCACGAAAGCCTTGAAAATGTCTACCGACTACAAATCATGAACGCCAGCGAAAGCACCATGACTTTTCGCCTGAGTGTCACGGGTCTGCCCGACATCTACTTGCACTCCAACCCCGAGGTGAGCGTTCCCCCCACTCAGTCAAGTTGGGTGGCCGTTCAAGTGGATGTGCCCTACCCCAACAAGGACTTGGAGACAGGGTCACACCGCATTTGGTTTGAACTCGCAGATGAAAACACCAACACCTCCATCAAAGAGCGAAGTGTCTTCATCGTTCCACGATAAACTTTGCTCCAGACTCTTTATAAAAACCATCATGACCCGCACCCTTCGCACTCAAGACGATCGACCTTGGTGGAGATATCCCCACGTTTGGCTGATCATCTCTGGCCCCTTGATTGTGGTACTGGCCTCCATAGCAACCGCCATTTTGGCATTTCAAACCAACGATGTGATCATGGATGACGCTCACCCACCGAGCTTGAACCCTGTGCAACTCAGAAGCCTGGCTCCTGCAGAGCTTGCCAAAGCCCACGCAGCGACCCCCTTGGAGGTGAACCTGGCTAAAAAACCCAAGTCCGTTGAGGCCTCCTTGGAGCCTGTGGTCCGTGGAGAACCCTCGCTGGCCTCGATGCCCCCCCAACCCGGAACCCCTCGCCCATGAACAAACCAACGATGAGCACCCGTCTTTTGTTGACCCTGATGGTTCTATGGCCCTCATTTTTAATGGCCGGTCTCATGGAGATGTTTGTGTTTGGCTTGTTGGACCCTTCGGATGTTGATTTTTTTGGGACAGCACATGATTTCCCGCGAACGGGCATTTACACCATGGCATTTTTTGTGTTTTGGGCCATTGTGAGTTGCGCCTCCTGGCTGACCTTGATCTTGGCCATGCCCACCCTCAAAGCACGACTGGCTTCTAGAGAAACTTCAATCGATCAGGCTCATGATCAACAAAATGCACCCCATGCACTCCATTGAAAAAGGGGGCCTGTAGGGCGGAGGTATTCAAGTGAAGGGAATGGCTCAGATGAGCTTTGCGCGCAAGTCCAACCCGAAGCGGGCCTGTCGCCCAAGCGATCCCCCAGGGGCGGGGCAATGGGATGGCCAACTCAGAGGGGGTTCAGCAGGGGATCAGCAGTGTATCAAGCGCAACTTTGTGAATTCACAATCAAATTGAGCGCATCGGGGTCCAGGATTTGGATGTTGCGTTGCTTGACTGCGATCACGCCGTCTTCAGAGAATTTGGAGAAAGTGCGGCTCACGGTCTCGAGCTTGAGTCCCAAATAGCTGCCAATTTCTTCGCGTGTCATCCTGAGCACGAGCTCTGAGCGGGAGAACCCTCTGGCATGCAGGCGCTTGACCAAGTTGAGTAAAAACGCGGCCAGCCTTTCTTCGGCCCGCATGCTGCCCAAAAGCAGCATCACCCCGTGCTCGCGCACGATCTCTTTGCTCATGATGCGGTGCACGTGGTGCTGCAAGGCCTTGACTTCGCGCGAGAGGTATTCAATTTTGTCAAACGGCATGACGCAAATCTCCGCATCCTCCAAGGCCACCGCGTCACAACTGTGAAAGTCGTTCACAATCCCGTCGAGTCCGGTGATTTCACCCGCCATTTGAAAGCCCGTGACTTGGTCTCGCCCATCTTCTGTCGTGACACAGGTCTTGAAAAAACCCGTGCGAATGGCGTACAAAGAGGTGAATGGGTCGCCATTTTGATACAAATATTCGCCACGCTTGATGCGACGCCGCGTTGCGACCAACTCATCGATTCGCTCCAGGTCATCGTTGCTCAGCCCCATGGGCATACAGAGCTCACGCAAGTTGCAATTGGAGCAGGCAATTTTGATGGATTCAATGTTCATAAATCTCAATATAGCTGATAAATCAATGAATGTCGGTCTGTAATTGATCTTACGCAAAGTTTAGTGCCAATGTGATCGTGTTTATTGATCAATATCAAACATTATCAGCAAATTACCGATCAAATGCACAAATTGGTTGCCTTTATACCGTCTCAGGAGTATTTGTCCTCATGTTGTCATTTTCGCATGCGTTGCTCAAGCGCCATGAGGTGCGAGCTCCAAGCTATACCTCCTACCCAGGCCTTGATCAGTTCAAACAGGCCTTTGGTCCGCGCCACTACGCCCAAGCACTTGAGCACCGACGCCAAAGTGTGCTCACTCGTCTCAAGCCTCTGGCTGTCTATGTTCACCTGCCCTTTTGTGAAAACCTGTGCTTCTTTTGCAACCGCTTCAAAATTGTCACCAAACGTTACAGCAAGACCCTCGCCTACCTAGAGCTCATTGAGCAAGAGCTCAAACTGCAAATCGAGCACCTGGGGCACAAGCCCAAAGTGTCTCAACTGCATTTGAGTGGGGGCACCCCCACTTATCTACACACCGCTGAGCTCGAGCGCTTGGTGACCATGCTCAAGTCCTACACCACCTTCACCCCAGAGGTGGAGATGTCCTTGGACGTTGATCCTCGCACCGTCAACCAAGACACGCTTGGTGCACTGCGAGACATGGGCTTTGGGCGACTGAACTTTTTTGTACAAGACTGCGATGCCGGGGTGCAGCGTGCTGTGCACCGCCTCCAAGACTTTGACGCCATCCATGCGCTCTTTGAGCAAAGCCGACTGTTGGGATTTGAGAGTTGCGGCTTGGAGCTTCTCTACGGCTTGCCCAAACAAACACAAAAAAGCTTTGCCGCCACATTGGCGCGCGTGGTGGCGTTGTCTGCCGAGCGCGTGATCTTGACCCCATACCGTCATCAGCCTGAGACCTTTGCCCCTCAGCGAAAAATCAAAGAGCAAGATCTGCCTTCGAGCCACTGGACCATGGAGTGCTTCAATACCGCGTTGACCACCTTGCTCAAGGCTGGCTACGACTACATTGGGCTTGATTTGTTCGCCAAAAAATCAGACCCCTTGTCGCTGGCCAAGCGCCAAGGGCGTTTGCACAGGAATTTTCTGGGCTTCAGTGCTCAACCAAACACGGACCTCATGGGGCTGGGCATGTCAGGCATTGGCGCAATCGGTTCAACCTATAGCCAAAACGCCACCACCTTGGAGGAGTACAGCATGTTTTTAGAAAGAAAACAGCTCCCTGTGGTCAAAGGCTTGATGCTCACTCGAGACGACTTGATCAGAAAAAGCGTCATCATGGGCCTCATGTGCCAAGGCCACTTGAGCTATGAGTCCATCGAACTGGCTTATTTCATTGATTTTCCGAGCTATTTCGCCCAAGAATTGCAGCAGTTGCAGCACTTGGAAGAGGAAGGTCTGGTGCAACTCACCGCCAAGAGCCTGGATGTGACAGAATTGGGCAGCGTCTTGGTGCGCTCCATTGCATCGGTGTTTGATCGCTATTGGACTGCGGCGCACTCCTCACACCTTTGAATTGGGGTCCTGGCTTTGCCAACTTGTCATGCGTGAATCTTTGTTGTTGACGGCGCTCTTGATGGGCTTGGCAGGCGGGCCACATTGCCTCTTGATGTGTGGGCCGTCTTGCGTGGGACTGGCTCAAATGATGAAACCCAGGCAAGCCCAATCCCCCCTAGACACAGGACTCCTGCCCTTTCATCTGGGGCGAATGCTCGGTTACGCAAGCCTTGGCGCCGTGATGGGTGCGAGTCTCAAGGGCCTGGGGTGGCTTGCCACGCACAGCGCTTTTTTTCAACCCGTGTGGAGCTTGCTGCATGTGGGCGCGGCCGTTTTGGGCTTGCTGATCTTCATCAAAGCCGAACAACCCACGTGGCTCACCGATCAAGCCCAGGCACTTTGGCGACGCTTCTCGGGTCTTGGAAAACATGCGCCTGGGAGATGGGGGTCCAGGGGACTCTTTGTTTTGGGACTGGTGTGGACGTTCCTGCCGTGCGGACTGCTCTACTCCGCACTGGGGGTGGCCGCCTTGAGCTCCAATGCATTGGATGGTGGCTTGGTGATGCTCGCCTTTGCTCTGGGGAGCACCCTGGTGCTTGCCAGTGGACCTTGGGCATGGCGCAAGCTAACCGCTTCAAGGGGGGGGGCAGGAATAGGCGAGCGAACGCCAACAACGGCCTCATTTTGGAAGCCCGGACTCATCAATACCCTTCAGGTGCAAACTTGGGGTCTTCGATTGGCGGGGTTGTCTTTGGCGGTGTTGTCGACAGTGAGCCTTTGGCAAGCGCTCTTGAACAACCAAGCGCCTTGGTGCGTCACTGCCGCCGTATAAACTTGATAAACTAGAGCCAAGGCGGGCCAGACTTTCGCTCTAGGGCCCACCCCATTGACCCCCAGTGGGTCCTTTAGCAAGACAGCCAAGACGACTCCAACCAAGACACCCAACAGGACGCCAACACCATGCCCGAGCACCACACCCCCATCCTCCATTCGAGCACGGCCGCAAGCACAGAGTTGCTGCGCACCGATGCACCTGCTCCCATCGATCCAGCCTCTTCACCACGGTGCGCTCAAGCCATTGCCCCGCAAATTTTTGAGCTCTATGACCAATACTGCCACAGCGGCATGCCCAGGCGTGAATTTTTGAGCCGTTCTGCTCTTTTGGTGGCGGGTGGATTGGCCATGGCACAGTCCCTTCTACCCCAATACGCCAAGGCGCAAACCATCTCCTTTACCGACCCGCGCATCAAAGCCAATTACGTCAACTATGCGTCCCCAGGCGGTAACTCCGGTCAAATGCGCGGCTACTTGGTGCGCCCCACTGCAGAGGGCAAATTTCCCTCGGTCTTGGTGATTCATGAAAACCGCGGCCTCAACCCCTACATTGAAGATGTGGCTCGCCGCTTGGCCAGCGTTGGCTTTTTGGCACTGGCTCCCGATGGGCTCTTCCCGCTTGGAGGCTATCCAGGCAACGACGATGAGGGCAAAGCCATGCAAGAAAAACTCGACCCCAACCGACTGCGCCAAGACATGCTCAATAGCGCGCTTTATCTCAAGCAGCATCTGCTCTCGAGCGGTAAACTGGGTGCGACTGGTTTTTGTTGGGGAGGCAGCACCACGAACTTTTTGGCAGGTGAACTCGCTGACCAACTCCAAGCCGCGGCGCCCTATTACGGCGACCCTCCCAAGCCGGAGAAAATTGCGCAAGTCAAATCGCCGCTTTTGCTCCATTTCGCCCAAAATGATGCCAGAGTCACCTCACAATGGGCTGGATACGATGCCGCCTTGACGGCGGCCAAGGTCCCCCACCAAGGCTTTGTGTACCCTGATACTCAACATGGCTTTCACAACAATTCCACCCCACGCTACGCCAAGGACGCGGCCGAGTTGTCGTGGAGCAGAACCATTGAGTTCTTTAAAAAGGAATTGAGCTGAGCCTTGGCATTGATGGTGCATTGATGGGCTGCAGATCGCCTCAACGACAAGCACCTCAGTTAAACCCTAGGACAGAACGGGCACTATCTTGGGTAGGATGGCGTTTTTACCTCACCCAAGGATGAATGATGATCTCTACCCTGTCTCCAACGTTTGAGCGCTGGTCTCGAAGCGCCATCCATGGCCTCTTGTTGGTGTGTTTGGGAGCAAGCCTCACCGCCTCATGGGCGCAGAGCGCTCCTGCTGCCAGTGCCGGCAAAACCGAGCTTTTGTGGCTCGGCCAAGCTGGCTTTCGCATGACCAGTCCGGGCGGCAAAAACATCATCATCGATCCTTGGATCAGCACCGGCCCCAAAGCACCAGAGGTGTTCAAGAAAGACCTCGGTGCCCTTGGTAAAGTGGACTTTGTGCTCGTGACCCATGCCCACGTGGACCACTTGGGGGACGCGCCCGACATTGCCAAGCTCAATAGCGCCGTGCTCTACGGCCCAGCGGACATGATCACGCCACTCATCACACTCGGATTGATGCCGGCCAACCTCACGCACCGATTCAACAAGTCGGGCACCATTGAGCCCTTTGCGGGACTCAAAGTCACGGCAGTTCACGCCGACCACTCTTCTTTGATCGTGTTCAACAATCCCGCGACTGGCAAAGCCGAGTCTCACCCCGCTGGCGAGCCTGTGGGCTACATCATCGAGATGGAAAACGGTTTCAAGATTTGGCACATGGGTGACACGGGACTCTTTGGCGACATGAAATTCATCGCCGAACACTACAAACCCGACCTCGTGATGATCCCCATTGGTGGCAACTTCACCCTGGGCCCCAAAGATGCGGCCTTTGCGCTCAACAACTGGATACACCCCAAAATGGTGATCCCCATGCACTACAACTCCAACCCCATGACCAAGGGCACCTTGGCTGAATTCCAAGAGGCCATGAAGGGCAGCAAAATCAAAATTGTTCCCATGACCGAAGGTCAAAGTTTGAGCTTTTAATGGGGGCGGTGAAGTCGCTTGCAAGTCGCTTGCAAGCGACTTGCAAATCACGCTCGAGGGCCTGACCCGTGACGTTTTCTTCAGGCTCGGTCGTTCAAGGCACCTTGCAAGCGCAACAAAAGCTCATCGTTG
The DNA here is from genome assembly GCA_903864315.1 of uncultured Burkholderiales bacterium. Taxonomy (GTDB): domain Bacteria; phylum Pseudomonadota; class Gammaproteobacteria; order Burkholderiales; family Burkholderiaceae_C; genus Limnohabitans. The sequence continues at coordinate 3,562 of CAIPFK010000115.1, read as the reverse complement.
TCCCACGGTTTATGAATGAAGCCGCTCAAATCGGCCACCTCCAGTGAAAGGTCCTCTGGCCCCAGGTCTGAATACCCGGTGAGCAAGAACCGCAGGGTGTGAGGCCACTGCAGCTTCACCCGGCTCAGCAGTTCTGCGCCACTCATCCCAGGCATGCGCATGTCACAGATCACTGCATCAAACGTTTGAACCTCCAACAACAGCATGGCTTCCTTGGCTCCATTGGCCGAGCTCACCTCAAAACCATTCATCTTGAGGAAACGTGTCAAGGAGCGAAGGATATTGGGCTCATCGTCCACGCACAAAATATGATTCGAGTTGGGGTGCGACACGATGACCTCAAGGCAACAGTGAAACGTTTGCCTGTGTCGAGAGTGTCTCTAGGCTAGGTTGGACTTGAACGATGGGCAAGATCACTTTAAAGCAAGTTCCAACGCCCAAGGTGCTTTGCACCTCTAGACTGCCACCGTGGTGCTGAATGATGCCGTGGGAAACTGACAAGCCCAGACCCGTGCCTTGTCCAATGGCTTTGGTGGTGTAAAAGGGATCGAAGATTTTGCTCAAATTCTCGGGCGAAATGCCGCTTCCAGTGTCTTGAACTTCCACCCAAACACGGCTGTTGTCCTCGCTCAACCCTGAGCGGATGGTCAGTGTCCCTTTCTGATCCTCACTCATGGACTGGGCTGCGTTCACAATCAGATTCAAGAAAACTTGATTCAGTTGCGAGGGGACACACTCGATGTCGGGCAAGGGGGAGAGTTCGAGCACCAACTCGGCTTTGTACTTGAACTCATGGTTCACAATATTCAAGGTCGACTCAATGCCATGATTGATATTGGCCTTTTGCCATGCGAACAAGGCGTCTGCTCGTGAGAAATTTTTGAGGTCTTGAATAATTTGCTGAACCCTCTTCAAGCCTTCGAGGGTCTCGCTCATCAAGGGGTGCACATCGCCCTTCACATAATCGTATTGAAGTTGGAGTTTCAAATCCTGAACGCTTTGCAGGGCAAGCTTCAGTGCATCGCCACTGAGCTTGTCACTTTGCGGTTGTGCCTCCAAAATTTGTTCATAAATCGCCAAGTATTTCTGCAGTGTGCTGAAATTGGACGCCACGTAGGCAATGGGGTTGTTGATCTCATGCGCCACACCGGCAGACAGTTGGCCCAAGGCCGCGAGTTTTTCTGACTGGGTCAGGCGTTGGGTGAGTTCGAGTTTTTCGTCGGTGACTTTTTGCGCTTGGTCGTGGGTCACGATCAATTCATCATGGGCATCTTTCAACTCGAGATTGATGCGTGCAAAGCGGCGCAAGAGCATGACTGAGGACGCCGCAAAGAGCACGATAAACACAGACATGAAAGCGGCAAATATCACATAGGAGCGCAAATGGCTTTGGTATTCGACCAAGGCATCGGACTCGGCCATGCCCACGAGCACGATCAGGGGTTGGTTGCGAATGCGCTCAAAGGCATAAAAACGCTTGACGTGATCAAACACCTCGGAGGAGGTGAAGGTACCCAGGGCCTCAGTACTGGCGCTCCTGGGCAAAATCAATGCTGGCAAAGCGCCGTCAATTCGAGAAGTGTCTCCCACCACGAGCGTGCGAACTCCCCCGTCAAGGCTGGTCATGGCGGTGAAGCCCTGGGGACCCAAATCGATCGATTTGTGAAAATTGGTGAAATAATTGGGATCGAACGAGGCCACCGCCACGCCCTTCAAGCTGCCATCAGGGTTGCTCATGCGACGGGTGACTTGGATGGACCATTTTTTACTCACGCGACCGAGCACGGGCTTGCTGATGAAAATCCCGTAAGGGTATGACTTCAAATGCACTTTGAAGTGTTCCCGGTCGGAGAGGTCAATTTTGCCCGTGGTTTTTTTCAAATTCGAGAACGCATACATGCCCTGCTCATCGATGATGCCGGTTTGGTTGAAAAACTCCACGTCCAGGACATTTTTGTCAAAGTAGTCCTTCAACAAGGGGAAGTCTCGATCTGCGTTTTTCTCGAAATGAAATTGGATGATGCGAAGCAACTGGTCGGCGTTGCCCACGGTGTTTTGGGTGTGCTCTTGGAAACTCCTGGCCAGGTTCTTCAAATTGCCAAAAGCGGCTTGCTCGATCAAGACCTTGTCTTGGTGAGCGCGCATGAACACAAACACCCAAACCAACACCAAGAGCAACACGGCGACACCGGAGAGGGGCAGTGTGGGGTCCTTGTGCTTGGACAAAAAGTTCATCCACCGCGGCAAAAGTCTGAGCATGGGTTGGGCACCTCTGAATGGCTTGACCCTCAATCCTAACATTGGGATGCGACGCTCTCGTGTTTTCATCAAAAACACGCCAACCTCGGGCCTAGGGACTCAGGCTGAAAAGACAGCTCCTCCAAGTCGCGATCAAAGGTCCCCGACACTGGGCCAAAACCGCTCACCCACACGCACGCCGCTGGCCGCCCTCACGGCATTCAAGACCGCCATCGCCGTCACCTCGGCCGCCAAGGTGCTCAGCAGCACCATGTCCACGTGTGACTGCACTTGTCCGGTCGCCAGCGCAAAGAGGGTGTCCCCATCCATGGGGGTGTGAACGGGGCGTATGGTGCGGGCCAAACCATCGTGGGCGACTTGGGCCATGCGCTTGGCCTGCACTTTGCTGAGTTGGGCATCGGTGGCGACCACACCGATGGTGGTATTGAGACCTGGCTGCGTGAGAGACGGTGCGTACACTCTGCCTTTGAGTTGCTCGGCGTGGATGTCCAACAACTCGAGGCTGTGTGGATTTTTCCTGGCCCCTGCCACAATGTGACCGGTTTTGGGGTCGACCACATCACCCAGCGCGTTGCAAACCACCAAAGCACCGACGGTGAGCTCCCCCACTGTGAGCGCAGCACTGCCAAGCCCACCCTTCATGGCCAATTCGCCTCCGAACACTTTGCCCACCGTGGCCCCAGTCCCCGCCCCCACATTGCCTTGCAAGAGTGGACCCGATTGCGGACCGTGTGCAGCTTCACAAGCCGCATACCCCTCCTCAGACTTCGGGCGAACGAGTCCGTCACCGATCAGCAAATCAAAAATCACCGCTCCAGGCACAATGGGGATACACAACTCTTGGATGCGCACGCCGCGCCCACGCTCCTCTAGCCAGCGCATGACGCCACTGGCCGCATCCAGCCCAAATGCAGACCCGCCCGACAAGAGCACGGCATTGACAAAGGGCACCGTGTTCACCGGATCGAGCAAGTCGGTCTCTCGGGTTCCTGGAGCAGCCCCTCGCACGTCCACACCACCCACAGTGCCCGGCGGGCACAGTACCACCGTGCAGCCGGTATGGGCGTTCAGATCGGTGAAGTGCCCCACGGCCAAACCGTGGACATCGGTCAAGTGACCCGTTTTATTGTTTTGCATGCCCTACTCAAAGAAATTCTTCAACCCAGACTTGTTGTCTGGCTTGAATGATCAGCCCTACTCAAGGCCATCGGCCAATTGAAAGGCTTTCATTATCCTCAAACTCTGGTGGTCGCAGTCGTGATCACCAAAAAGACCAAATGACCCAGGCCTGTGTTGCTCAACG
>CAIPFK010000114.1 GCA_903864315.1 uncultured Burkholderiales bacterium | reverse complement strand
GGTGGTACCCAAATCCAATGCCAAAGTTCAAGAGGTGGTTCATCAAGGACCGATTGATTTGGCGGCTCTTCTTCCGGCACCGGTTCACAACGAACACGATGGCGGGGCCTACATCACTGCGGGACTCTTGATCAGCGCCAATCCCAAAACTGGCAAGCAAAATGTGTCTATCAACCGCTGTCAACTCCAAGGCGGTAACAAAATGGGTGTTTCTGTCTCCTCCCGAGACACAGGGGCTTTTTTGGCCGAGTCTGAAAGACAAGGCAAACCCATGCCCATCACCATTGTCATTGGCGTGGATGTGATGACCTTGCTGGCCTCACAAGCCTTGGTGGGTCAAGAGCAAGATGAATTGGAAGTGGCTGGTGCTCTGCATGGCCAGCCTCTAGAGGTGGTGAAGTCCATCAGCAACGATCTCATGATTCCCGCGCAGGCTGAAATAGCCATCGAGGGATTTTTTGTGCCCGGGGTGCGTGAGCCTGAAGGTCCTTTTGGGGAATTCACACAGTACTATGGCCCTAAAGGTGAACGCTTCGTGATTGAAATTACCACTGTCACACATCGCAAATCTCCCTTGTTTCACACCATCATTGGTGGCGGCACGGAGCACCTCATGCTAGGAGCTGTCCCTAGAGAAGCGAGTTTCCTCACAAGTATGCAACGGGTTTTTCCTAATGTTTTGAATGTGCATTTGCCCAAAGGTGGCGTAGGGCGCTATCATTTGATTGTACAAATCAAGAAAATCTATGAAGGTTCAGCCAAGAACATCATCTTCAGTGCATTGTCCATGCACCACGATGTTAAGTTGGTCGTTGTGGTTGATGAAGACATCGATATCTACAATGCCGCGGAGGTGGACTGGGCCATTGCAACCCGTTTCCAAGCGGACAAGGACCTGGTGCTTGAGTCCAATTGCCGTGCCTCTAAGCTAGACCCAACCTCAAGAGGCGGTATTGGTGCCAAACTGGGTATCGATGCGACCAAGCCCTTGGATGCCAAGCCCGAGCAATTTTTAAGAATCAAAGTGCCCGGTGCAGCCGAATTGAATCTCGATGAAGTGATTCAAAAAATTAACGGTAAAACGTGGCGAGAGAACTTGGCCGACTCTAATTGACTTTGGTCGATGATCTGGGCAGTTTTATTCTGCCGTGGCGCCTGAAATTTCAATCACGCGCTTCCAGCGGTCACGCTCGATTTTGGTCGCGATCACCATGTCATCGGGACTGCCGGGTACGGTCTCCAAGCTGACCTCTTTGAGTGAGGCAATGAACTCATTGTTTTTAAGCAAGCGGTTCAGGGAGGCGTTCATCTTCATGGTGACCTCTTTGGGCAACTTGGCTTGACCCACCAAACCAAACCACACCACTGTGGTCAGTCCCGGGAAGCCGGCTTCTTCAGCGGTTGGAACGTCCGGCAGCTGGAACCATCGTTTGGTGCTTGTCACGGCGAGAGGTTTTATTTTACCTGCTTTGACTTGAGGTATAAGCTGGGGTAAATTGTCGGTATTGAATTGAACTTCTCCAGACAGCAAAGCCTGCATGGCTGGGCCATTGCCCCTGTAGGGGATGTGCACCATGTCCACCCCCGTTTGGCTCTTAAAGAGCTCGTTCAAGAGGTGGCCTGTGCTCCCAATGCCTGCACTGGAGTAGGCGAGCTTGCCTGGTCGACTTTTGCCGTATTCCACCAAATCTTTGAGAGAGTTGATGGGAAGGGTGTTGGGAACCACCACCACGTTGGGGGTTTGCGCAATCATGCCAATGGGCGTGAGGTCAGCATCTGGATCGTATCCCAACTTTTCTTTGTAAATGAAGGGGTTGATGGCAAGCTGAGTGTAGGAGACCACCATGAAATAATGGTCATCAAAGGGGGACTTTACAAAGGAATTGACACCGATGCCGCCGTTGGCCCCGCCTTTGTTCTCCACAACAACGGGTTGCTTCAAGTCTTCCCCCAGTTTGACGGCCAATCGACGTCCTAAAATATCGGTCGATCCGCCAGCGGCATAAGGGATTAGCAAACGCAAGGGGTGAGAGGGCCAATTCGATTGTGCTAGTACTGGCTTGGTGATTGAGCTGAGGCACAGCAAAAAAGCAGCGATCAACACAGAGGCGGGGTGGATTTTGTGCATGGATTTATTCATCATGGTCTTTCTAACGGTCGAACTCACTGCGCAGGAGAACTTTATTGATCTTGCCCATGGCGGTTCTGGGCAAAGAGGCAATGAATTGGTAATTCCTCGGGATTTTGTAGCCGCCGAGATGCTCACGGCAAAAGGCAATGAAATGCTCAACGTATTGACTGGGGTCGAGGTCGCCCTCTCGATTGGCTTTTAAAACAACCAATGCGAGCAAGGCCTCGCCAAATCGAGCATCTTTGACACCAATGACAGCCACCTCAGACACCCATGGGTGTTTGAGTAAGACGGTTTCTACCTCTTGGGTATAGACATTTTCTCCGCCTGTTTTGACCATGTCCTTTTGACGTTCCAAAATATGCAAGAAGCCATCTTCATCAAGTTTTCCAATGTCGCCCGTAAAAAACCATCCTTCTTCAAAAGCGCGAAAGGATTCTTCTGGTCGGTCCAAGTAGCCTAGACACACTTGAGGGCCTTTGACCACAATTTCACCTATTGAGCCAGGCGCCAAAGTTTCGCGTGCTTCATTGACAAAGCGCACTTGGGTGCTCGGCAAGATGCGACCCGCACTCCTGAGGAGTTCTGGTCGGTGCTCAAGGGCGAAGCGATGTGTCTCGTCATCCAAAATGCTTAAATAGGGGGATGTTTCTGTCAATCCGTAGCACTGGTGGAGCCCCACATGACTGAGTTTTTCTTGACAAAATTTGAGCCACTGAGGGTCCATAGGCGAGGTGCCGTAGCTGATCAGTCTGAGGCTTTTCAAAGGGTGCTTTTCAAAATCAGTTTCTTGTAGGAAACGAATCAAAACTGCTGGGACCAAGCTCAAGATCGTGATTTTTTCGCGCTCAATGCATTCGATTATTTTTTCTGTGGAGTAGTCTGGCACATATACATGGCTGCCACCAAACATAGAGACCACAGTTCCCTTCAAATCGGTCGAATGGAACATTGGTGACACATGCAAGTAAATGTCATCCTTTGAGGGTCGCATCGAATTCGATATTTGCAGGGCATTCATCACGATATTTTTATGACTCAAGCAAACACCTTTGCCCGGTCCGGTGGTGCCACCTGTGTACAAGATGATGGCGATGTCATCGTCTTGGGGCTGATTCCTTGGAGTCAAAGATACCGGTGATTGAATATCTTCCAGCCAGGTGTAATTCGAAGACTTGGATGTCTGAGCGATGGGGTCAAAAGCAATGAGCTTGGCATTGAATTTCTGGGCTACTTCGGTGTGCACCAAATGAAGAAAATCTTCGCTGATAAAGATCACCTTTGGTGAGAAGTCTGATATTAAATGTTCGATTTCAAATTTTGAGAGTCGATAGTTAAGTGGTACGGGTACACAGCCCGTCCAGTAGCCGGCATAGAGCAAGGAGGCGAGCGTGACAGAATTCTTTCCTATAATTGCGTAGCGATCATTTTTATGAAGACCAAGCTCTCTGAAAACACCAGCGATTCTTGAGACTTGTCCGATCAGCTCTTTCCAAGTGAGTGACTTATCGTCTTTCTCCCACTTCCTGATCGCGGGAAGCGAGCCGAACTGCTGCTCTATGTTGCCAAGTAAGCTGGGTAAATTCAAGCTCATGTTTACAATTTTCTCTCTTTGGCGTTCCAGTGCTTTTCCAGGTTGCTGATGAGCTGCTCGCTCATGTTGCAAAAAGCCTGTTCAAGTGCATAGGTGGCCATGTATTTTCGAAACATGTCCAATGGTTCGGTTTGGATACGGATGGCGCGCCGATTTGCACCAGCACTCACCATGCCGGAGCCCGTGCCATTTTGAACCACGCGTTCAATGGCGGCTTCAATGCCATCGCTTTGGGTGACTTCATTGGCGATCAGTTTGCCCTCGGGCGAATCGGCATAGAGCAATTTGTCAAACATGATGGCTTGCCGGGCCAACCTCTCACCAAGAAAGCGCGTCAATCTAATATTGGCAGAACCTGGAAGAATGCCTTCTTTTCTGGCAGGCAGACTGAAATAGGAACCCTTTTCAGCGATCACATAGTCCACCACCAAGAGCAGTTGACACCCTCCACCAATGGCAAAGGTTTCAACCACCGCCACCCAAGGCTTTTCATGGGTTCTTTCAGGCTCATTGAGCGGGTGATCCAAGGAGTCTTTTTCTTGGCTGGGCAGGATTCCGCGATAAAGTTTGTTGTGCAGCGCTAAACTTCTGAAAAGAAAAGACACGAAACTTTGTTTGCCTTGATAGATCCGCGTTAAATTGATCCCAGAGCAAAAGATTCTTTTGCCCTGGTATTTGGGGTGATCCACGACGCT
>CAIPFK010000113.1 GCA_903864315.1 uncultured Burkholderiales bacterium | reverse complement strand
TACCCCATTATTTTGTAACATGCCACGCACCCAATCGCAACTTGGTTTTCTCTTGCAAGTTTCACTGCGCGAGGTGCACCAAGTCATGCCATTCAGTGGTGCTCGTGTGTGTAGTAGCGGGACTCAAAAGAGCAGTTGAGTGCGTATGCAAGATGTGCGACGCACCTCTCACCAAACAAAGAAAATTCAATCCAAAATGTCAATCGACTTGAATATGACCCAAGAAAAAAAATCAGACCCATCCGCCTTGATATTTCAAAACAAGGATGGCTTGGCTTGGCAAGGTGTGGATCTCGCGTTGGCGATGCACGAAGCCGGCGGCAGCCTTTTGACGATGCCGTATGTGATCCGAGTTTTTCTTGAAAACGCGCTTCGCTCCCACCTCCAAGGCAAGTCGGTGTCCAAGGAGGAGATCGACTTGTTGCTCCACTGGACTGAGCACATCGGCCAAGATGTCCCCCTCTTTGTGACCCGGGTTATTTTGCCCGACTCGAGCGGTGTACCCGTGCTGCAAGACATTGCCGCCATGCGCGACGCCTTTTCTCGCATGGGGGGTGAGCCCAGTCTAGTTGACACCGTGGTGCCAGTGGACTTGATCATCGATCACTCGGTCCAAGTGGACCATTGGGGCGCAGCGGACTCCGTCGTGAAGAACATGCAAGTGGAGTTGGAGAGAAACCGCGAGCGCTACTCCTTCATCGATTGGGCCCAGCAAGCCTTCAAGGGCTTGCGCGTCTTTCCACCGGGCAGCGGCATCATCCACCAGGTCAATCTCGAGAGAATTGCCAGCGTGGTCACCCAGCAAAAAATCAACGACGACCTGTGGGTATGCCCTGAATTTGTCATTGGTGGTGACTCTCACACCCCCATGGTGAATGCGCTTGGGGTGTTGGGTTGGGGGGTGGGCGGCATTGACGCCGAAGCCGCTTTGCTGGGACTGGCTTACTCGTTTCCCATTCCTGAGGTCGTCGGCGTGAAATTGACCGGCCATGCCTCCCCCTTGGTCTGGACCACTGACATTGCCCTTTTGGTGACCGAGCGTTTGCGGCAAGAGCAAGTGGCCAATTGCGCGGTTGAATTTTTTGGACCCGTGGCACAACACATGCCGATCCCAGAGCGCGCCACCCTCGCCAACATGGCCCCCGAATATGGTGCCACCTGCGGATTTTTCCCCGTCGATGATCTGACACTGGCGTACCTCAAGGTGACGGGTCGCGAGCAGTCACAAATTGATTTGGTTCAAGCCTACTCCAAACGTGCGGGATTGTTTCGCACAGACACCTCCATCGATCCCCAGTACTCCAGGGTCATTGAGATCGATATCGGCCAAGCCGTGCCTTCGCTGGCGGGTCCCAGGCGTCCACAAGACCGCTTGCCATTGCCCAAAGTGGCTTTGGATTTCAGCTCGCGCTTGACCCAGTCCATTGCGCAAGAAGGCTTTGGCCCCACCTTGGTCGACAGTGTGCCGGGTGTCATTCCCACGGGTGCCGTGGTGATAGCGGCCATCACCTCGTGCACGAACACCTCCAACCCCGAAGTCATGATTGCCGCGGGTTTGGTCGCTCGCAATGCGGTCAAGCGCGGTATTGCCCCTCCTGCTTGGGTTAAAACCTCCTTGGCACCGGGTTCACCCGCGGTGATCACGTACTTGAAGAACTTGGGACTCATGGAGCCCTTGGAGAAACTGGGCTTTTACTTGATCGGATTTGGCTGCACCACCTTCGGGGGCAAGTCTGGGCCACTGAGCCCAGAGGTGGCACAAGAGATTGAGTCTCGCCACTTGGTCACCGCCGCAGTGGTCTCGGGCAACCGCAATTTTCCAGGCCGAATTCACAAGCTTGTGAGAGCCAACTACATTGGCGCCCCCCCCTTGGTGGT
>CAIPFK010000112.1 GCA_903864315.1 uncultured Burkholderiales bacterium | reverse complement strand
TGCTGTGGCACCGAACAAAGAGCGATTTTGAACTCCGAAATTAGCATCAGATTTTTTCAAAAAATCAATTGCAACTTTTTTGATCGGATTGCTATCCGGAAGTTGATCCCCCACCAAAACAGGGGCAACAGTCATAAAGCTGCCGTCTAAGGCTTTACCACCGACGCGCAAAAAATCCGCATTTGCTACGCCTTGGGTTTGATAGATATTGCCCTTATATCCTCTTTGAATAAGCTCGATGTGAGGCAATGCGCCCGGTGTACCTGAGCTCAGGATGTACACGGCATCAGGGCTGGAGCTTAAAACTTTCAAAACCTGTGCGGTCACAGTTTGATCGTTGGCGTTGTATTTTTCACTGGCAAGAACTTTAATGCCTTTAGTTGGAGCCAATGCTTCAACAGTTTTCAAAAATCCATCACCATAACTGTTGGCCACGCCAATTGTGGCCATCGTTTTGAGTCCAGCTTTGCCCATGTGATCCATCACTCGACTTGTCGAGATGACCTCCGTTGGCGAGAGCTTGAATGCCCAGCGACGAGGGCCATCTTGTGGCAAAACAATAGCGCCCCCGCCCGCCAAACTAATGACGGGAACTTTTTCTGCTCCGGCTGCTTCAACAATAGCCAAAGAAGTTGGGGTCACAGACGAACCAATGATCAGATCCACTTTGTCCTCAGTTATCAAGCGCATCGTGCTTTTGGCCGCCGTACTGGTGTCTGAATTGTCATTCAAGATGGTGAACTTAACTTTTTGCCCCCCAAGTTCGGAGCTCCAAAGTTTGATGACTTTTTCCTCTGGGATGCCCAAGGAAGCACCTGGTCCTGTCAATGACAATATGACACCAACATGAATGTCTGCCCATGCCATAGAGGTCATGGTCAGCGCTCCTGTTAAGACAAGTGATCTCAATTTTTTGAGTTGCTCTACGTATGATTGCATGGCTTTCTCCTTGGTTATTTATTGAATTTCACGATCGTGTGTAGGGCTGAATTTTTTTCTGCTTGAACGGCATCGGCCAACATCTTTCGGAAACGAATTAATGCCGAATCAAAATGCAGCGGAAGCATCTCATGTTCGGCATTTTCAGTGAGATTTTTAAATTGAGCCGTGATCGTGTCGCGGTCCTCGTTAAAGGCTTCAATCAGTGTATTGAACATGTTGTGTCGGATCGTGGGGTCCTGAACGCTAGCCCTATGAGATTGCTGAAAAAAATAATGCGTCGAAGATTCAGTTTCTGGCGTCAAAGTTTGACAACTGTGATTGATGACCGCTCTGCTGTTGTCGTCGACTGCATCACCGACAGGCCTTCCAACTGAATGCATCAACAAAGTGGAGGGAAACAAAAATTCGTAAATAAACCATCTATCCAAGTTGGAGTCGAAATCTTGAAATCTTTTGTAATAGGGTGGAGCTGGGACATCGGGAATAAACCTCGAGACCTTGACGCCACGTTGGCCATTCGTGTCAATCACTTCAACCAGTGGTTTAGCAAGGGCAATGGCAACACTCCCCCCCAGTGTGTTGGCGTGAACGTAACTGAGGTGGGAAAAGTCCAGTAAATTATCCGCAATCAACAGGTATGGTGTGTCGTAGTGCATGTACCCGGGAACGTTGACCCAATCGGGATGGTCGCATGAAAAATTATCGGGCAACATGGCTACATCGGCCTTCTCGGCATCACCCATCCAGACAAATACCCATTTATTTTTGACAGCCAGAGGGTATTTTTTAACGCATGCTTTGGATGGGGGGGTGTCCATGCCTGGCACCTCTTTGCATTGTCCATGGGCATCAAAAAGTAGGCCATGGTATCCACAACGTACTTCATCGCCTTCTCTGTGACCAGCAGATAGTGGTGCGTGCCGGTGGCAGCATTTATCTGCAATTGCGACCATGCTCGCGTCGCTCGTTCTAAAAACCAGAATGGGCTCGTTGAGTACTTTTCGAGTAAAAAGTTTATCCTCATTAGCAGCTGGAATTTCGTGATCCCAGGCAATGACGTACCAGCAATTTTTTACCCACATTTCAGCCTCCAATTTGTCTTGATGCAAATCAACTCGAGTCCAGATTAGGGAGTTCTCGTGCGTGCGTCAATCAAATTTCATTCATAGTTAGAATGAATAACATGCATATAAATGAATTAGATCTCAACTTGCTTTCCGTTTTGGAGGCCATGCTCCGATCCAAAAATGTCAGCAAGGCCGCATTGGGTCTTGGCCTCTCGCAAAGTGCGGTGAGCCATGCGGTTAAACGTTTGCGTCAATATTTTGATGACCCGCTGTTTGTCAAAACAGGGTTTGTCATGGAGCCCACACCTAAAGCTATCTCACTGCAAGATTCAGTGATGGATGTCATGGCGTTGATTCGCCAACGAATCGTGACGGCAGTCAGTTTCAATCCCAAAACTGCAAAACGAATGTTCACCCTGTGCATCACGGATATGGGTGAGCTTGTTTTTTTACCCACTTTACTGACTCGGCTTCGAAAAGAAGCCCCGTACTGCTCAATACGGACGTTGCAAGTCCCTGCAGAGCAAATTGCAGGCCTGTTAGCCTCAGGAGAGGCTGACCTTGCAATCGGTTCGTACAGCGGACCCGATGGGCTTTACAAGCAGTTACTGTTCATGCACGGGTTCTCAACCATTGCGCACGTCGATAACAAAAAAATCAAAACTCGTTTAAGTCTCAAGCAGTTTGAGCAATCCCCGCAGATTGTGGTCACCCTTTCTGGCCAGTCTTCGACTGCTTACGATTCTGTTCTTG
>CAIPFK010000111.1 GCA_903864315.1 uncultured Burkholderiales bacterium | reverse complement strand
GCCAAAGCCCTTTTGGGCGCGTGAGGCTTTGTGCGCACAGCTCGTGCGCTGTGGCTTTTAGGCCCCAACCCCTTGATCCCAGTGCATTTCACGCGCTCATGTTTAAACGGCGACGTGCAGTGCGCTGGGGTGCGTGTTCATCTGCATCCCCATGGATGCACATCTTGTTTTTTTAAAGCAGAGGAATTTCCATGACCCAAGAGGCGACGCCCGTATTTCAAATCCAGCGCATCTATTTAAAAGATATTTCGCTCGAACAACCCAATTCCCCTGCCATTTTGCTCTCCCAAGAGCAACCCACGGTGGACATCCAATTGCAAGTGGGCGCTGAGACAGTCAACGAAGGCGTGTATGAAATCACCGTGACCGCCACGGTCACCACCAAGATTCAAGACAAGACGGTCTTTTTGGTCGAGGCCAAGCAGGCCGGCATCTTTGAGATTCGCAACGTCGCTCAAGAGCAACTCGGTGGCATTGTGGGCATTGCTTGCCCACAAATGGTCTATCCTTATTTGCGTGGCAATGTGGCCGATGTCATCCAACGCGCCGGTTTCCCCCCCGTTCATTTGGCGGAGATCAATTTCCAAGCGATGTATGAGCAGCAGCAACAAAATGCTCAACCCACGGCCACACCCACGCCCACCCAGTGAGCCCAGGGCCAGCGGGTTTGACGCAGCGCGTGCATTCTTGCCCAGCCCAGGAACTCACCTGGTCCACTTCGCACCCGACGGGCATGGTGGGCAGCGCCCCAGTCCAGGCTTGAACGTGAAGGACGTGCGATGAAAGTGGCGATTTTGGGCTCTGGGGCTTGGGGCACGGCCTTGGCCATTGCGCTGGGCCATCATCAACCCAGTGGCGCCCCGCCCCAGGGCGAGGTCACCAACACCGAGGGCCGCGTCACCCTTTGGAGTCGGGACACAGCGTGGCTCCACAAGGCTCGAGAGAGTCGAGTCAATGTCCGCTACCTGCCCGGTATTGCGTTTCCCCAGTCCTTGCACTTGAGTGGCGAGCCCTTGGGGGACTGGCTTGGCCAGCAAGATTTGGTGGTCTTGGCCACGCCCACGGCCGCGCTTCGGGAGATGCTCTTGGGCGTTCGCGCTCACGTGCGGCAAACACCGGTGATTTGGTTGTGCAAGGGTTTTGAGTCGCCAAGGGCCACGCCAGAGCACCCACACCCCATGGGGCTCTTGCCCCACGAGGTTCAAGCCCAAGTGGCGCCAGAGCTCCTGTGCGGGGTCCTCTCAGGCCCGAGTTTTGCCAAGGAAGTGGCCACAGGGCAACCCACGGCCTTGGTCGCCTCCTCGCCTCGTGCTGAGGTCACCCAAGCCATGGTCGAGGCCTTTCACGGTCCCCACATGCGCATTTACGCCAACCCAGATTGGGTGGGTGTGGAAGTGGGTGGGGCCGTCAAAAACGTCATGGCCATTGCCACGGGGATTTGCGACGGTCTGCATCTCGGACTCAACGCCCGTGCAGCCTTGATCACCCGCGGCTTGGCCGAGATGACCCGCTTGGCCATTCCACTGGGCGGGGTGAGAGACACCTTGATGGGACTCAGTGGCATGGGTGACTTGGTGCTCACCGCCACCGGAGATTTGTCACGCAACCGCCGGGTTGGACTCGAACTCGCTCAAGGCAAAACCTTGGTGCATATCCTGGCCGAATTGGGCCATGTGGCCGAAGGGGTGTACAGCGCCAAAACGGTCTTACAAAGAGCCCAGGCCTTGGCCATTGAGATGCCCATCACACAGATGGTGAACTCGATTTTGGAGGGGCAAGTCTCAGCCCAAGAGGCGATGCATCAACTGATGTCCAGACAGTCCAAGTCCGAATGGGTCTAGTTTCAGGGGAGTGGGCCTGCTCGAGCGCAGCCGTGACTTGCCCGCACCCGGCAAGGGTGGTGTCCATGCGGCCCACCCAAGACTTCAGTTCACACTCGAATAAGCGAGTCGAACATAAATGGGCGCATAGACCTCGCCTTGGGTAATCTCCACGAGCATTTCTTTGGCCAGTTCCAGCAAAGCCACAAAGGTCACCACCAAGACACTGGCGCCTTGCGAGACGTCAAAGAGGGACTCAAATTCGACAAACCGTTGACCTTGGAGCTTTCGCAAGACCATGCTCATGTGCTCACGCACGGAGAGCTCGGCGCGCGAAATCTTGTGGTGCTGCACCCACTTGGCGCGCTTTAAGATGTCGTTCCAAGCTTGCTGAAGGTCCGGTGCGTGCACCTGGGGCAGTCGCACGTGCAAAGACTGCTCGATGAAGACTTGCGCTTTGAGAAAGTCTCGTCCGATCTGGGGCAGCTCGTTGATGTGGGCGGCTGCGAGTTTCATTTTTTCGTACTCCAAGAGCCTTCTCACCAGCTCGGCTCTGGGGTCTTGGACTTCCAGGGCTTCACTGCTGCGCTTGGGAGGCAAGAGCATGCGTGACTTGATCTCGATCAGCATGGCGGCCATCAACAAGTATTCGGCGGCAAGCTCCAAGTTGCGCTGCCGAATCTCCTCCACATAGCTCAGGTACTGGTGCGTGAGCGCGGCCATGGGAATGTCAAGGATGTTGAAATTTTGCTTGCGGATCAAATACAGCAGCAAATCCAGCGGTCCTTCAAAGGCCTCTAAAAACACCTCCAAGGCGTCGGGTGGGATGTAGAGGTCTTGGGGCAGTGAAAAAAGCGGCTCACCATAGAGCTTGGCCAAGGCCACTTGGTCCACGACCTCGGGCATTTGATCTTGTGCCAACTGGGAGGGATTGTCCAAGGCGCTGACCAAGCCACGCTCAAAGTCGTCTTTGGGCGTGGCTTCATGGGCCCAAGACTGCTGCGTGTCTTGGGTGGGCGCTTGAGGCTGCGGGGGCGAAGGCTCGCCTTGAGCACCGCCTAGTCTAGGCATCCCAGCCGGGTTGGGGTCGTTGGGTGTGGTCATGTCTAGAGCGAGGATGAAGGCCTGTTGTACACAATGAGGGTGAGCTCAACACACGGGGGGTGTTGATCAAGACCCGTTGGTTTGGGGTTTTTTGTACAAAGCTTGGGTCTGTGTTTGGTAAACGTAGGCGTTTTGAGGAACTTGACCCGCACGGTACTCGGCCCAGACTTCGCGCTCGAGCGGTTGGTCCCACAAAAGGGCTCGTCCTGCGCGTTGATGGGCTTCAAGACTGGGGTTGTGGGCCTTGAGCTCATCAATGAAGTGGCTCACCTCGGAGTGGTAATCGGGGCGTCTGAAAAAGGACATGGCGGCTCTGACTGGTAGGGTGAGAATGAGGAGGTGCCCATTGCGCAGTGCAAATAAGGATGCGCTGCGAAAAGACTGGGTCAAGCAATTCTATCGGCTTTCTTCCTCAAGAGCCACTGAGGGCAGGCGGCGTGTCATGGGCCGCCAGCATTGAGCCGATGGCCCATCGTTTGGATTGAACCCTTCAGATCAATGCTGGCCCATGCCTGCCAACGCCTGCCAACGCATCTGGCAAGGTGTCGTATTGTTCCAGCGTGGCGAGTTGGCCGGCATGGTATTTGGGCCCCAAACGCAGCAAAATATCGCGTGGCTGATGAGACGCCGAGCACACGATGAGGCGAGTGCCCTGGGCTTGGCAAGACCGCGAGAGCTCCATCAAGGCGTCCAGGCCGCTCGAGTCCATGTAGAGCACCCCTTCAAAGTCCAAGATGAGGGTGCCGCCAGTCAAGGACTTTGCCGTGGTCTCGAGCAATTCCACGGCCCCAAAAAACAAAGCGCCTACCAGCCGATGGCAATGGATGGGGGCCTCTTCTTTGGGGTTGGAGGGGAAAGCCTGGGGGTCTGCGTTGGCCATGAGCGACTCCATCTCCATGGCAGACACGGATTGAATTCGAGTGAGCTCTGAAATTCGGTAAATGAAGGTGATCATGGCACAGGCCAATCCGACCTGCACGGCCGTGCTCAAGTCGATGAAGACCGTCAGGCCAAAGACCGCCAAAAACGTGATGCGATAGGGTGGCCGAAATTGGCCCAACTGCGCAAACGCTCTCCACTCGCCCATGTTCCAGCCCACCATCATCAAAATCGCCGACAAGCACGCCAAGGGCACTTGCTTGGCCAAGGATGCGCCCACGAGCACGATCACCATCAAGGTGAGTGAATGCACCACGCCAGCGACTCCTGTGCGAGCGCCACTCTTGATGTTGGTGACCGTTCTGGCAATCGTGCCGGTGGCGGGCATGCCGCCTAAAAACGGTGTGAGCACATTGGCCAAGCCTTGCGCCATCAACTCTTGGTTGGCGTCGTGGTGATCGTGCGTGAGTTGATCGGCCACCCGCGCGCACAGCAAGGACTCGATGGCACCCAAGACGGCAAAGGTGAGGGCCGAGGGGAACACCGCTCGAGCCTCAGACCACGTCCACTCGAACCCATGCCAAGTGGGCAAATGCTCTGGGATACCCCCAAAGCGAGAGCCAATGGTCGCCATCTCCCACCCCAAGGCTTGTGCAAGTCCAGTGCCCGCGAGCAAGACAATCATGGCGCTTGGCAAATTAAAGAGGCCCGAGAGGCCAGCCAGCCCTGGCATGCCTTGCAATCGGCGCGAGAGTGCAGGCGCGAACTTGGCCCAGAGGATCCACACCCCCACGCACAGAAGTGACAACGCGAATGCTGCAGGGTTCATGCTCGCCGAATTCGCCAGCAAGGCGCTCAAGATCCCCACAAAATCAGCCGGCATGTGCGCCACGTCAAGGCCCAAAAAATCCTTCAGCTGAGAGACCATGATCAGCACCGCAATGCCATTGGTGAAGGCGCCCACCACGGCCACGGGGATGAAGCGGATCAAAAGACCCATGCGCATCAGCCCAAAGGCCAAGAGCAGCAGGCCTGAGATGAAGCATGTCAGCAGCAGCCCCGAGAGGCCAAATTGTTGCACGACCGCATAGACCACCACGATGAAGGCGCCAGCGGGCCCAGCAATTTGAACATGGGTGCCCCCCAAGAGCGAGACCACCAAGCCTGCAACGATGGAGGTGAAGAGTCCCGCTTCTGGGGTGAGGCCTGAGGCGATGGCAAAGGCCATGGCCAGGGGCAGCGCCACAAACCCCACACTCACCCCGGAGCCCACGTCTTTCACCAAGTCCTCCAAGGCGTAATGGCGAAAAGCCAAGAGAGCGCGAGGTTTGAAGGCGTGCAGTTTCAAGGGTGGCCTATGACTAATGAATTCGCATGCCGGGCTTGGCGCCTGGCCAAGGTTTCAGCACAAAGACGCCTGGGTGCTCTTTTTCATTGGCGTGACTCGCTGCCAAGACCATGCCCTCAGAGACACCAAATTTCATGGTGCGAGGCGCCAAATTGGCCACCACCACGGTGAGTTGTCCCACCAACTCCTGTGGCGTGTAGTGCTTGGCAATGCCACTGAAGACTTGTCGGGTGTTTCCTTCCCCCACGTCCAGTGTCAGTCGCAGCAGTTTGTTCGATCCTTCGACCGCCTCGCAAGCGGTGATGAGGGCGATCCTCAGGTCCACTTTGGCAAAGTCATCGATGCTGATCTCGTGGGCAATGTCTTCACCACCCGGGGCCAATGGGTTGGAGGTGTTCGATGGGTTCGATGGGTTCGGCGTTGTTGCCGTCTGCTCGGCTGTGTCCTTGCCTGCCTTGGGTTTGGATGAATTTGACGCCGCTTTGGTGGCTTGAGCAGCGCTTGGAGAACCTTCGAGCTCAAAGAGTTGGTCCATCATGGCCGTGTCGACTCGCTGCATCAAGTGCTTGTAGTTGCCAATTTCTCGGCCCGCACCCAAGGGGGCTGAAGCGTCGGTGAAACGCAAAGGTGCAACACCAAGGAAGGCTTCCACGGCACTCACCAGTTGAGGCAGCACGGGTTTTAAATAAAGGCTCAAGAGACGAAAACACTCGATGCAGGTGCTGCACGTGGACCACAACTGGTCTCGCAGTTCAGGCTTTTTGGCCGCTTCCCAGGGCTTGTATTGATCGACAAAGCCGTTCACCAGATCGGCCAAGAGCATCACCTCGCGCATGACCCGGGCGTACTCACGGTCTTCGTAGCCCTGGGAGACGGAGGCGGCTTTGGCTTGCAGCTGCTCGATCAAGGCCTGACCCTCGGCGGAGATGGGGCCCAGGCGGTGCTCAAAGAGTTTGCCAATGAAGCCCGCACTGCGAGAGGCAATGTTGATGTATTTCCCCACGAGGTCAGCATTGACCCGAGCGACAAAATCGTCGGGGTTGAAGTCCACATCCTCCACGCGGGCGTTGAGCTTGGCCGCCATGTAGTAGCGAAGCCACTCGGGGTTCATGCCAATGGAGAGGTATTTCAGCGGATCGATGCCGGTCCCACGACTTTTGCTCATTTTTTCGCCGCTCACGGTGATAAAGCCATGCACGAAAATGTTGTTGGGCGTTTTGCGGTGGCTAAAGTGCAGCATCGCGGGCCAAAAGAGCGTGTGAAAGTAGGTGATGTCTTTGCCAATGAAGTGGTATTGCTCCACGTCGGGGCTGGCCATGAAGTCCTCAAAGCTGCGCGGCTCACCCCGCGCCAAGGGGCCACCGTTGACAAAGTAATTTTTGAGTGCGGCCAAATAGCCCACCGGTGCATCAAGCCAGACATAAAAGTACTTGCCAGGGGCATTGGGGATTTCAATGCCGAAGTAGGGCGCATCGCGACTGATGTCCCAGTCGCTCAGACCGCTCAGGCCTTGCTCGTTGGGGGTGAACCACTCCTTGACCTTGTTGGCCACTTCACTTTGAAGTTTGCCATCTTGGGTCCATTCTTTGAGGTAGTCCACGCACTTGGGGTGAGAGAGTTTGAAAAAGAAATGCTCTGAGCTTTTCAAGACGGGCGTAGCACCTGAGAGCGTGGAGCGAGGCTGCTTGAGGTCGGTGGGGCTGTAGACGGCGCCACAGTTCTCGCACGAGTCCCCGTACTGATCGGCCGCTCCACACTTGGGGCACTCGCCTTGGATGAATCGGTCGGGCAAGAACATCGACTTCTCTGGATCAAAGTACTGCTCAATGGTGCGTCGCTCGATGAGGCCTTCGGCCTCCAAGTCAAGGTAAATTTGTTGCGCAAGTTCATGGTTCTCTGGCCCGTCGGTGGAGTGCCAGTTGTCAAAAGCGATGTGAAAACCATCCAAATAAGGCTTGCGCCCTTTGGCAATGTTGGCAACGAACTCCTGGGGCGTGATACCCGCTTTTTGAGCGGCAATCATGATGGGCGCGCCATGGGCGTCATCGGCGCAGACGAAGTAGACCTGGTGGCCTTGCATGCGTTGAAAACGCACCCAGATGTCGGCCTGGATGTACTCCATGATGTGGCCAATGTGAAAGTTACCGTTGGCATACGGCAAGGCGGTGGTGACAAAGAGTTGGCGCGCGGTCATAGAACTTGTTGGCCCATCAGAGTAAAAAAAGTCCACCAACAAGCGGCCAAGGGCCACTTGTTCGGAAAAAAAGAGCCCGCTCAAGGGGCCAGTGCCCAAAGGCAGTGATGCGTGGAATTGCCTTCATTTTAAGGCCGAAGTGGCGTGGCGTTGTTGCTGTGGACGTGTTCTGTCGGTAAATGACTTGCGGGCCTGAACCGAATCAATTCTTGGCGCGATTCATCCGTGCTTGGAAAAGGGCTATGCCTTTTGGATAGACTATGCCCCATCTGCCGAGTCAATGAAGTCCCCGCATTGGGGCATTGGAGTGTTTTTCATGCAAGTGACCGAATCCATCGTATTAGACGCTTTGTCCAAGCTCAAAGACCCCAACACGGGGCAAGATTGGGTGACGAGCAAGTCGATCAAAAATGTACAGATCCTTGGCGCGCACGTGAGCCTGGATCTGGCCTTGGGCTATCCAGCCAAAAGCCAGTGGCCCCAATTCCAGGCCTTGATCACCCAAGCCCTCACCGCTCTTGAGGGAGTGGCAGAGGTGACAGTGGGTGTGAGCACCCAGGTGTTGGCCCATGCGGCGACACGCGGCGTGCAGTTGCTCCCACACGTCAAAAACATCGTGGCAGTGGCGTCAGGCAAAGGCGGGGTGGGCAAAAGCACCACGGCGGTCAATTTGGCCTTGGCCTTGGCCAGTGAGGGTGCCACGGTGGGGCTCTTGGATGCGGACATTTATGGCCCAAGCCAGCCCATGATGATGGGCGTGAACGCGCGCCCCCAAAGCGAAGACGGCAAAACCATGGAGCCACTGGAGAATTACGGTGTGCAAGTGATGTCGATTGGTTTTTTGGTCTCGCCCGATGAGGCGATGATTTGGCGCGGTCCCATGGCCACCCAAGCGTTGGAGCAGTTGCTGCGTCAAACACTGTGGCGGGAGCTGGATTATTTGATCGTGGACATGCCCCCGGGCACGGGAGACATTCAACTCACGCTCTCACAGCGTGTGCCCATGACGGGGGCCGTGATCGTGACCACCCCACAAGACATTGCACTCTTGGACGCCAAAAAAGGCATCAAAATGTTTGACAAGGTGGGGGTGCCCATTCTTGGATTGGTGGAAAACATGGCGGTGCACATTTGCTCCCAATGCGGTCACTCCGAGCACATCTTCGGCGTCGATGGAGGCCGCAACATGGCCCAGCAGTTGGAGATTGATTATTTGGGGGCCTTGCCGTTGGATATCAAAATTCGCTTGCAAGCGGACAGCGGCAAACCCACGGTGGTGGCGGACCCGAGTGGCGAGGTGGCTCAAATTTACCAGGCCATGGCGCGCCAAGTGGCCATCAAAATTGCCGCGAAGGCACGTGACTTCTCCTCAGTCTTTCCGTCCATCAAAATCTCCAAAGAGACCTGAGCCCTC
>CAIPFK010000110.1 GCA_903864315.1 uncultured Burkholderiales bacterium | reverse complement strand
GCTACATCACCACCATCACCTTCAGCGCCCAGGGCATGGGACACGACGCCGACAAGGACCTTCGCTTCATCCGGTTTGGGGACCACGGCTTGGACCTCTACTCCAACACGGTGTTTTTCTCGAGAAGCTTTGCCAAAGAAAATCCCGAAGCGGTGAAAGGCTTTTTGCGCGCCTTGAACAAAGCCATCAAAGAGGTCTTGGCCGCCCCTGCACCTGCAGTGCAATACGTGCTCAACAAAGAACCTCTTTTGAACAAAGACCTTGAAGTGGCCAAACTCAACGCCACACTGCGCAACGACATGAACCACGGTGAAATGGCCAAACTCGGACTCGGAGACGTGGACGACGCCAGACTTAAAAAAGCCATCGCCACCGTGGTCGAGAGCAACCAGTTGCCCAGAACCCCCAGCGTTGCCGAAGTGTTTGATCACAGCTTTTTGCCCGCCAAAGCCGAGCGACCCACCAAACTCTTTTAAGTTACTTTTTAAAAACACCTTGACCTCACCCTCTCCTCACCCTACAGCACACCATGCAACTCTCTCTTGAAAAAAAAGTCGTCTTGATCAGTGGTCCAGCCAAAGGCATGGGGCGGGCCATCACTTTGGCCTTTGCAAATGAGGGAGCGCACTTGGTGCTCGCTGCTCGCGACTTGCAAGCCGTGGAACCGGTGGCGCAACTGGTGCTCGACATGGGGCTGCCGTGCAAGGTGCAGCCTTGCGACTTGACCCTGAGCTCGGACACCCAGGCCTTGGCCAATGAAGCCTTGCGCTCCTTTGGCCGCATCGATGTGCTCGTGAATGTGGCCGGGGGCTCGGGGCCCATCGGCAAAACCGGATGGGAGACGACACCCGAGGAGTTTGATCAAATCATTGAGCTCAACATGAAGGGGTGCTTCAACACCATGAGGGCGGTCTTGCCCACCATGGTCGCGCAGCGAAGCGGCAAGATCGTCAACGTGGGTGGCACCTTTGGCATGCGCGGTCGCGCTGGCCGCATGGCCTACTCTGCCTCCAAGTGGGGTTTGAGGGGCATCACCAAGAGTTTCGCGCTCGAAGCGGGCCCGCACAACATCAACGTCAACTGCGTGGCCCCAGGCATGGTCGATGGTCCTCGGTTTCGTGAAAAGGTCTGCGCCAACATGGCCAAAACACTGGGCATCTCCATGCAAGAAGCCATGCTGCGCCACGCAGAGGACTACGCCCTTCGCCGCGTGAGCACCGACCAAGATGTGGCCCATGCGTGCTTATTTTTGGCCAGCGACGTCTCGCGCCAAATCACGGGCGTCGACCTCCCCGTTGACGGCGGCTGGGCCTCACTGTGAGCCGTCATCATCCACACAAAAAGAGTGCCCCATGAATCCCCATCCCCATCCAGTTGACCTCGTGATCACCGGCGCGCAGGTCGTGAGCCATGAGCGCATTGTGAGTGCTTGTGTCGCCATCCACGGTGAGCACATCGTGGCCGTTGGAGACCTCGCAGCCATGCCCGAGTCCACGCATGTGTTTGATGCCACGGGCCTGCACCTCTTGCCTGGCGCCATCGATAGCCATGTGCATTTCAGAGACCCAGGCTACCCCCACAAAGAGACGTGGCAAACTGGATCTGGCGCAGCCGCCAAGGGAGGGGTCACCACCGTCTTTGACATGCCCAACACCAATCCACCCACCGGCACCTTGGACGCATTGGCCATGAAGCTCAAAGCGGCCGAGCACTCTTATGTTGACTTTGGCATCCATGGCCTTTTGGGCGACGACACCGTGGACCATTTGGAGGACTTGTTGAATGCGGGGGTGAGCAGTTTCAAAGCCTTTGTGGGCAACACCTTTGGCAACTTGCCCGCACCCAGCGACGGCGCACTCCTCGAGGGTTTCGAGAAACTCGCACCCTTGGGGATCCGCACAGTCGTGCACGCGGAGAACTCCTCCATCATGGCCAGGCGTCAAGCGCAATTGGTGGCGGCCGGTCGCACCGACGCCTTGGCCCATTTGGCCGCGAGACCCGCCGTGTGTGAAATCGAGGCCATCTCGCGCGTGAGCATTTTGGCGCAGTGGACGGGGGCTCGCGTGCACATTGCCCACCATTCGGCCGCCGACTCGCTCTACCTCATCGAAGAGGCCAAAGCGCGCGGGGTCGATATCACGGTGGAGACCTGCCCCCAGTACTTGCTGCTCAACACCGAGCGCATGATGGAGCTCGGTGGCGTGCTTCGCGTGAACCCGCCCGTGAGGGAGTCACGCCACAACGAGCCACTGTGGCAAGCGCTCAAATCAGGCGTGATCGACATGATCGCGACAGACCATGCGCCCCACAGCATAGAAGAAAAAACGCGCGCCAACATCTGGGAGTGCGATTGTGGCTTTCCAGGTGTGGAGACACAAATGCCCATCATGCTCACCGAAGTGAGCCGTGGACGCGCCAGCCTCACCGACTACGTTTTGTGGAGCAGCGTGAACCCAGCCAAGGCCTGGGGACTGTATGGTGTGAAGGGCGTGATTGCCTCGGGCGCCCATGCCGACATCGCCTTTGTCGACTTGAACAAAACCGGACTCATTGAGCAGTCCCTGTTTCAAACCCGCTCGAAAATATCGCCTTGGCAAGGACGAGCGGTCCACGGTGCCCCCCTGCACACCATGGTGCGGGGACGCTTTGTCATGCAGCACAGCAAACTCATCGAAGACAGCGTGGGATGGGGGCGCAACATCAAGGGTGTGCAAGCCATGCCCACGCCCCATCCACGCAACACCGAGCACACCAGCCGCTCGATTGTGAAAACCCCATGACCACCAGTTCCATGACCAGCAATTCCAGCCATACCCTTTCCATGAACAAAGCATTGATTCAACTCTCTGAGGTGAGACTCCAATACGGCAACGGCACGGTGGCGCTGGACAACACCAACTTGACGCTCAGCGAAGGCGACTTTGTGAGTCTGGTGGGCCCCAGCGGTTGTGGTAAATCGACCATCTTGAAACTCGTGGCAGGCCTGCTCAAACCCACCTCTGGCGTCGTGATGGTGGGCTCCAAGGAGGTGAGTCCTGCAGGTAAAAAGCATCCCAAGCAGCAAGACATGCGCGTGGGCTTGGCCTTTCAAAATCCCACCATGCTGCCCTGGCTCAGTGTCTTGGACAACGTGATGGTGCCACTCAAGATCGTCTCGCCCTATCGCCAAGACTACCGTGCCAAAAAACACACCGAGTTCAAAGACCGGGCCGAGGCGTTGCTCGCCCAGGTCGGCCTCAAGGGCTTTGCCCAGAAAAAGCCCTGGCAACTCTCGGGTGGCATGCTGCAGCGCGCCTCGCTTTGCCGAGCGCTCATCCATGAGCCACAAATTTTGCTATTGGACGAGCCCTTTGGTGCCTTGGATCAATTCACCCGCGAGGAGCTTTGGAGCATCCTGCAAAGCTTGTGGCTCAAAAACAAACCCACCGTGCTCTTGGTCACGCATGACCTTCGCGAGTCGGCGTATTTGGCCAACCGCATTTGTGTGATGACGAGTCGACCGGGTCGGATCTTGGAAGATCGGGTGGTGGATTTTGCGCGACCGCGCTCCATTGAGATGAGTTACGCCCCAGAGTTCAGTGAATTGATCCAAGAGTTGCGCTCGACCATCTCGCATGCCAACATTGAAGAGGTACTCACATGACGAGCAGCATCCACAACACCGACATGAGCACTCACTCTCTCGCACCAAGTCGAGAGCAACTGCGGCAATTGAGTTTGAGTGCACTGGCCACATTGGGATTTTTTCTGCTCTGGGAGATGGGATGCATGGCCTTTCATGTCTCAAGTTTGGTGCTGCCTAAGCCCAGTGAGATTGCCAGTGTGTTGTGGGTCAAGTTTCCACTCTTGCTGCCCCACGCCACACAAACGCTCTACACCACCTTGGTGGGGTTTGTCGCCGGTGTGGTCGGGGGTATCGTGCTTGGCGCCTTGATTGGTTCGTCCAAATTGGCCTATGACGTGGCCTACCCGCTCTTGGTCGGATTTTCCTGCATCCCCAAAGTGGCCGTGGTGCCGATTTTTGTGGTGTGGTTTGGCTCAGGCACGGTGCCCGCGATTTTGACGTCGGCTGTCATCAGTGTGTTTCCTGTGGTGGTCAATGTGGCGACAGGACTCGCGTCCACCGAGCCCGAACTCGAAGACGTCTTCAAGGTGCTTGGCGCGAGCCAGTGGGATTTGCTCATCAATGTGGGGCTGCCCAGAACACTCCCCTATTTGTTCGCCTCCATGAAAATTGCAGTCACTTTGTCCTTTGTCGGAACGGTCCTGTCTGAAACCGTGGCGGCCAACAAAGGCATTGGCAACGTCATGATGATTGCCAGCGGCAACTTTGATGTCCCCTTGGTGTTTGCGGGCCTTTTCTTGCTGGCCATCATGGGGGTGGTGCTTTATGCCCTGTTTGCGTTGATGGAGTTCAAGCTCACGGGTTGGGCCCAAAGGAAGAATGAATTGGCCATGGCTTGAGCGTGAACGCCAGCGTTGACCAGCAGCGTGGAGTGCACGCGCAAGACACTAGACAACGATGGGTTTGGCTAGAATGAAGACATGCCCCTCTTCAATTCACTCCGCAACTGGGCTCGAGGCATCAAACGCAACACCATGGTCTTGTGGTTTGCAGCGCGTCACCCTGGCACCCCGATATTGGCAAAACTCATCGCCTTGTTTGCCGTGGCGTATGCGTTGAGCCCCATTGATTTGATCCCCGACTTCATTCCAGTGCTGGGCTATTTGGACGATGTGATCTTGCTGCCCATTCTCATTGGCTTGGCCATGAAACTTTGCCCTCAGCAGGTGTTGGAAGAATGTCAACTCAAGGCCGATGACTGGTGGGCCCAAGAGCGCAAGCGCCCCGTCTCGATCGCGGGACTGGTCATGATCGTGTTGATTTGGCTTGGACTGGCCACGGTCCTGGGTCTGTGGTTATACCAGTATCTGGTGTTACCAACAATCAATGCTCAATAGCGTTGACCAACGCTGGTTTTCGCCAAATAAGCATCAACTGTAACTGGCTTTCAGATCTGGCGTGACTGTGATCGTTTTGCCCACCGTGGATTTGTAGGCGTTGGACACAACCGTATCCAAGTAAATATACTCCCCTTTGGCACTGTCAAGGGTAAAGGTCATCATCAAATAGCCTTTGGATTTGGTCTCGATGTAATTCAAATCGTCGATCAATCCATAGTTTTTACCGTTTCCATCAATCCATTGTTTGCTGTTGATGCTGCCGTCCAGTGCTGGACCCATGGTTGACAACCCTGCGGCCTCAAACCCAGGCGCTGTGACAGACGTTGCAGCAAACTCAACCCCCACTTTTTGGCCTTTTAAGGTGGTGAGTTGAGAAAACCACGCATTGTGTGAGTCCCCAGAAAGAGCGACCAGAGGCTTATTCAAGGCTTGAATCGACTGAAAAATGAGCTCTCGGTTCAAAGGATAACCATCCCACGCGTCCAAGTTATAGGGCAATTTGGGATTCAATGTGGGGTCAAGCAGTCCCGTTTGTGTCGCCGTCAAAGTGCCACCCAAGGCCTTGGTCATCTTGGCAGTCAAGTAATCGGTGATCGTTTGCGAAAAAGCAGCTTGGTTGGTTGGGGTTGGATTGAAATACACAACGCCCAGGCTGGTGAGTACGCTGGCAGGCCACCAAATTTTGGCCATGATGTCTTGATTGCCCAAGACCTGCCACTTGGCAGTGGACGATGCAAACCCTTTTTGCAGCCAATCGAGTTGAGTAGAACTGATCATGGTTCGGCTGACATCCGAGCCCGTGGTGAGCCCAGTGATGTAGGGTTGGTAGTCTGCCACAGACACTGCAGTGCCATAGTTTGCATACTGCTGAACGCGTCCTTCTATGCGGGTGTCGAGCATGTGAAGCGACAAAATATTGGCAAAATCAAAGCGTCGATAGATCTTAAAGCGATTGGCAATATCCAATGGATCATTTCTATTGGGAAGCCACTCATGGTAGGCTTGTGCCGCGTTATTTTTCCGGGTGTTCCAGTCGCCTTGCGTTTTAGGATCGTGGTTTTCTGCGCCCGTCATGAAGGCATTGTTGGCAAACTCGTGGTCATCCCACACCGTGATCCAGGGCATGGATGCATGAAGGACTTGCAAATTGGGGTCGCTTCGGTATTGCGCATAACGAGTTCTGTAATCATCAATGCTGACAATGTCATTGGCCGGCAGGGGAACCCGGCCCATGGCTGCGGACGTGGTTTTGTTGAGCACATCGGTATTGCCGTATTTGCTGGGATCGGACCCATATTCGTAGATGTAGTCGCCAAGATGAATGGCAAATTGTGCGTCAGACTTGGCCGCTTCTGCATAGGCATTGAAAAACCCAGCCGGATACAGTGAGCAAGAAAAAACCGCCATCTTCACTTGCTTGGCATCTAGGCTTGGCAACGTCCTGGTCTTGCCAACGCCGGATTTATAAACTCCGCTGGTGAATCGATAAAAATAATCCACTCCCGGATTCAAACCGCTGATGTTCACCTTGACCGTAAAACCGGTTGCAGCCGTCGACGTGGTGTCACCAGACTTCACAATGCTGCTGAACGCATTGTCGGTGGCCAATTCATAGCGCAAGGGCACCCCAACGTTCATGAGGGGAGTATCCGCATACCTTGCGCAGGTCCAAATCACCATGCCGTCCAACGCAGGATCTCCACTGGCGACCCCGTAATTGAAATTGACCATGGGCGCGGAGTCGCTTGCACATGCAGACAAGATGCCTCCACTGGCAATGGCAGCAGAAGCAGAGGAAAGCTTGATGATGAAGTCACGTCTTGAGTTGTTGTTCATTGAGAGGGATCGTTGATCTGTAAAGTCTGTGCACTCTACAACTCCAATGTGACGCAACCATGACCATCACAGCAAGCGGCGTTACACAAAGATCATCGCAACCCTCATTTTCGTACCACGACCCTATTCAAGTCCATTCAATGTCTGCTCGCGAAGGATCATACTTTTGAAACTTTGAATTTGCTGGAGAAGTATTTTCTTGGTTTCCTCATCGGAGCACTCACCGTGGGAATTGAATTTGGCTTTGGCATTGCCAATGAACACCTCGGGCTTGAGCAAGGTGTGCGCTTGCTGTGAATCCAAGACTCGGCGCAAGTCGTATTGAACCCGAGCCCCCCCTAAGTGACCTGTCGTCACAGAACCAATCATGGTGGGCTTGTTGTGCAAAGGATTGGGTTTTAAGCGCGACAACCAATCGATGCAATTTTTAATGCGCGCCGGAAGAGAATGGTTGTACTCGGGCGTCCAGATGATCAACCCATGGGATTGTGCAATTTTGCCCGACAGATCACTCACAGGCTTTGGAATGACACCATTCTCCATGCCGGGATCGTAAAACTCGATTGCTTGGATGTCTACGATCGTCAACACCATGTGTGCTGGCATGAGTTCACTCAAAGCCTTCAACGCCAAAAAATTGTAGGATTGAGGATCACACCGTTGAGTGATTCCCACCAATTGAAGGGTTTGCTGCGTCATCAATACATTCTCCTATCACTTTTACACACATTTCATTCGCCCTGGGGTCAGCAGTGGCCGCTGCCATTTTAATGCCTGTGGCTTTCAATTCGACCATGGCCTTTCACCCTCACTGTCATCGCCCTTCAGGATTGAAGAGCCCAAGCGTATTTCTGCACAGACCCAAGGGATTGTGCAATGCAGGGACAGCACGGAGTGATGGCGCTCACCCTTGAGCGTTCGCTGGAAGCTTTTCAGCCAGCGGGGGTGAGCAATTGGCCACCCGCCTCGGCCGACTTGGCGTGGATCAAAATCACCGCCATGACACACGCCTCGGTGCCTCGGTTGATCCAGTTGTGAATGGTGCCTCGCTGCACCATCACGTCGCCCGCTTTCAAATGAACCTCGACACCGTCGTCGAGTTCCATGTCGATCTCGCCCGACATCACCACGATGTAGTCGACCGAGTCGGTGCGGTGCATGCGATATGCAACGCCAGGTTTGAAATCCAATATGCGAAAGACCGAACCGTTTTCAATGAAGGTGAATTTCCCCTCGCGCAGGCCATAGTCTTTGTCCGTGGTGTTGTCAGCAGGGGCTGTATCCGTCGTCCAAATATTGCAAACAAACCCGTTGGGGCGGCCTTCTTTGAAGTGTTGGCACACCTCATCGATTTTGACGACCGCTTTGCCGTGCTCATCATGCCCTGTCACCACGCGACGAATTGATGCTGTTTGCATACCCGTGTCTCCCCAAGATTAAAAAAACTTAAACAAGAAATAAAAAAACAAATAAAAAAACAAAGCTGACCCAACAAAAATCCAAGCCTCAAAAAAAAACCGGCCCCACTTTCATGGCAGCCAGTTGTTTTTTGCTCTACCCCCAAAGCCGAGACGCTAGGGGATCAGGCTCAAGCCGCTGCGTGAGCCACTTCCTTGATGCCCAACTGATCAAGCGCGTGCGCCAAGTGCTCGACGCTGCGCGGCACGTTGTGCAATTTCTCTAGACCAAAGAGTCCGATGCGAAAGGTCATGAAGTCAGCGGGCTCGTCGCACTGCAGGGGCACACCCGCGGCGGTTTGAAGTCCCAGGTTCAAGAACTTTTTGCTGTTTTGAATGTCCGAATCCGTGGTGTAGCTCACCACCACGCCGGGGGCTTTGAAGCCGTCGGCCGCGACACTCACAATGCCTCGAGACTCGAGCAAGGCGCGAACCGCCGAGCCCAAGGCCACTTGCTCGGCCTTCACTTTGGCAAACCCGTAGTCGCGCGTTTCTTGCATCACATCTCTCAAACGCATCAACGCGTCGGTGGGCAAGGTCGTGTGATATCCGTGGCTACCCGCTTCATAGGTCTCCATGATTTGGAGCCATTTTTTAAGGTCGCACGCAAAACTGCTGCTCGAGGTTGAATCGATGGCTTGGCGGGCACGCTCACTGAGCATCACCATGGCGCAGCAAGGTGAGCCGCTCCAGCCCTTTTGAGGAGCCGAGATCAGCACATCAACACCAGTGGCCTTCATGTCGACCCACATGGCGCCTGAGGCCACGCAGTCGAGCACAAAAAGACCACCCACCTCGTGCACGGCTTGGGTGACTTGGGCGATGTAGTCGTCGGGCAAAATCATCCCAGCAGATGTTTCAACGTGAGGAGCAAAGACCACATCGGGGCGCTGCTCCAAAATGGTCTTCACCACCTCTTGCACCGGGCAAGGAATCCAGGCAGACTGAGAGCTTGCCGTGACCCGGCGGGCTTTGAGCACCGTGGCTTGGGCGGGAATGTGGCCCATCTCAAAAATTTGTGTCCAGCGATAACTGAACCAGCCATTGCGAATGACCAAGACTTTTTTGCCCGTGGCGAATTGACGGGCCACGGCTTCCATGCCGAAGGTGCCGCTGCCAGGCACCAGCACGGTGCTGTGGGCTTGGTAGACGTCCTTCAAAATGCCAGAGATGTCCTTCATGGCGCCTTGGAACTTTTTGGACATGTGGTTCAAGGCGCGGTCGGTGTACACCACCGAGAATTCGAGCAAACCATCGGGATCAATATTGGGCAGTAAACCAGGCATGGAAATGTCTCCAGTGTTGAAACAATGAGCCATGGGTTCCCCCAACAAGGGCGGGACACCTGCATGGGCAAGGTGGTCGTCTATTTTGCGTCAAAATCGACAGGCCAAGCCTCGCATTATCCCTTAGTCTGGGAAACCGTGTCCAGGCGTCTGACAGCCATCCCACGCAGAGCGCCTTGACTCACCATCTGGGGTCATTGAACGCTCCAAGACCTGCACCAAAGCGAGTGAACGCTTTGTGTCCTTGCTTGGCATCGAACACCCTGGCCACACCAACAATGGGGCATCGTGTTGGGTTGCCCCCACGGTGTTCAAGGCCATGAGGTTGGGGGTGTCAAAGCTCATGAATTGGGCTGGGACGGCTCATTTCTTGAGACGGTCCATCACGACAATCACGGGTCTTAGACCAATCAAAAAGCACACCACACCGGCGACACAACACAGCCCACTCACCACAAAATGCACCGCTGTGGGCTTGCCGCTCACGGGCAATACCCAGTTGAGACACAGCACCCCGATGGCAAAGAAATAGACCGCCAAAATCCAAGCGAAATAGCGACGGGTTTTGTATTGCATGACGGTCTTGGTGGGAGGAGAACGTGGGGGATCCGGTTCGGACTAGGCCTTGGAATGCAATGCGCTCCAGACCTTCTCCGGCGTGAAAGGCATGTCCATGCGGTCCACACCAAAGGGGCGCAAGGCGTCCATCATGGCATTGGCCAGCGCTGGCAGCGAGCCCGTGCATCCAGACTCGCCCACGCCCTTGGCGCCCAGCAAATTGAGCTCTGTGCCCAACTCGACCGTTGCGTTGTTCAAGGCCTTGAGGTCTCCGGCCCTGGGCATGGCGTAGTCCATGAAGGAGCCTGTGATCAATTGCCCCTGGTCGTCATAGATCACTTGCTCCATGAAGGCTTGGCCCAAGCCCTGCACCACACCGCCATGCACTTGTCCTCTGACCAAATGGGGGGAGATGACCCGGCCGAGCTCGTCCACGGCCGTGTAGTTGGCGATGGCGGTCTCGCCCGTTTCGGGATCGATTTCTATCTCCACCACGTGACAGCCGTTGGGGAAGGTGGAGCCCGATTTGGCCTCACCCGTGGCTTGCAAGCCCGCACGCTCAGAAGGGGTCAACAAGGCCAACGCCTCGGTCGTGCTCAAGGGCTTGGAAAAAGCAGCACCCTCTCCCACCCAGGCGTCGTTTTGAAACTTCACCGCATCGGGCTGGCATGCCCAATGCGCGGCCAATAGCACCGTGAGTTGGGCTTTGAGCTGCACGCACATGTTCTTGATGGCCGAGCCCGCACCATAAAGACTGCGCGAGCCACCCGTGCCATTGCCTTGCAAGGCGGTGCCGGTCTTGGCTGATCCGTAGCGGATGTCTTTTTCCAGCATCCCGAGTTCGGTGTGCACAATCTTGGCAAAAGACGTTTGGTGGCCTTGACCCGAAGGCCCCGTCACCCCTTCGATGGTCAACACACCGTCCGCACCCATTTGACCACTCACTTGGTCCATTTGGGCCGTGCCCGCACCCGAGGCCTCCACATAGGTCGACACCCCCAAGCCCCGCAATTTGCCAGCCCGAGAGGCCGCGGCTTTTCGCTCAGCATAGTGGTCGTGGTCGGCCAACTTCAAGGCCTTGGTCATCACCTGGTCAAAGTCGCACAAATCGTAGCTCGTGCCGTTGGCGGTTTTGTAGGGGAAGTCAGAGACGGGGATGAAATTCTTTCTGCGCGTGGCAATCGGGTCGAGCCCATGCTCATGGCAAGCAAAGTCCATCAGTCGCTCAATGGAGTAAGCAATATCGGGACGACCTGCGCCGCGATAGGCCGAGGTCGGGGTCGTGTTGGAGTAGACCATCTCGCTGTGCATATAAAGAGCGGGCACGCGGTAAACGCCACCCATCGTGACCGACAAATTGCGCGAACCAATGAAGGAGCTCATGTAGCAGTTGTAAGCACCCACATCAACACGGTCTTCAAAACGGATCGCCAAAATATGACCCTCGGCATCCAGGGCCATGGAGCCATTGAGCGTCAAGGCTCTGGCGTGCCAATCACTCAAAAACACCTCTGAGCGCGTGCCCACCCACTTGACGGCTTGGCCCAAAACGCGAGAGGCAATCACCACGCCCACGTGTTCGCTGTAGGCCCCGGTTCTGAGCCCAAAGGAGCCTCCCACATCGTTCGTGACGATGTCCACCTCACTCTCAGGCACACCTGAGCATTGGGCCAAATAGGCCTGCATGCTCAGCAAACCTTGCGAGGGGGTGTGCAGCCGGGTGCGTTGGGTGGCCGGATCATGGAAAGCCACGACGGCGCGAGGCTCCATGGGAACGCCAAAGAGGCGCTGGCTTCGGATGGTCAAATGACTCACATGGTGGGCACGGGCAAATTGAGCCTGCACCGCGGCCAAGTCTCCGGACTGGAAATCGGCCGACACATTGCCCGGTGCACTCGCATGCAGTTGTGTGGCCCCAGGGAGTTTGGCCGCATCGGCATTTTTACAAGCCGCGTGCTCTTCAAATTCAATCTGAGCGAGCTCGGCCGCGTCTTGCGCTTGGTGGTAGGTCTGCGCCACCACAAAGGCGATGGGCTGCCCCACAAAACGCACCCACTCGCGGGCCAAAACGGGCATTTTGTTGAGCTCTTGGGGCTTGCCGCTGGTGGTCATGACGGGCGGGGCACTGGGGAGGTCTTTGCCGCCATGGGCCTCGATGTCCTTGGCCGTCATCACCCACTTCACACCCGGGGCAGATTCGACTTGGCTCAAATCCATGCGCGTGATGCGCGCATGGGGATACTGGCTTCGGATCACAAAGAGATGCAACTCGCCGGGGTAGCTCTGATCGGCGGTGAAGTGGCCCAGCCCTTGTATCAATTTCAGGTCTTCGGCTCGAGAGAAATTGGTGTCAGCATAAAGCTGTGAGCCAACGGTGGTGGTGTTCATGAGTGACTCCCTGCTCGCATGAGCTGTGCGGCTTCATGCACCGCGTCCACGATATTGAGATAGCCCGTGCAGCGGCACAGGTTGCCCTCAAGGCCTTGGGCGATTTCTTCCTTGCTGGGATTGGGGTTTTTGGCGATCAAGTCCACACTGGACATGATCATGCCTGGGGTACAAAACCCGCACTGCAAGGCATGGCACTGGGTGAAGGCTTTTTGCACAGGATGCAAGTCCCCTTGGGCCAAGCCCTCCACGGTGGTGACTTGGGCGCCCTCGAGCTGAACGGCCAACACGGTACACGCCTTGATGGAGTCGCCATTCACAATGACTGTGCAGCAGCCGCACTGGCTGGTGTCGCAGCCGACATGGGTGCCAGTCAAGCGACAGTGATCGCGCAAAAATTCGACCAACAACGTTCGAGACTCGACTTGATGGGTTTGAAGGTGTCCGTTGACGGTGAGGGAGACAGTGGTCATGGCGAAGCGCTTTCTGTGCGTGGGAGGCTGCGAGCGAGAGGGCTCAGCTTGGCCTACTTGGTATCCCCCCATTTTACGACGTCCATCGGGTTGGTGTCGTGTCTGGCCACAGGAGACCCTTGACAGACCTCTCAAGGACTCAGACTATACTGGAGACCTCTATTTTTATCCTCATCTTTGGGGCTCACCAAGCCCTTCACCTCAGACGACATGAACACCGCATCCACCCCACAATCCTCCCCACAATCCATCCCCTCCTTTGACGGCACTCGCGTGCACTTGCAGTGCTTCAAGAGTGGCTCGCCCAGCGCCACGCCCGTGTTGTTTTTGCACGCCTTGGCCATGCAAGCCAGCATGTGGGTGAGGATGGTGGAGCATTTGGACATGGATGCGCCCATTTGGGGCATGGATTTGCGAGGCCATGGTGCATCGGACCATCCGGCAGGTCCCTACAGCACTGAGCTCTTTGCCAAAGACGTCTTGGCGGTGTTGGACCACTTGAAGACCGAGCAAGTGCATTTGGTGGGCTGCTCCATGGGGGGCACGGTCTGCATGGCGTTCACCGGCAGACACCCTGAGCGCGTGAAGTCTTTGGGCTTGATTGACACCACGGCGTGTTATGGCGAAGACGCCAAGGACGCTTGGGAAAAACGAGGCCAGCAAGGCTACACCAAGGGACTCGCCTCCTTGCGCGACTTCCAAGTGGAGCGGTGGTTCAGCACCGAGTTTGCCCGCACCCACACCGACGTGGTCCAAGAGTGCTTGAATGTGTTCGTGGCCAACACCCCGAGTGCATACTTGGAGACGTGCCGCATGCTCGGTGCTGCCGACGAGCGCGCCTTGATCCAACATTACAAGGGCGCTTGCACCATTGTGGTGGGGGAGGAAGATTACGCGACACCGGTCAGCATGGCCCAGGATTTGGCGCGCTTGCTGCCCCAAGCCGATTTGCATGTCTTGCACAATGTGCGCCACTACAGTCCCATCCAGGCGCCGGAGTTGATTGCGCCACTGCTCAAAAATTTGTTCGCCAAGGCTTAAAGCGACCGATGGCCCCCTCCCCAAGGGGCCAACTTGCAAACATCAATCCTCAGTCAAGATGGATGTTGCGTTGCTTGATCACTGCGCTCCATTTGCTCGATTCCCTTTGGAGCCACTGGGCAAACTCCTCAGGGCTCGTGCCCAGCACTTCGGCGCCTTGGGAGTTGAATTTGTCCCTCAAGTCCGGGGCCGCCAAGGCTTTGTTGATGGCTGCATTGAGCTTATCGATGATGGGGCGAGGCGTGCCCGTGGGCACCAACATGCCAGACCAGGACTGCGCCTCAAAGCCTGCAAAGGTTTTGGCGATGGGCGCCACGTCGGGGAGCAGTTGCAGGGGCTTCAAGGACGAGACGCCCACGGCGCGCAGGCGTCCACTTTGGATGTGCGTCATCACCAAGTTGGCCGACACGATCATGGCGCTCACCTGCCCGCCCATGAGGTCGGTGATGGCTTGTGATCCCCCCTTGTAAGACACGATGGTGGAGTCAAAGGGGCCGAACTGCTTCAAGAGCTCGGTCGAGAGTCGGCTCGAGGTGCCCGCTCCAGGGGTGGCAAACGCAAACCGGTCGCCCTCCTCTTTGGCCACGCGCAAAAAATCCGCCATGTTCTTGATGCCCGTGCCTGGGAACACCACCAACACCTGGGGGCTTTTGACCATCAACGTGATCGGGGCAAAGTCCTTGAGCGGGTCGTGCTGCACGGTTTTGTACATGAAGGGGTTGGTGGCAAAGCTATCGAACGCACACAACAAGGTGTAGCCATCGGCCGGGGCCTTGGCCATGGCATTGGTCCCCACCACGCCACCGGCTGCGGGCTGGTTTTCCACAATCACGGGTTGACCAAACTGATCGCTCATTTTGGCGCCCACAGCGCGGGCCACCGCATCGGTGACGCCTCCTGCGGGATAGGGAACGATGATTTTGATCGCACGGTTGGGGTAGTCGTCTGCATGTGCACAAGGCAGACCCAGGCACAAGGCCAATGCCATGCACGAGGTGATACACGAGGCCAAACTCAAATTCTGGAGTCCTTTCATGATCAAGGCTTTCATACGGTGACGTGATGCAAGGGCAAATGCATGGCCAGCCAATCCGAGACCACGTGCCATACACGCCGGTTGCCTTCGGCGAGCATGAAGTGATCGGTGTCGGCAAACAAATGCAAGTCCGCATGCTGGCCCGCGCGCTTGAACACCTCCAGCGACTGCTCGGTGGGGGTGACGGAGTCGTTGGAGCTGTGCAGCAGCAACAGTGGACGAGGCGCCAACTGATCAATCACCTCTTCGGCCTTGAAGTCCATCATGCTTTGCGCGGTTTCATGGGTGAACTTTTGCAAAGAACCGTGCACCACTTGGTGGGTCAAGCCATGCGGTATGGGCACAATCTCGTGGCGATCGACCATCAAGGATTCGCCGGTTTTGGAGTGATGGCGACGGCCTTTGAGCAGCATGTTGCGAAAATTCTTCCACGCCTCTTGGGTGTGGTGCTGGCCTTTGAACTTGCGCTCGCCGTGTCCCCATCCGCCTGAAGAAATCACCAAGGCCACGCGAGGATCGGTGGCACCGGTGTACATGGCCACGGCAGCACCAAAGCTTGAACCAATCACGCCCACGCGGGACGACTGAACACGGGGGTGAGCATTCAAGAGCGTCCAAGCATCTTTGGTGTTTTGCACTTGCTCGAGACAAATCAAGTGACCTCGTCGACCTTCGCTCTCGCCGCAGCCTTGCATATCAAACCTGAGCGTGATGTAGCCCATCGCCCCGAGCTCCTTCACGGGACCCAGCACGTTTTGTGCATTCTTTGTGCTGCCAAAACCATGCAGCACCACCATGGCGGGGCGTTGCTCGCCGGCTTTCAAGTCGCTGGGCAGGCCAATGACCCCCTGGAGCTTCAAGCCGTTCGAGATGAATTCAACATTTTCTTCAATCATGCTCGTTCCTGAAAAATTCGGTGGCTTGTATCTTAACCTTGCCAGTGGCCGTCTTTTCATTTTGAATGAAGAAAGAGCAGGAAAAAAGCCAGTGTCATTTGATCAAGTGCCAGCAAAAAAACCGTCATCAACGCGAATTTGAGAGTTGGGGTTGACATCAATAATTATTTATTTGAGTCAACAAAAGACGTCTGGCCACCGTTGTAGGTGTACTCCTCGCTTTGTGGAGCAATTCAAAATCTAAGGACTTAACATGAACAAGCTCATCATCACTGCATTGACTCTGTCCACATTCGCTGGCCTTGGATTGGCCGCCACCACCGCCACCCCCAGCACAGGTGCAGGGACGACGCCCACGCCGACAGTTGCTGCCG
Source organism: uncultured Burkholderiales bacterium (assembly GCA_903864315.1). Classification (GTDB taxonomy): domain Bacteria; phylum Pseudomonadota; class Gammaproteobacteria; order Burkholderiales; family Burkholderiaceae_C; genus Limnohabitans. Next base: position 1,289 of record CAIPFK010000110.1, on the reverse strand, counting down.
CCAAGTCGAGCAACACCACCACGGCAGCAGCGCCAAACACACCTGCATCCGCAGCAGCAACACATGCACCTGCGGCAACCGCAACAGCCAAAACAACCGGCTCTAGCAGCGCAAGCGGCGCAACCAGCAAAACTCCAGCCGCCAGCGCGGCCAAGCCCAGCACACCGGTTGCGACCCCACACGCCAAGGCCAACACCGACACACACCTTGCGGCCAAGACCCATGGAAAAGCCAAGGAAGTGGGCCAAGGCACAAGCCCCAAAAAGGCTTGACGAGACAGATGGCCTGAGCATCGGTGACGTGGACAATGGCATCGGTTGGGCCTTGAGTCGACGACAGGCTTAGGCGCACCATCGACTGAGGACCACCACTTCACCGATGGTTGCACAGTGTCTGGACCTTGCCCCCAAGGTTCAGACATTTTTTTGGCTTTTCATCCAAGAGTGGCGCCATGTCGCCGTTGCCATTGACTTCACAAAAAATCCGACAGCGTCACGGCCCAGGCCTTGCCACAGACTTGTTTGATCACCGAGTTGAATTGACAAGACCCAAAATCGTGACCCGGCGGCACAAAACCACCCGCCCCCCCGAGCAGCGACAAGCTCGCTTGGGTTTGCTCTAAAAAAGAGGAGTCCTGGCCTTTGAAGGCGACCTCACCTTGGCCCAGCACTAGGCCGTTTTGCAAGGCAGCGCTGAGCACCAGCACTTCGTCTGCCCCCGTGGCTTGACCCGCCCAATACACTTGCCGAAAGATCGCCACCAAACGCTGCGCCCCATCGTCAATGGGCACACCGCTGGGCCAAAGACCCAGGGCCAACAAGAGACTCGCATCAATGGCACAGGTGTGCTTGACCGAATCAAAGGCGGCTTGCCCCACACCGCTTGGGAGCGACACATTGATTAGACATGGATTGGGGGCATCGCTCACCAAGCCCGCCATCTTGGCCTCCATGGCCAAGCGGTGCACCAAAAAATACTGTACCGCCAACTGGGTGAAGTTCGATACCGCATCGGCTTGTTGCTGCCCGAGTTGCCGATCGGCCAATCGCTTTTGCAAGGACAGCCCACCCGCGAGCACGACAGCCAAGAGGCCTAGGCCCACAATCATTTCTAGCAAACTCCAACCGCGCTCGGTGGCCGTCTGATGAACCCGACGTTGGTGTGGCGACAAACGCCTTGATCGCATGTTCATGGAGAGATGCTCATGGACAGATGCTCATGGACAGGCTTTGTACACATTGAGGTCTTGGCCGAGTACCACATAGCGGTTGGATTCCACGTGAGACACG
>CAIPFK010000109.1 GCA_903864315.1 uncultured Burkholderiales bacterium | reverse complement strand
GAGGCTTGCCGCGCATTTGGTCACTTCAATCAAAGTAAAGCTTGATGGCGTTTTCACCATAGATTTTTGAACGGTCTTCGGGATTTGAAACCCAAGATAAAATGTCATCAACGGTCTCTTGATATTTGACTTGATCCTCAAAGCCAGCAAAAGGGCAGTCACTGGCCCATAAAAGTCGATCTGGTCCTAAGTTCTTCAGCAATTGAGTGCCATATGCGATTGTTTTTTCCTTGCCAAGTCTATAAGCCGCTGAAACTTTGACCCAAGTATTTCCTCGTTCGATGGATTTCATCATCATTTGAAATCCTTTGCAGTGAATGCCCAGTTGATCATCGGGTCGTCCAAAATGATCAATCACCACTTTGACGCCTGAGCGCTCTAATTCTGGGAGAACCAAAGGAATTCGAGGTCCATCGATGTGCAAGTGCACATGCCAATCCAAATCGACAAAACGTCGCAGCAACTTTTTGTATTCAAAGGAGGTGAGGTCAGGTAGCTGCGCCATGCTGATATAGGGCAACCGAACACCGACTATTCCATCTTCCTTCATGGCTTTTAATGCATACATATCGATGGTGGGCTCCACAATAACGGTGCCACGAATGCGTTTCTTGCCGCGAATCGCGTTGAGCGTGTAGTCGTTGTAGTCGCCAAAGGGACTGGCCGCTGCAATCACGGCGTAGTCCACCTTGTGTTGTGAAAGAACATTGAGGTACTGCTCAATGCTGAAGTCATAGCTCAAGGCGTGCCTTGGATTGTCTACTTTTGGCAAATCTTTGAGCCAAATGTGAGCGTGAGAATCGACGTAAAGAATTTGAGAGTTTTTTTGCATTTTATTGGACTTGAATACCTGAGCTCTTGATGACATTGGCCCATTTGGCAATGTCATCCAAAAAGCGTTTTTGTAATTCTTGTGAGCTGCCAGCGTATGAGTCACTCCCAAGAGCATTTAATTTCTGTTTCACCTCTGGCATGTCTGCTACCGTGTTCATGGCCTTGTTCAGATACTGTACGACGTCTGGTGGCGTGCCCACTGGTGCAGCCAATGCATTCCATCCAACAACCTCAAATCCTTTGAAACCCAATTCACTCACGGTAGGTACTTTGGGCAAATAGCCGCTTCGTTGTGCTGCGGTGGTGGCGATTGCAAGCAGTTTTCCTGAGTCAACCAATGATTTCGAGGTGGCATAGGTTTCGAAAACAACGTCCAATTCCCCCGCCATCAATGCAGAAAGCGCATCTGGGGTGGATTTAAAGGGAATGATTTCGGCATGGGTATGCGTCACTGATTTGAACAACTCAGCCGATAAATTTTGTGTGCTGCCAGGGTTGATGGTCCCAAAATCGAGACCTTTGGTGCTGTCCTTAGAGAGCTTGATCAAATCGTTAAAATTTTTGATTTTGCTATCCGCCTTGACCAACAAGATAACGTCAAAATAAGCGGCAAATGAGACCGGTATCAAATCCTTGACAGGGTCGTAAGGCATGTTTTTATAGAGAGATTTTGAAATTGCTGTGCCATTGACCATGACCATGAGCGTATGCCCGTCGGGTTTGGCCCTTAGCAAAGCTTGTGCGGCAGCAAAGCCACCAGAACCCGGCATGTTTTCGATAACGAATTGTTTGCCAGTGACGGCAGAGAGCTTCTCAGAAAAAATTCTGAACGTGATATCTGCCAAACCTCCTACACCAAAGGGAACGATGATTTTGACTGGATGATCTGGAAATTGAAGGGTTTGTCCTTTGCTAGTCAACGGCAAGCACAATGTCAAGAAAATTGCTAAAAGTTGGCGCCTATTGTTCATTACCAAATTCCTGGATAGAGGTTGACTGTTTAATCGGCTTTGGAAGCAAGAAGAGACTCAAAAAATAAAAGGGTAAAAATAAGGGCAAAAAAACATATCGTAGAGCGCCGAGATAGGCTTATCCTTGTGAAATTAAATTTTATCGATCAAAGTTCGATCTAAATCATATGAAATACCCTAGGCCTTGGTTGATAATTGAATTCATATTTAACAAGGAGATTTTATGCAAACAATAGAGTTGAATGTCAGCCGCATGAGCTGTGGTTCTTGCGTGAAACATGTAGAGAAAGCCCTACAGTCTGTTCTTGGTGTGACAGCTGTAGCCGTTGATTTGCCAGCGGGTAAAGCAAAGGTGACTGGAGACTTTGCGCAAGGCATTGAGCCACTGACCCACGCCTTGGAGGAGGCCGGTTACCCTTCGGTCCTCGCCGAGTAGAAGTGGATTAGAAGTCAACCCTTGCTTTTTAGGAAATAAAGCACTTGCGTCCAATGATCGATTTGAATGCTGCTGATCAGCGGCTACT
>CAIPFK010000108.1 GCA_903864315.1 uncultured Burkholderiales bacterium | reverse complement strand
TGTAATAAATTTAAGGGTATGATAAGGCAATTACTCGTGATGATATTTTTCGTTTGCCAAGATACTGCATGCTCTGTATACTTGTTCTGCTAATATTAAACTCCAGCCTGTGCGCGTGACGAGTCAAATTGACCAAGTCGTGGTCAATCCACTTCGCCATAGACACAAAAATAGACACGCCATCAAACCCGTTTTGTAATCTCTCACCACACCACCACCCTATATGAATCGACCCCCCAACGCACAATTGACCCATTTCGGTTTTTTTTGCCAAAACCTGGACGCCATGGTTGAGTTTTACACCAAAACCTTTGGCTTGGTACTGACCGATCGAGGTGACTATTACTTGGGGGGTGAGATTGCATTCCTCAGTCGCAACCCAGAGGAACATCACCAAATCGTCTTGGCCAGCGGTCGTCCAAGTGAATTGAACTTCAACCCCATCAACCAAATTTCATTTCGAGTCGATGATTTGGCCGCGTTAAAAATCTATCACGAAAATTTACTTCGCGACAATATCCCCTTGCAGCGCACCATCACGCATGGGAACGCTTGGAGTATCTATTTGTTTGATCCTGAGGGCAACCGCATTGAGCTCTACACGCCATCGCCTTGGTACATTGAGCAACCCTTTGGCGTCCCCATTGATTTAAGTCAATCAGAATCTGACATTTTGTCCCAAACTGAAAAACTCATTCACGACGATCCAACTCGGGTGAATATCCAGGACTGGTCCCAAGGACTCAAAGCAAAAATATTCAATTGATTGCCCACCATGATATCGATACTCAAATCCGCCCTTTCCATCATTTGCTTGAGTGCACTCACCGTTGCCGTCAATGCTCAAGATTTTCCCAACAAAAGCATCAAAATTGTCGTCGGACAAGGTGCTGGAGGCGGTATTGATACCCTGGCGCGCATCATTTCACAAAAGATGTCTGTGGACATGGGTCAAGCCGTTGTGATTGAGAACAAAACTGGCGCTGGTGGCATCATCGCGACAGAATACGTGGCGAAGGCGCCCGCCGATGGCTACACATTGCTGATGGGACCCATTGGTAACATGGTGTTCACCCCCATTTTGAACAAACAACTTCGCTACTCCACAACCAAAGACTTTGCACCCATCTCCACTGTTGCCACCTTCCCACTGATTGCTGTTGTCACACCAAGCTCCAACATCAAAAGCATCGCCGAATTGGTCGCCTTCATGAAAGCCAACCCCAACAAATCCAACTACGGAGGTTCTGGTCCGGCCTTTCAATTTGCCAGCGAGTTGTTTCGCATCAAAACCAACACATCAGGCGAGTTCATCCAGTACAAAAGTACATCGGAGACGATCACGGCCTTAATTTCTGGAGATTTGCTCACGTCCATGGTTGATAGTGGGCCCGCCATTGCATCGATCAACTCCGGTGCTATTCGTGCCCTTGCCGTCTCATCTCCCACCAGGATGGCCGCATTACCCAATGTACCCACCATGGCAGAGTTGGGTCTGCCAGATGTGGAGTTTCGATTTTGGGCTGCCTTGTTTGCACCAGCAGGCACGCCACCCAATGTGGTCAAGATACTTGAAAATGAAATCAATCGCGTTCTCAAAATGCCAGACGTGATCAATCTGATGGCCAACAATCAAGTCACGGCCAGCCCCAGTACGTCAGATGAATTGAGTAAGCTCGTTGCCAGCGATTTGCAACGCTGGGGTCAAGTGGCTGAAAAATCAAAAATCAACGGCGCACAACCTTAGCGCATGAAGAAATCGTTTGGCCTTGAATCAAGACCAAACGCGTGGACGCTTTGTATTCGTGCCACGATTGATTTTCCGACTTCAACCGAAAAGAACACGTTAATTGCTGTTTTTTAGACACGCGGTGGCTTGCTTGGATTTATAAAATGCAAGCATTCATTGTCAACGTCTTCGCTCCATTCTTAGGAGGTCAGCATGCAGCCCATACTAAAAAACGAACAACATCGTGCCCTGCAGACCTATGGCGCTTGGCTGACAACGCTCAACAGTTTGATGTTCAATGCACTTGAAGCGATCATTGAAATCGATCAACTCTTGAACCAATTTCAGCCCATCAATTCAGGTCGAATGAGAGTGATGTGGTTCACGCTCAAACCAAACGCCACTCAATATTCAGAGGAACGAGAGCCCTTGATGGTTCAGTGGCATTACCAATTCAAGTCCGATCATTGGCGTGCCAAGCGGGTGCCATTGAATGCTTTACTGCGGCACCAGATCACCAAGGGTGGCTTTGCGCAACATGCCGACTCTGCCCGCGCGGCTTTGAAAGACTTGAGATCTCTCATCGAAATCTACCGGCGAGCAAGACGAATGCTCAAACTGTTGGGTACTTCAAGCAAAGAATGGGGCCCCCAAGGTCGCAGGTGTATTGAGAAATGTTTATCAAAGAAAATAAGCTTCACTCAACAACTTGAAGCTCAACCCATCGGATCGCGCACGTTTTAGTGACCCTTCTAGAATGCTGAAAAGTGCAGCAGTGGTGGCCGCCTTTTGGTGGTGCGCAGTGACAGCGTGGGGATGGGTGTTTTTACAATCACAACACACCAGTTTGACCAGTGTTTTGACATCGCCTGACATCAACTTGGGGATAAGCACTCAGCAACACCTGGTCACGCTGTGCGCTTTGGTTATTTTGGTTTGGCTATGGATGCTCAACAGCGCATTGCGCCGAAGGCGAGCCCTTTTTTTGAGCTTATTACCCCAGGAAAAAAACGGGCTGCACTCAAGTCTAGGAAGCGTCAGCAACTTTTTATATCACGACCAAGTCTACACTCCATGCATTGCCACACGCGCAATCCACACAGCTGATTTTTTGGCGCTCCCCTGTAAAACCCAAGAGTACACGGGAATCATTCAATGGATTGAGGAGATCAACATCACACATCCACTGCATGCCAAGGCTTTACTGAAGTGTCTTTTCCTCTTGATTAAAAATCAAAACGTCCCAGCATACCCACCCATCACGCAAGACATCACCCAACCCAAGAGCCCTACGCACACCAGAGTCACTCTCAGCAGTCCTGGCATCACGCTACTCAATCACTCTATCCGAGTTGCAATGTGCGCCAAAGATCACGTCCTCAAGTACCACTACAAGGGCATTGAACATGGGGGCTTTTGTGTGCCGGCCACGGACTTGACTTTTGCGCTCTCACCTCAAGACCCCATGGTGGCACTGGTCGCCTTGTGCCATGATATCGGTAAACTCAAAACACACATTGACAGCCCATTGTCTGCAGTGACGCGCATCAAGGGAGCGCATGGAGTTGAGGCTGCAAGGCAATTGGCCAAACTCGACTGCATACAAGAGTTGCCCGCGCAGGACCAACGAGCGCTCTATTTCGCCTTGACATTCAATGACAATCCAGCCCTTTGCACATTGAACAAAAAGGCTCAAATTGACGATGATCGAAGTGCAGCACTCATGATGCTGGTTTTCGAGGCCCATGAGATTGCACTGACTCTCGAACTCAACTTACTCAACAGTGAGCATCAAGTCAGGGGATCAGTGAACGATTGAACCACAAGATCCTCACCCCAAAGTCGTGACATCACCACCTGGGCTTGTGAAATACTGCCCGTGGTGAACAGACGAATAGTACCGCTGCCATGAGGGTGAAGAAATTGTGCCTGAGCGTCCAAACTCTCGTGATTCAGCGCCTTGGGATCAACATTTTTCTCGGTGGCCATTGACTGCAGCGACAAACGACGGCCCAATTCTCGTGCCACGGCGTCGGCCGGATCGATCAACTCTACGCCTTTCCCAGCGACGAGTCCAATCATTTCCTTTAAAAAAGAATAATGCGTACACCCCAGCACCAAGGTGTCAGCGCCTTGTCTTATCAAGGGCTCGACGAAATGGGACAACAGTTGGTGAACTTCATCGCTTTGGTGTTGACCAGACTCGACCAATTCGACCAAACCTGGGCAAGCCTGCAATAAAATCTTGGTATTGGTACCATAGCGCTCGCACAAACGTTGAACACTTTGACTTTGTGTTGTTTGCGTCGTCGCCAACACACCCACAACTCCGGAACGGGTTTGAGACACAGCTGGCTTGATCGCGGGCTCAATGGCCACCACGGGCAATTGTGTTTGCGCCCGAAGTGCTTTGACAGCCAATACCGTTGCCGTATTGCAAGCCACCACCATTGCTTTGACGCCAGCGCGCTCCAAGGCCAAACCCAATGCCAATGTACGGGCCTTGATGAAGGCCTCAGATTGTTCACCATATGGGGCATGAAGAGAATCGGCAACGTAGACCAAGTCAAGAGCCGGCATGAGGCTTCTCACCGAGCGCAGAATCGACAAACCACCAACGCCAGAATCGAAAAGACCAACTGCACCGTCAAAAGGTTTGAACAGTTGAGGTGTTTGCAAGGAGTTTGCCATATGCAGTTGAAAAATCCTCGCTTGGCTAGGCCAAGAACGACGACCTGCCCCCATCCACATTCAATGTTGCACCGGTGGTGTAACTCGCATCAAAGAGTAAGAAACAAACGGCCTTTGCCAGTTCGTCAAAAGTACCCACACGACCCAGGGGAATCGACTTCAAAATCTCTGTTTGACGCCCCATGTCAATGGGATGATCGATGGGCCATTCGAGCGCACCAGGTGATACGGCATTGACACGAACGTGGGGCGCGAGTTCTGCCGCCAGTGCTTTGACCGCCGTTTGCAATGCACCTTTGGAGATGTTGTAGCTCAAGTAATTCTTATTGGGTCGCTCGGTGTGAATATCACAAACGGCCACGATGGCACCCTTGTTGTTGATGAGCACGTCTTTGCAATGTTTGATGATCTCCAAGTGCCCCAACAAATGGGCCCTCAAGTCGTCCAACATCACTGAGCTAGAACTACTGACGTCTGAATGCCGGTATTGCGAGGCATTGGCCACCACGCCAACCAAATGCGTGAAATCGGGCAAGGTTTGCATCTGCTCCGATAAATTTTCAATCCAAAGCAGAGCACTGTTGGCTCGTTTGGCGTTGAATGAGTTCATCAACTCTATGGCCTCAAGCTCAGAGCTCTTTCTCGAATGAACAATCACGCGGTAGCCTCGAGCGTGAACGGCCCGTGCAATTGCGGCCCCCCCTCTTTTGGCTGATCCGGTGACCAATACAGTGTCTAACATCGCTTGTCCCAAGTTCTGGCTTGCTCAATGGTGGACTTCACATGGGTGCGTGTGTGGCAATAGGTCACAGACTTCATGGCCCCAACACCCCATGGAACTTCATTCTACAAGAGAGTCTTGATGTCCTTTTTGGGCTTTGGGATTCAAGGCCAAGTGGATCGAGCTGCGAATCACGGGGCCCAACTCTGAGGCCTGCAACCCATTCAAGGGCGCGGCTTTGAGGGTCTGCAAACCACCCATTGAGTCCAAGACATCCTCGCTTGAATTGAAGTCGACAGGGCCAAATTCCAACACTGACAACTCGTCGGCTGCTCTGGCGTGCAACTCGACGCCCAACACACTGGCCTGCCACAGATCCAAACCATGGTGAACGCCTTGTGCACTCAATGCAGCAATCAAGCCTGTCAAGGCGTCTCCCATCCCTGCACTGGCCATGCACGCGTTGCCCGCTTGACACTGGATGGGCTCTAGAGACAACGCTTTGGGTGCCACACACCAAGTCCCCTCACCTTTGAGCACCACCAAGCAATGGAATTTTTCCGCCAAGGCCCGAGCCGACTCCAGTCTATTTCTTTGTATGTCTTGGGGCTCAACCCCCAACAATCTGGCAGCCTCACCAGGGTGAGGAGTCATGAGGGTTGAGATGGGGTTATGTCTCATGTGCATCAATGGCAACAACTCAGCATCGGTGGCCAACAAGTTCAATGCATCGGCATCCAAGACCAAGCGTGCGTCCAAACGCATGGCGATTTTGAGCCAGTGAGCAGCATGTGCATTCTGGCCCAAACCAGGTCCGATGGCCAAGGTTTGAGCGCAGCGCATTTGCTCTGCCAAGACTTCACTTTGGCTTTGAGCAGACAAGCACATGAGCTCAGGATGCTGCATGTCCATGCAAGGGGCGTTTTGAGCCAAGATCCCCAGGATCACCCAACCTGCACCGGAAAAAAGTGCCGTTCTTCCCGCCAAAAAAACAGCCCCCACCATGCCCGATTGCCCACCCAAGAGCACCAATCGACCACAGTGTGATTTATTCTCAAATGACTGGCGTCTCAAACGTCTGAGCCAAGACAATTGCTCTTCATTGGTGATGGCAAAATTCAGTGACTTCATGAATGGGGTGTTGGGGGTTGAATGATTTATGAATTCTTGGCCATTTGTTGAACTGTAAAAAAACGAACTCTTTAAAAAACAGTTTTAGCCATGCTCGGTGTTGACCCAAGACATCACGACATTCTCACCGTTAAAGTTCAGTCGTCTTTGGCTCACACGTATTGATCCCCACCATCGAATAAAGAGCGCAATACTTGAATGCACCTGTGGCCAAGACAATCAGGCCCAAATAACCCCAAGGGCCAATGACGGCAGAAACGCTCAATGCGACCAAGATGACACCCACCAATATTCTGATGGTGCGGTCCACTCCACCGACATTCTTATTCATGACCATTCTCCAGTGTGTTTTTTGCTGACATAAAAAAATCTTGCCTGTGCTCCACTTTAATGAGCCAACGACCCAACTGTCTATGCGTCAAGTCAACCAATGTGAGGAAAAACCAGAATCAAGCGGCGAATGACTCATCCCTTTTTACCGGATTTGAGTGTGGGAGCAGTGCGAATTTGGTTTAAAAAAACCTGTTTATTGGCCACAGTTTTTTCAAATCGCCTGGCAATATTGCCACACACCAAATTGCACAACTCATAAACCGATTCGTCGTCGATTCGATAAAAGACACTGGTGCCTCTACTTTCGCGAGCAATCAAACCTTGTGCCATCAAGATCGAGAGATGCTTGGAGATATTGGCCATGGCAAAGCCACACTCTTGTGCAAGCTCTCCAACACTTTTCTCCCCGTGTCGCAAGATGTTCAAGAGTTGCAGTCGAGTGGGCTCAGCGAGCACCTTGAAGTACTCTGCAACTTCCTCTAAAGCCTCGGGGGGTATGTTTTCCATAGACTACCTGCCATTTGTTTGTTTTGCATTAAAGAATGTTGCACCAATTCAAAGGAATATCGCTCTTTGAGAAAAAATATTTTTATCTTTGTTAAATTCTACTATGATATTTACTTATTTCGTTGTATAGTTAAATAACTTATTAAATAAGATAATAACTAAATCTAGAAACGCACACCAGTGTCTCCTTTAAAGGTTTTCAAATGCAAGTGGTCAAGTATGTGATTTTGTTGGGCGTATTGGCGCTGGATGGCTCGAGCGCCCAACTTGCTTTTGCGCAAAGCACATTAAAAAGCTTTGCTGTCGCTTTGACTGGTGCCGAGGATGGGGCAGGCTTGAGCGTGGATGCTGTGGTCGAAGCCGTTCGCCAAACGTCCATGAGCGCCCAAGTCTTGGCAGCGGTGAAAGCCTTGCAAGTCAAGGCGGGTGACAAGGTCCGAAAAGGACAAGTCCTCATCACACTGGACAACAATTCAGCTCAAGAAGGAATCGTATCGAGTTCTGCTCAGCTTGAGGCGGCAAAGGCCAACTTGAATTTGGCTGGAAAAGACTTGGATCGCAAAGCACAGTTGCTGGCCAAAGAATACATCAGTCAATCGGCGTTTGATCGGTCTCAAGCACAGTACGACACCGCTTTAGCCCAGGTCAAAGCGCTTGCTGCACAGCATGCCATGGCGCAAAACAACGCGAATTTTTACGCCATCAAAGCGCCCTATGACGCCTTGGTGAGTGAAGTCAATGTCTCCATCGGGGATTTGGCCACACCTGGACGAGCCTTGCTCACCCTCTTTGACCCCAATGCACTTCGGCTCAAAGCCTATGTTGCGCAAAGCGTGCAGTCCAAGTTGGGAAGCAAAGCAAGGATCGAATATGAAATACCCGACAGTTCGAGCTCAAACGAGCGACAAAAAACAAACCTTTACCAATGGATTCCCAACGTGGACGCAAGCACCCACACCATTGAGATGCGCATCCCCCTGCCCAGCACACCCAATAGCCTGATACCAGGCTCCTTTGCTCGAATATTCCTTTTGGGGTTTGAGTCAGCAAAAGAGCGCTTATGGGTCCCCAAGAACACCGTGATTTACCGCTCTGAGTTGGTGGCCGTGTATGTGATCGATCAAAACAATCAAGCCAAATTGCGACAAATCAAGCTTGGCGAGACCAATGGGTCTTTGGTTGAGGTATTGAGTGGCTTGGGCAAAGGCGAATTGGTCTCGCTGGAGCCTCAAGTGGCAGCAAAGGCACACTGATATGCATCACCCGTCCAAGCTTGGCATTTCTGGGCGCATTGCCGCGTCCTTCCAAGGCTCACGAATCACACCGTTGCTCGCTTTGGTCGCCTTTTTAATGGGCCTCTTTGCGGTGATGGTGACACCCCGAGAAGAAGAGCCACAAATCAATGTGACCATGGCCAATGTGCTGATCCCTTTTCCTGGTGCTTCAGTCGCCGATGTTGAGCAATTGGTCTCTATTCCTGCAGAACAAGTTCTTTCTCAAATCACAGGGATTGAACACGTGATGTCAGTCTCCCGTCCAGGAATGTCCGTTCTCACGGTTCAGTTCAAAGTGGGGGTTGCACGAACAGAAGCGTTGGTGAGACTTCATGACACGCTTCGCAGCAACATCGATTGGATGCCCAAGAACTTGGGGGTGATGGAGCCGATCATCAAGCCCAAAGGCATCGATGATGTCCCCATCGTCACCGTTACTCTGTACAGCAGCGATGATCAAACTGGCGCTTACGAGCTCGAACGTGTTGCCCACAGCGTTGAGTTGGAACTCAAGCGCGTGAATGGAACGCGAGAAGTAAAAACCATCGGTGGCCCTGGCAAAGCGGTGATGGTGAAAGTGGACCCAGCGAAAATGTCTGGTCACTCAGTCTCCATGTCCGATCTGAGCCGCTCACTGCAAGCGGCCAATCAAGGGGCCCGCGTTGGCGATTTAACATCCGCCAACCTATCGATCCTGCTCGATGCTGGGCCCTACCTCTCCAAAGCCTCAGAGGTCGGGGACGTGATCGTTGGAGTTCACCTTGGCAAGCCCGTTTACCTCAAAGAGGTCGCTCAGGTCCAAGATGGAGCGAATGCCCCTTCTCAATACGTCTGGCAAGGGGTCAGTGGGCGCAATGGAGGTGAGTATCCTGCAGTCACCCTGTCCATCACCAAAAAACCAGGTGAAAATGCCATCGATGTCGCCAACGCAGTCATCGCCAGGATCAATGATCTCAAAAACACGTTGATCCCCGACACCATCACAGTCGTACAAAGCAGAAATTATGGTGTCACAGCGAATGACAAAGCCACGAAACTGATCGAAAAATTGATCTTTGCAACCTCTTGTGTTGTCGCTCTGGTCTTTTTGACGCTTGGTCGCAGGGAAGCGGCCATTGTCGGAACCGCCGTCGTGTTGACACTCACGGTGACCTTGTTCGCGTCTTGGGCAGCAGGTTTTACGCTCAATAGAGTGTCTTTGTTTGCCCTGATATTTTCGATTGGAATTTTGGTGGACGACGCCATCGTGGTGGTTGAAAATATCCACCGCCATCAAAAACTACACCCCGAGCTCAATCTCCTTCAACTCATCCCTGGGGCGGTGGACGAGGTCGGTGGACCGACCATTTTGGCCACTCTCACGGTGATTGCCGCTTTGCTGCCCATGGCCTTTGTCTCAGGCTTGATGGGCCCCTACATGAGCCCCATTCCAATCAATGCCAGCATGGGCATGGTTTTATCCTTGATCATTGCATTTGTGGTAACCCCTTGGCTTGCAAGACTTTGGTTAAAACCCCATCAAAAAGACCATACCAACTCGACAACATCGGCAACTTTCTCACAAAAACTGGACCCGTTTTTTAGACGCATTTTCAAACCTCTTTTGGATGATCATACGGGAGCGAACAATAGGAAATTATTGGGCCTCGGGATTTTTTCTGCAATTGCGATTTCTTTGGTTTTACCAGCTACAGGACTGGTGGTGCTGAAGATGCTACCCTTTGACAACAAGTCAGAATTCCAAATTGTTGTCGACATGCCGGTGGGAACACCCCTGGAGAAAACAGCGGCGGTTCTTCATGAGCTTGGGGGCTTTTTGGCCAAGGTGTCCGAAGTCGCAGACTACCAGGCATACGCAGGGGTGTCAGCCCCCATCAATTTCAATGGCCTTGTCAGACAGTACTATTTGCGCTCAGGGGGCGAGGTGGGTGATATCCAAGTCAACTTGGTGGACAAAAATCACCGCAGCGAAAAAAGCCATGCCATTGCCACACGACTTCGCCCAGAGCTACAAAGAATTGGTTTGCGTTTTGGCGCCAACGTTAAAGTCGTTGAAGTCCCACCAGGCCCGCCTGTGCTCGCCCCTCTCGTGGCAGAAATCTATGGGCCCGATGCTCAGGGGCGAAAAACCGTTGCAAGCCAGGTCAACGACATCTTCCAAAGCACGACCAGTGTGGTCGATAGTGACACCTCCAACATTGTCAATGCGCCAAGGAAAATACTGTTGATCGACAAGACCAAAGCTGCTGAATTGGGGGTTTCACAGCAAGAAATCGTCGCAACGCTGAGAGCGGGTATGTCGGGGGAGGATGTCACCTACATTCGTGACAATAGCAAATTCGCAACACCCGTGGTGATTGGGTTGAGCGAGACCAGCAAAGGAAACTTGAACACATTGCTTCAATTGAGCGTTCACACGTCAACGGGGAAAATGGTCTCTCTCAGAGAGTTGGTCATCATCACCGATTCTGAACGAGAGCAACCCATCTTTCACAAAGACTTATTGCCTGTGGTGTATGTCACTGGGGATATGGCAGGGCTGATCGATAGCCCCTTGTATGGCATGTTCAAGATGAGGACAAAAACAAATGCATTGATAGATCCTGCAGGAGGACAACTGATGGAATATTTCATTCATCAACCCAACGACACCCTGCGTGACTACGCCATCAAGTGGGATGGCGAGTGGCAAATTACGTTTGAAACATTCCGTGACATGGGAGCCGCTTATGGCGTTGGACTGATCTTGATTTACTTATTGGTCGTAGCTCAGTTCGGATCTTACTTGGTGCCTCTCATCATCATGGCCCCCATCCCACTCACCATCATCGGTGTGATGCCTGGACATGCACTGCTGGGCGCGCAATACACTGCAACGAGCATGATTGGGATGATTGCCCTGGCAGGAATCATTGTTCGAAATTCAATTTTACTGGTGGACTTCATCAATCTCCAGGTTCGATCGGGTGTTGACTTCAAAGAAGCAATTGTGAGCTCAGCCATCACGCGCGCTCAACCGATTGTGCTCACTGGTCTTGCCGCCATGCTTGGCGCACTGTTCATCTTGGATGACCCCATTTTCAATGGCTTGGCCATCTCTTTGATATTTGGAATATTTGTGTCCACTGTATTGACTTTGGTGGTCATTCCTATTCTTTATTACTCGGCTTTTCGCCTTCATCTTGGCAGCATCCAGCAAGATTCAACAGAACTTTAAAGGAAATCAACCATGAAATCATGGCAAACAGTGCGTTTAATTGCAGGTACTTTCATCCTCATGTCACTCGCTCTTGGGATCGAAGGTAGTCCCTTGTTCTTGAGTGAATGGTGGTTGGCGTTCACCGCATTCGTCGGTCTCAATCTTTTGCAAAGCGCCCTCACGAAGTGGTGTTTGATGGAAGTCATCTTGCGAAAGCTCGGTTTTGCCCAGGGTTGTTAAACCAAAGCCAAGGATTGATATGCAAATCGTATGTGCACAATGTGGCGCTAAAAATCGAGTCCCCAGCGACAAACTCAACCACGTGCTGGCATGTGGCAAATGCGGGGTCGATTTGATGGCACCCGAGCCCTTTGAATTGGACGACGCGTCTTTTGATCGATACATCTCAGGCACCGACTTGCCCATCGTGGTGGATTTTTGGGCCACATGGTGTGGTCCTTGCCTCATGATGGCGCCTCACTTCAAGACCGCTGCAAGCAAGTTAGCCACCGTCAAATTTGCCAAAGTTGACAGTGACAAAGCCAAAGTAATGAGTCAACGGTATGTGATCAAAAGCATTCCGACGATCATCTTGTTTTTCAAAGGACAAGAAGTCGCAAGACTCTCAGGCTCACTGAGCTCTAGCGATTTGCTCAACTGGATTGGACAGCAAATGCATGAAAAAGGGATTCAATGAAAACATTCAACGCCATGGCTTGTCTAGCCTTGCTAACGGTTGCAATCAGTGCCAATGCCGCTGATTTACTGGAAGTATGGAGAGGCGTGGGCTCACACGACCCTGATGTCGCCGCAGCGCTTTCGGCCAAGTTGGCCGGTGAGGAAAAAAAAGTACAAGCCCGTTCTCTTTGGCTACCCAACATCAATTTGGGTGGCAATTCAAGTTGGATCAATTCGAACTCGGGTTTGGTGGGTGCCAATTTTTCCGCCCCTGGCCTGGGATTGTCCAATGGCGTCATCTTCAACACATCGGTGAAAAGTGGTGTCTCCAATTCATGGAGCGTTCTAGTCAGACAAGCCGTTTTCAGCAAGGAAAGGCTTGCACAAACGCATCAACTCATGGCTGGCGCGAAGGCAGCTGAATATCAGTGGCAATACGCCAACGAAGAATTGATGCTGAGGACTGCCCAACGGTATTTTGACGTGGTTTTACTCTCGAAAAAATTAAGTCTTCTTCAATCCCAACACAAAACGATTGAAATAGAGACGAACAAGGCAAAAGACAAGTTCAAAATCGGTGAATTACCCATCATCGACGCACGTGAAGCATTCTCGAGACAAGAAGTGCTATCGGCTCAAATCATGAGCGCAGAAAACGAGCTAGAGACAGCCTCTCTCGTGCTGAGCGACACAAGTCAAATTGCCATGCATGACTTGAATCCCAAAGAACCCAAGGATCAACTCAAACCATTTGAGATCAAGTCAATTGGAGACCTACAAAACCTTGCTCGCGATGGCAACCCCTTGCTGAAAATGCTGGAGTTGAAGTTGGAAGGGGCACACCATGAGGTCGCCGCATTTGCTTTGGCGGCGTCCACTGCTCTAGATTTGGTGGCTCAAGCATCACAGCAACGAATCAATGGCAACGGGGCCTATGGTGCATCAAGCATCACCAACCAACAGCAATCCCTTGGCATTCAACTCACCATCCCGCTCTTTACTGGAGGGTTCACCTCATCCAAGCATGTCGAAGCCATTCAACTCGAAGAAAGAGCCAAGCATGAATTGGCCAGCGCAGAGCTGAAAGTAAGGCAAAGCGTTCAATCGACTTGGCTTGGACTGAAGTCAGGAATGGCCAAAATCAATGCACTCAAATCGGGATTGCTTGCATCCCAATCCAAATTGAGTTCAACACGTTTGGCTCAAGAGGTGGGGGATCGCACGACACTTGATTTGCTCGATGCGACCAACGAGGAGACCTTGGTTAAAAACAATTTATTACAAGCCAAGATTGATTATTTGCTCAACCAATTGAATTTGTTTGCACTCATCGGACAACTGGATGAACAAAGTCTAGAGTCCATCAACAATCAACTTGAAATTCCAGTATCCAAACAATAAGCACGAAACAAAAGTGCGTCTTTGCAAGCTTAACCGAAGATGTACGCTGAAAGAGTAGTCTCCATGACTCGATCGGAGAAGACTTTTTTGCCTTTTTCCATGGGTGCCGCACCCGCAGCCACCATCAAGGGCAACAAATGCTCCTCTTGCCGTGGTGGATGGCATTGCCGAGCACTGGGCGCCTTGTCCCAATTCAACAAGCCCTTTGCACGCATGTCAGGATTTGACTCCACCGTCTGGGTGAGCCAGAGATCGAACTCATCCGAGATCGGGCCAAACCTTGGGTCCCCGTAACCACGCATATTGTGAAAACTCATGCCACTGCCAATGATCAAGACACCTTGATCGCGAAGTGTCTGGAGCGCTTTGCCCATGTCCATTTGAGATTGGGGATCCAAGTTGCTGTTCAAAGAGAGTTGAACCACGGGAATATTGGCTTTGGGAAACATGAGCATCATCGGAATGAAGGTGCCATGATCAAACCCACGAGACGCATCGACGCTGGCTGCAATATTGGCCTCTTCCAAAAAGTACACCATCTTCTGAGCCAATGCTGGCTCGCCAGGAGCGGGATATTTCAGCTCGTACGTATGGGCAGGAAACCCATGGTAATCATAAATCAGGCTGGGGGCTTGTGCACCAGTCACACTCACTGTCGACTCCAACCAATGAGCTGAGACCACCACAATCGCTTTGGGCTGGTAGGGCAATGTTGCAGACAGGCCTTTGAGAAAATCAGCCATTTTGTACCATGCATCTGACGGATTCCAGTCCATGAAAAAACAAGGACCTCCTCCGTGGGGGATGTACCACGTAGGCATGCGTTCGGGTTGGCTGCCTGGGTGTTGTTCAGATGTCTGCATAGCCATTTCACTCATTTTGTTGTCCCCAAGGTGACTTGAATCCAGCTCACCACGTCACGAATCATGAATGGGGTCAATTCGTGCTGCACCTCATACCGCTTGTCTTCAAAAGGCACGCCCAAGCGTTGAAGCCAAGCCACACTTTTATCGGCCCAAGCCATGGGCAAGGTCTGGTCTAGAGTGCCGTGCACGACCAAAGCAGACAAATTCTTGAGGGATTTGTCTGTTGAAATCAATGGTGCAATTTCAGGCAGAATTCGTCCGCAAAGAATACCAAAACCTCGTACCAAGGAGGGTGTGGTCAAGGACAAGCCTGCGGACATGATCCCCCCTTGGCTAAATCCAGCAATGATGGTTTGGGATGGAGACACACCAATGCGAGACTCGAGCAACTGCACAAATTCGATGAGTTGGCGCCTGCTCGATTCAGCAGCTACTTCATCAATTACAGGACCTTCACTTGTAAAATTCACCCGAAAGTAGCAATAAGCCGATGGACCCATGGCCAAGGGCGAGCGCACCAACGCCACATGCAAATCTTGTGGCAAAGATCTGGCCAGAAAAGCCATGGAGTTTTCGTTGCTGCCAACCCCATGCAATAAGATCACCAAACCTTTGGCTGCGCCCTTGGTGGTTCGCAAGCGAAACGTCAGGGGCAAGTCCTCAATGGGATCAGAAAACAGCATGTGGATCAGAGGCTTTTATGGGCACCATCACAAAATGCACCATTGCCACTGTGTTTGCAGCCACACAGATAAATTGTTTCAGTTTTTTCTGCAGTCAATTGCACCGGCTTGAATTCAGTGGGCTTGTGGCTACCATCACAAAAGGGCTGACTTTTACTCAAACCACAAGAGCACCAGTAATAGGTTTCTCCAGCTTTGACGTCGGCGGCGTAGGGGGATTTTTGAGCGATTTCTGGCTTCATGGTGATACCTTTATGGTTGGTTAAAAATGGAGTTGATCGATTGAAGGGCGTGTTCGATGTCTGCAATCTCATTTCGATCAAGTCTGTCAAACGCTATTTTGAGATGAGACAGATGTTCAGGAAAGACCTTTTCAAAAACCTTTTGACCTTTGGCTGTGAGCTTTAGTTTCTGGCTGCGAGCGTCTTCTTCATTGCACTCAGAGGCGATCAAGCCCTTTTGCAACATTCTCTCGACAACGCCTGTGAGGGAGCTTTTAGAGATCAAAGTTTTTTCCCCCAAAATCTTGAAGGTCATGGGCTCTTGGTTGGCCAAAGTAGCAATCACATCAAACTGCACGGGTGTTAACCCCATGGACCGGATGTGCGCAGAAGAATAGCCTTCAAACGTTTGATAGGCTCTGACCAATTTTTTGACAACCGGGAGAAAGTACATATATGGACTAATATAGTACATACATCAACAAATGTCAAGATGTGCCATTACCTTTTTAGACGAAATCGGTGATCTGGCCTTCAAACCATTTCATGTCGATATTGGACAGGGCGTGGTGAGGGCAGCACCTGGACTCAATGGGCAGACAAGATTTTTGCCAATTTTTGCCGGGGTATCGTCGATTTGGGCAAATTTTTAATAATGCCTTTGAACCACACACGGACATCCTCCTCAAAGCCCAGGCCGTGCATGTAGTTGTAAATGGCTTTTTTCAAACCCAAACCCAACAAATCGTGATCCACACCACTTGGATCGATAAAACCGATATCGTTTTTAGCAAAAGTAATAGGTGCAAGCGTCTCCAAAGTGATACCGTATTCCTCAGGATTAAGCCCAACCGGGGAATGAACTGTACAAGTGAATCGATGAAAAAATCCACTGTGGATGCAACCATTCTCAAACAGTTGCCGCACGACCTCCAAAGCGTCAACCGTTTCTTGCACCGTTTGAGTCGGGAAGCCGTACATTAAATAAGCATGGACCAAAATACCTGATTCGGCAAAGCCTTTGGTCACGTTGGCAACTTGAGCCACCGATACGCCTTTTTTCATGAGAGCCAACAGTCGATCGGAGGCCACCTCAAGGCCACCGGACAAGGCGATGCACCCGCTTTTGGCGAGCAAGGCGGCCAATTCAGGGGTGAAAGTTTTCTCAAAACGGATGTTGCCCCACCAAGAAATGAACACCTGCCTGCGAATGAGCTCTTGAGCCAACGCTTTCAGCATTTTGGGGGGCGCCGCTTCGTCCACAAAATGAAACCCTGTCTGTCCAGTCTCAGCAATGATTGTTTCAATGCGGTCTACCAAAAGACTGGCCGATGCTGTTTCATAGCGCGAAATGTAGTCCAAACTGATGTCGCAAAAGCTGCACTTCTTCCAATAACACCCTTGGGCCACCGTCAATTTGTTCCATCGCCCATCGCTCCAAAGCCTGTGCATGGGGTTGAGCATGTCCAAAAGCGACAAATAAGAATTCAATGGCAAACCATCCCAGGTGGCTGTACCCACTTCCTCAAATGGCACATCAGGCTCAGGCCAACTCATGAGCTTGACTTGATGGGCCTCGGTGCGAACAAACGTTCGAACCAAGCGCTCAACAGATCGTTTGCCCAGTAAATGGTCCATGATGGCCAGCAATGGCCTTTCTCCCGCATCCAAACTGATGAAGTCAATGAAATCAAACAAGCGAGGTTCGGTCAATTCACGCAACTCGGTATTGACATAGCCGCCACCCATGGCGATTTTGATATCAGGCCAATTCAATTTGATCGTTTGAGCAATGCGCAAAGATGCGTACATCGCACCTGGAAATGGAACCGATAAAAGTATCAGATTGGGTTGGTGCTGACGGATGACCTTCGCCGTGAGTTCACACAAGGTCACATCCATGAGCGTGGGCTCAGCAGCCAAGGCATTGGCCAATGGATCGAATGTGGGCTGACTGCTGGCCAAACTTTCACCATAACGCACGAACTCAAAACGCTCATCGACAGCGTCACGCAAAACGTCCGACAAATCGTTCAAGTACAGTGTCGCCAAGTGGCGAGCTCGGTCGTGCGAGCCCAACGCGCCAAATGCCCATGCCAAGGAATCCGATGATTCACCGTCATCGTATGCATCAAGGGCGTTAAAACGTGGCCCTTCTGGCAAAAAATCACGTCCATTGATGCGGTGACTCAGTGTGTTGTCTCCGCCTTGCAAAAAAGCAATGACACGCTCGATGGTCAATTGATAGGCCAAAAAATGGTCAAGAAAATAATTGACACTGGCGCTTCGGAACTCGTCCTTCAAACCAATCGCTTGAGCGTGAACTCTTCCAAGTCCCTGTGCAGTAAAAAAACCAAGCACCAATGCAAGAGCCAAGTCCTCCTGAACTGCATTGATGCCACGCGACCTTAAAAAGCCAGTGATATAAGCGGTTGAAGGATATGGTGTATTCAACTGCGTCATTGGCGGGATCAAACTCAAGACTTTCATACCCACCTTGCACTAAAAATTCAAATACAGAAGACTTGAAGATTGTAATCAGATCTTCACCACAATTGAATCGCTTCAGCCAAAGGACTTGCAAGTTCAATGGGGTCAATCAGTCGGGCTCGGTCAGATGAGAAAGAGCCTGCACTCGCCTATTCAAAAGAGTCACCCACTCAGTCGGTCTCGACAATAAGAAAACCGAGTCTGTCATTGAATTTGATGGTACAGCTTTAAGGCAAACCTGTAACTCATTGAGTAGCTTGTCGCTGACAAATACAATATTTGACCTGCCGCCCTTGGTCTGCTCTGGGCTTGAGTAAATCTCGGCTTTAATATTAACCTCTGCATCTATTAAATGGTATTAAAAATATTACTCCCACTCAATTATCAATAAGCCACAAACCGCCAATAAATACGGGGCTTTTGAGTCAACACATCCAGATGATGCCATGAAAAATACCATGCTCGTTCGTTTGTAAAAATTCGCAACCAACATTCGGCTGCATCTAGACCATTACCCATAACACCTACTGATTTGACTGGTGAAAACACCGCAAAAGCTTGGCTTGTTAAGTCATACCAACTTTTTCTATTTAACCAATAAGCGGAGTAAAGTTGTTCTACAAAAATTTGAAAAAGGCCAACTTTATGGACTCTATGTTTAAGGTTGTAAGCTTGTTAAACGTAATCCAGGAAGGTCTTCAAAATCTCTGGTATTCAAAGTTAACAACTCGTAACCATGTTCGATTGCTTGTGCTGCCAACCATAAATCATTGTAACGAGGCCGAGGAGATCGTCCAGACTGTTTTACAGTTGCAGCCAGCACCCCAAAACTCGCAGCTGTTTGTTTAGTTATTTCTAATGTAGGTCGAATCTCAAGTTGACGCATG
>CAIPFK010000107.1 GCA_903864315.1 uncultured Burkholderiales bacterium | reverse complement strand
CCTCACACGCCACTCGGCGATCGATCCAGGCATTAGGCACTCGAGTGGGTTTAAAATAAGCAGTGAACCCTATAGCCTAACGCAAATTTCGCAAAATCTCTTGAACTTCTTTTTTTGACCTCTTCAAGGACCCCCGATGTCAATGTTTACCTCCGTTGAGATGGCCCCACGCGACCCCATTTTGGGATTGAATGAACAATTCGCCAGCGACACCAACCCCAAAAAAGTCAATCTGGGCGTGGGTGTTTATTTTGACGACCAAGGCAAATTGCCACTCCTGAAATGCGTGCAAGAAGCCGAAAAAACCTTGGCCGAACACCCCAGTGCCAGGGGCTATTTGCCCATCGATGGCATTGCGGCCTACGACAGCGCAGTCAAAGACTTGGTCTTTGGCGCTCAGTCCGAGCCCGTGCAAAGCAAACGAGTCGCCACCATCCAAGCCCTGGGCGGCACGGGTGGCTTGAAAGTGGGTGCTGACTTCCTGAAAAAGCTCCTCCCCACGGCCCACGTCATGATCTCGGACCCGAGTTGGGAAAATCACAAAGCGCTGTTCACCCAAGCCGGCTTTGAGGTCAAGAGCTACACCTATTACGACGCGAACAAGCGTGGTGTCGACTTTGAGGGCATGGTCCAGAGTTTGAAAGCCGCGCCTGCGGGCACCATCGTCGTGCTGCATGCTTGTTGCCACAACCCCACAGGCTACGACCTGACAAGTGAGCAATGGGGAGTCGTGATTGAGACCGTGAAGGCTCAAGGCTTGACCGCCTTTTTGGACATGGCCTACCAAGGCTTCGCCCATGGGCTCGAAGAGGACGGCGCCATCGTTGGGCGCTTTGTCCAAGCGGGACTGCAATTTTTGGTGTCCACCTCGTTTTCGAAAAGCTTCAGCCTATATGGCGAGCGTGTTGGAGCCCTCTCGGTCTTGTGCACCGATGCCACAGAAGCGCAGCGGGTGTTGTCACAACTCAAAATCATGATTCGAACCAATTACTCCAACCCACCCATCCATGGTGGAGCGGTGGTGGCAGCAGTCCTCTCTAGCCCCACGCTCAAAGCGATGTGGATCCAAGAGCTCACTGAAATGCGTGAGCGCATCAAACTCATGAGAAAACTCTTGGTGCAGGGCCTCAAAGATGCGGGCATCGCTGCCGACATGGGTTTCATCACCGATCAAATTGGCATGTTCAGCTACTCGGGGCTCAACAAAGACCAAATGGTGCGTTTGAGGCAAGAGTTTGGGGTGTATGGCACCGACACAGGCCGCATGTGTGTGGCCGCCCTCAACAGCAAAAACATCGCCCACGTGTGTGAAAGCATCGCCAAGGTGCTTTGATCAACAAGACCCCTGACTCAATTGCCTGAGCGCTCTTTGTCCGAGCGCTCAGCTCCACAAAATACTTCGCATGGCCACCGTGGCCCATTGGTATTGGTCGCAGTAAAAACTCACTCGGTCTGACGCATCGCTGGCGTGCGCAACGTACAGGAGCGGCAAGTAATGCTCAATGCTGGGGTGACTTGCGCGAAATATTTCAATCAAGTGTGGATCGGCCTGTCCCAAACACAAAGCAGCAGGGTCTTTGGCGAGAACACTGGTGGCGACAAACTGATCAAACTCGCGTGCCCAATCGGCGGCCTGATCATCGCTCGCATGGCGAACAGAGGCTCGCAAATTGTGCACCGTGTTGCCACTGGCCACAATGAGCACGCCCTCGTCCCTCAGGCCCTTCAACTGAACGCCCAAGGCGGCATGTTGCTCCAAGCTGGCATGCACATCCAAGCTCATCTGAACCACAGGGATGTCGGCATTGGGGAAAAGCGGCCTCAATACACCCCAAGTGCCATGGTCAAATCCCCAATCTTGTCCACCCAGCACCAGGTGTTCTTTGCGAGAGGCCTGGTGAAAGCGCTCGGCCCAAGCCTTGGCGAGCGTGGGCTCGCCTGGGGCGCTGTAGCGCAGATCAAACAAAACTTGGTAAGCATTGCCAAAGTCATGGATGGTGGGGGGATGGGCCAAGGCGTTGAGTTCGGTGCCTTCGGTGCACCAGTGCGCCGAGATGCACAAAATCGCCCGGGGCTTTGGCCAACGACCGTTGGCCCCCCACATGTGCCCCATTTCTTCCCAGACCGGGCGAAAAGCGTTGTCATTGATCACATTCATGGGACTGCCGTGTCCCATGAAAAGGAGGGGTTGGCGCGGGGATGCGTCGTGGCGGACGTGGGGGTCGAAGAAACTCATGACTTTTTTGGGCAAAGGACTAAAATAAGGATGTCTTATTTTGGCGCATCTTGAACGAGTCTGGTGGGAAGACTCTAATTCTCGTGATGAAGTGCTGTTATATTGAACTCTGACCCAATCCTCGAGAGCCACCACGCATGCTTTACCAAATCTACGAAACTCAACGCTCTTTGATGGAGCCGTTTGCCGAGTTTGCGCAAGCGGCCGCCAAGCTTTTCAGCAACCCCATCTCTCCGCTGTCGCAAAGCGGCTTGGCCCACCGTGTCTCGGCCACTTATGATTTGATTTATCGCTTGGGCAAAGACTACCTCAAGCCTGGTTTTCACCTGCACACCTTGGATATCCAAGGCGTGGAAATCGCCATTCACGAACGCGTTGAAATTGACAAACCGTTTTGTGAGCTCGTTCGCTTCAAGCGTTACACCAGTGACATCCCAACCTTACAAAGCCTGAAAGGCCAACCCGTTGTGCTCTTGGTGGCCCCCTTGTCAGGTCACTACGCCACCTTGCTACGAGACACAGTCAAAAGCCTCTTGGCCGACCACAAGGTCTACATCACGGACTGGAAAAACGCGAGAACCGTGCCCTTGTCTGAAGGTGAGTTTCATTTGGACGACTATGTCAATTACATCCAAGAGTTCTTGCGCCATTTGCAAGGTCAGTATGGCAACTGCCATGTGATCAGTGTTTGCCAACCCACCGTGCCGGTGTTGGCCGCGGTCTCTTTGATGGCCTCCCGCGGTGAGACCACCCCGTTGTCCATGACCATGATGGGTGGCCCCATTGATGCGTCCAAGTCTCCCACGGCAGTCAACAACTTGGCCATGAACAAAAGCTACAGTTGGTTTGAAAACAATGTGATCTACCGAGTGCCCACCAATTTCCCAGGTGCTGGGCGACGCGTGTACCCAGGCTTTCTTCAGCACTCGGGCTTTGTCGCCATGAACCCAGACCGTCACTTGAAGAGTCACTACGACTACTTCAAGGATTTGATCAAAGGTGACGACTCTGCCGCTGAGAACCATCGCCAGTTCTACGACGAATACAACGCTGTCTTGGACATGGATGCCAACTACTATTTGGAAACCATCAAAGTGGTGTTCCAAGACATGAGTTTGGTGCACGGCACGTGGGATGTTAAAAATGAGCATGGCCAACTCGAACGCGTGAGACCGCAAGACATCCAGACCACCGCCCTACTGACCATCGAGGGTGAACTCGACGACATCTCCGGTTCGGGCCAAACCCGCGCTGCCCACGATTTGTGCACTGGCATTGTGGGCACAGAGCAAACCCATTTTGAGGCCAAAGGCGCAGGTCACTATGGCATCTTCAGTGGCAGGCGTTGGAGAGAGTTGGTCTACCCCGAGGTCAAGCATTTCATTGCCAAGCACCATGGCTTGACTGCTCCATCGCAGGCAACCAAAACCACCACCGCCAAAGCTGCCGCCCCCAAAAGCCCGATCCCCAAAGAGAACTCCAAAAAAGTCACCTCGATTTCCACTCGCGCCAAACCCCAGGTCTCTACAACAGTGGCCAAGAAATCCGCGGCCCACAAAGCATGATCTAAGCCAGAACATGGACCAGGGCTCAAGCCCAAACGCCTTTGAACACGGGTCTCTTGCAAGACCATTTTTTATCGCACTGACTTGACTTGAAGACCCTGCCTCAAACTGTCATCCAAGAAGAGACCGACGCCCAAGTCCGAGCGATTTGGGCGCTGCTGCCACAAACGCAGTGCAAGCGTTGTGGCTTTGAGGACTGCCAGTCCTATGCACAGGCCATCGTGCATGAGGACACCCCCATCAACCAATGCCCCCCGGGCGGAGAGGAAGGGGTGCGTCGTTTGTCTGAGGCCACAGGCCTAGCCTTTGTCCCATTGAATTCACTCCATGGTGAAGAGGGCGTTCGTCATATTGCCATCGTGGATGAAGACTGGTGCATTGGTTGCACCTTGTGCTTGGATGCGTGCCCCACTGACGCCATCGTGGGCACCCACAAAAGCATGCACACCGTGATCGAGGCGTTTTGCACAGGGTGTGAGTTGTGCATCCCCGTGTGCCCCGTCGACTGCATCGAACTTGAAGTCATCACTCCCCATCGAACAGGCTGGCAGGCCTGGTCAGACGATGAAGCACAAACCGCACGAGAGCGCTATCAAAAGCGTTTGGACAGGCTGCTTGCGAACACCCATGTGACTCCACGCACACACACACAGGCCAAACGACTTCAACTCTCAGCCCAAAGGCGCCACGCCACCCCAGTGGGGCAGTCCAACCAGGTGAGTGAAGATCCCCAAGGTCAAGCGGCAAGTGGGCACTCACAACCCGAGACACAAACTGAGATTGAACCGCGCGACTCACTCACCCTTTCGCCCCCTCTGGCCTCGACGCTATTGGCGCAAGCCTTGGAGCGCGCCAAACGCTTAAGGTCCTGATCGGCGCCCTGCCCCTAGGGGCTAAATACTGGATTGCAAAGAGGGCAACTTAACTGGCTGCTGGCTGCTGGCTGCGACCCGCATCATGCCACGCCATAACCGTGGAACAAGGCGTCCAGCCTCCCAAGTGGCCAAGCCTCGTGGTGTGCGATATAGGTGAGCACATAGTGATCGGGGCGAAGGACAACACCGCGCGCGTTGGCGCTATTGAGAATCGCCTCCAGCTTGCCGTCCACATCGCGAATCCAATGACAGGTGAAGCCTGAGTGGTCTGTCGTGGTGGGATCATGTCCAGGTAAAAAATCTTCCCTTGCGCGCAGCACCTTCACCACAGTCAATGGCGAAGAGTGCCTCCACTGGAGTGCTGTGAAATCGTGCTGCCCTGCATTGTCAGCGTTGCCCGCCTCGTCTGCATTGGCCCACTGCAACACCACGAAGCCGTCTGCACAAAAGCGATCAAGGAGGGCCATGCTGGAGTCGGGCTTTTGCATGCGCGGTTGGGGCATCAATTGACCACACGCGACCATTGCACCCTTGGGGGTGTGCACATCAAAAAAACCCGTCTTGAATCGGGGCTTGGGCTTGAACTTCAGGTGCAAAATATACTCCCTCACGGGCGGCACCCAACACGCCACTTTGAGCAAGGTCTGCACCCAAACGGCACCCCAAAGCGTCATGGGCTGCATCACCACCCCAATGCGAAGCGCCATCTCAATCAAAGACCAAGCATGGGGCTTTCTCTCGCATTCATAGGTGTCGAGGAGTCTATCGCCGGCTTGTCCATTCACCACCTGCGCCAATTTCCAAGCCAAGTTGGTCGCATCCCTCACCCCTGAATTCATGCCCTGCCCAGCAAAGGGCGGGGTCAAGTGGGCCGCATCGCCAGCCAAGAACATGCGGTTTTTGCGCCATTGAGAGGCAACCCGTGCGTGAAAGGTATAGACCACTTTTCTAAGGAGCTTGAGACTGGCATCCGGTGGGTGCCGCTCACGAATCCATTGGCCATAAATTTTTTCATCCAACACCTCTTCACTCGTTTCATGGTGATGCAACATGAACTCATAGCGCAAGGTGCCTTGAGGGCCAGGCAAACGAATGGCTGGACGTTGGGGGTCGCAATAGGTGCGGGTGTGCCGAAAAGAGTCTTCGCGCCCAATCATGTCGGTGATCAACCAGCGCTGTGAGTAGGTGCTGCCATCAAAGGCAACGGCCATTTTTTCTCGCATGGCGCTTTTGCCACCATCACACGCCACCACATAGTCGCATCGAATCTGCAGGGGCTCGCCGCTCTTCACACAACTGAGAGCGACGCCTGCATCTGACGTTTTGTCGTTGGCCAAGAGCTCACCGATGTCGCTCGCCTGGGGCAAGCCTGAGTTTGAATCACCTGCATCCCAAGGTTCGATCTCTTCATAACCCAACACCTCTGTGCCCATGCACAGTGTCACATGGGGGTACTGCTTCAAGCGCTCAAACAGATGCGAGACGAGTTGCTGCTGGCGAAATGCATTGCGCTTGGGGTAACCATACTCTTCGTTGTTGGGCTCCACCTTGGCAAAAAGGCGTTGGCTCCAGGAGTAGTAATGCACACCGTAGGACAAGGTGATCTTCGGCAAAAATCCTTCAAGCACGTTCGCATCCGCCAAGGAGCGCAAACTCTCATCATCAATGCTCACAGCCCTGGCCTCTTGCACCACCTCTTGGAGGCGATCGATCAAGCACACCCTCACCCCACGCTTGGCCAGCAAATGGGTGAGCAGCAGTCCCGTGGGGCCAGCGCCCACGACGACCACAGGCCAGTGAGCAGGGTCTGGGGACTTTGCGCTCGTCATGCTATGGGCAAAGAGCGTCGTGGGCAAAGGGCTTGAACGCCAACAACAATGACACCATGGCCGTCCCCTTCAAAGCAATGCACGGTCAGCAGACAAATCACTCCCCAATGCCGCAATGACCGCCGCGGGCGCTTGTACGAGTTCGATCAACACACCCAGTCCACTCCAAGGAAATTCCTCGTTGGACTTGGGGTGAATGAAACAAATATCAAACCCAGATGCGCCTCGTCGGATGCCACCCGGCGCCATGCGCACCCCCTTGTCCATCAACCACGCCATGGCTTTGGGCAAATCGTCCACCCACAGTCCAATGTGGTTCAAGGGCGTTTGATCCACAGCGGGCTTGGCCAAGGGGTTCAAGGGTTGCATCAAATCGACCTCCACACAGGTGGGTCCTGAGCCCAGTTGAAGAATGTCTTCCAGCACGTTTTCACGTTCACTATCAAAGTGACCCGTGAGCTTCAAACCCAAGAGATCGACCCACAAGGTCTTCAAGGTCTCTTTGTTGGCATGCCCAATGGCGATTTGTTGTAAACCCAACACTTTAAAGGGGCGTGCGCTCATTGGAACTCCACAATGATTTGATCCACCGCCAAAGAGTCACCCACTTTGGCCTCAATGCCTTTGACCACCGCGTCTTGCGCAGCCACCAGCACATTCTCCATCTTCATGGCCTCAATGACGGCCAAACGCTCGCCGGCCAACACCTTTTGACCCACGCTCACCAAGACTTGGGTGAGCAGGCCTGGCATGGGCGACAAGACAAAGCGAGACAAGTCGATCGGCGCTTTATGCGGCATCAAGGCATGCAGTTGCGCAACCCTCGGACTCACCACCATGAAGCGCAGTTGAGCACCATACTGCGTGAGCTCCATGGCCATGGGGTGCTTGGGCACCTTGCGCACGAGTTGCACGACAAAGGGCTCACCATTGCAAAGTCCTCGGAGCACCTCGTCACGCAAATGGGACTCGCACTCGATCTCAAACGTTTGCCCATTCACTTGGACAGTGGCGCGACTGGCCGATGCGTTCACGCCCGAGACACTCAAGTCATGGTAGCGATGGTTTTTAGGCGCAGGGGACAATTCAATCAAGGTCAAATGACTGGGATGCTCCAAGGCAAAACCTTGCAGTTGGCCCTCAATGCCCTGGGCACGCACGCGCGACTTCATGTGCACCCACGCTCCCAAAGCCAGCAAAAAATCGGGCTTGGGGTGAGCAAGCTCGAAGGGAACCAAGCCCTTGGGGAAATGCTCGGCGATGAAACCCGTATTGAATGCAGTGCTCACCCAATTGGGGTGGGCCAAGATGGCACTTTGAAACGGTATATTGGTCTGAACGCCTCGCACCACAAAGGCATTCAAGGCTTCGCGCATCTTTTGCGTGGCGTCTTCTCGGTTCTTGCCATGAACGATCAATTTGGCAATCATCGAGTCGTAGTACACCGAAATCTCCCCCCCATCGCTGACCCCCGTGTCCACCCTCACGCCATAACGCTCTTGAGGATGAGCCGCGCGCATGGTGGTTTCGGGCGGCATGAATTTCACCAGTCTGCCGGTGGAGGGCAAGAACTGCCGGTAAGGGTCCTCGGCGTTGATGCGGCACTCCATGGCCCAGCCATCGATCTGGATGTCCGACTGCTGCAAACTGAGGGGCTCACCGGCCGCCACCTTGATCATCCACTTCACCAAGTCCACCCCAGTGATGGCCTCGGTGACCGGGTGCTCGACTTGCAGCCTCGTGTTCATCTCGAGAAAATAAAAGCCCTCATCAGCACCCACCACAAACTCGACCGTGCCTGCACTTTGGTAGTTCACCGCCTTGGCCAATGCCACGGCTTGCTCCCCCATGGCGCGGCGTGTGGCGCTGCTGATGAAGGGTGACGGCGCCTCTTCAATGACCTTTTGGTGGCGGCGCTGAATCGAGCATTCTCGCTCGTTCAAATACACCACATGCCCAAAGGCATCCCCCAAGACTTGGATCTCAATGTGGCGGGGAGACTCGATGAATTTCTCGATGAAGATGCGATCGTCTCCAAAACTGTTCCTGGCCTCGTTTTGACAGGCAACAAAGCCAGAGGCCGTCTCGTCATCGCCAAAAGACACCCGCAGCCCTTTGCCACCCCCCCCAGCCGAGGCCTTGATCATGACCGGGTAGCCAATGCGCTTGGCAATTTCCACGGCTTTGGCCGCATCGGCAATGGCCTCGTTGTGGCCAGGAATGGTGCTCACCTTGGCGGCTTGGGCGAGTTTTTTGGACGCGATTTTGTCGCCCATGGCGGAAATGGAGGCGTGTTTGGGGCCAATGAACACGAGACCTGCCTCTTCCACGGCCTTGGCAAACCCCTCGTTTTCACTCAAAAAACCGTAGCCAGGATGAATCGCTTGGGCACCACACGACAAGGCCACCGCGATGATCTTGTCCCCCAGAAGATAGGACTCTCTGGCAGGGGGTGCCCCAATCAAATAAGCCTCATCGGCCAAGACCACATGGCGTGCAAAGGCATCGGCCTCGGAGTAAACCGCCACGGTTTGAATGCCCATCTCTTTGGCAGATGCGATGACGCGGCAGGCGATTTCGCCGCGGTTGGCGATCAATATTTTTGTGAACATGAATGCGTCGCTTTCAAAACAATACCTTCCAATACTGAACCACCCCCAAGGACCCCCCAGACCTTTGAGACCTCAAAGAGGAATGTTGCCGTGCTTTCTCCAAGGATTGGAGAGGGCCTTGTCTTTGAGCATGACCAAGGAGCGACAAATGCGCTTTCGAGTCTCACTGGGCTCAATCACATCGTCTATATAGCCTCTCGCTCCTGCCACAAAGGGGTTGGCAAACTGCGCTTTGTATTGGGCCTCGCGCTCAGCCAACTTCACTGGGTCGGCCTTGTCTTCTCTGAATATGATTTCCACCGCCCCCTTGGCGCCCATCACTGCAATCTCGGCTTGGGGCCAAGCGAAATTGACATCCCCTCTCAAATGCTTTGAAGACATCACGTCGTAAGCACCCCCATAGGCTTTTCGGGTGATCAAGGTGATCTTGGGGACTGTGCATTCGGCATAGGCGTAGAGCAGTTTCGCGCCGTGTTTGATGATGCCGCCATACTCCTGGGCCGTTCCAGGCATGAAACCGGGCACATCCACCAAGGTGATCACCGGAATATTGAAGGCGTCACAAAATCGCACAAAGCGCGCCGCTTTGATGGAGCTCTTGATGTCCAAACACCCCGCCAAGACCAAAGGTTGATTGGCCACAATGCCCACACTCATGCCGGCCATTCGCGCAAAGCCCACGATGATGTTTTTGGCATAGTTGGGCTGAATTTCATAGAAGTCGGCGTCGTCCACCACTTTGTCGATGAGCTCACGCATGTCATAAGCCTGATTGGCCAAGGCTGGCACCAAGCTGTCCAAGCTCTTTTCTGCCCGCTCCACCGGGTCCAGACTTGGACGCATGGGGGCTTTTTCACGGTTGTTCAAAGGCAGATAATTGAAGAGTCGACGCGTCATCAGCAAAGCGTCGACGTCGTTGTCAAACGACCGATCGGCGACACCGCTTTTGGTCGTGTGCGACAAGGCACCACCGAGTTCCTCGGCACTCACTTCTTCATGGGTGACGGTTTTGACAACCTCAGGGCCGGTGACAAACATGTAGGAGCTGTCCTCCACCATGAAGATAAAGTCAGTCATGGCGGGAGAGTAAACCGCACCACCCGCACAAGGGCCCATGATGAGGCTGATTTGCGGTATCACCCCCGAGGACAAGACATTCCTCTGAAACACCTCGGCGTAGCCGCCCAGGGAGGCCACCCCCTCTTGAATTCTGGCGCCCCCCGAGTCGTTCAGACCAATCACGGGCGCCCCCACCTTCATGGCTTGGTCCATGATTTTGCAAATTTTCTCAGCGTGCGCTTCAGACAATGCGCCACCAAAGACCGTGAAGTCTTGGCTAAAGACAAAGACCAAGCGACCATTGATCGAGCCATAGCCCGTGACGACGCCATCCCCAGGGATTTTTTGCTCTTGCATGCCAAAGTCACTCGAGCGATGCTCCACAAACATGTCCCACTCTTCAAAGCTGCCGTCGTCCAACAGCACCTCAATGCGCTCGCGAGCAGTCAATTTGCCCTTGGCGTGCTGGGTGTCGATTCGTTTTTGACCGCCGCCCAAACGTGCGCGTTCGCGCTTGCTTTCGAGTTCTTGATTGATATCGATCATGATGGTAATACCCAGTTAAACATTGACGTCATCCAAAGGCACCCCTTGAACATGCCTTCACAACAAAAGCTCACACAATGTCCGCTCACACAGTGAGCGCACACTACTGGTGAGGGAAATCCACCGAGATGTTCATCCCTTCTAAAATTTCCGCCACCAAATCCAGCCGCACTCGAGGATGCGTTTGCCCCAAGAGTGTTTGCTTTTGCGCCGCCTCGAGCGGCAGCATTTCACTCCAGCGATTTGACACCCAAGCGCAGTCATCGAGCCGGTAGGGCGTGGCAAAGGGCATGTCTTTTTCCGCGACACCGTGCTCTTGCAAGGACCGAATCAAAGCGCCCAACTGTTTGGCGCTCGACTCCAACTCTTGGGGCACATCAACTTCAGGGTCGGGTGACACAGTTTTCACATCGGCCAACCAAAGACCATTTTTTTGCCGCTCAGCCGACTCAATGTGAAAGCGCTCCCCGCCTCGCACCCGAATCAAAAACAAGGCCGGATTGAACTCTTCAAATTCTTCAATGTGCGCCATGACACCCATGGCGTGCAATTCCTCGCGGCCCTCAGGTTTCACCGTTTCAGAGCCAGTCTTCAAAGCCACAATGCCAAACGGTTCGCCCGACTGGAAGGCTTGCCGAGTCATGGTCAGGTAGCGCGGCTCAAAAACTTTCAAAGGCAAGAGTCCACCAGGAAAGAGGGTGGTTCCCAAAGGAAAGAGAGGAATCATAGAGTGCTCAGGAGTTTGAAGGTTGGTTTTAGTCAACCATTGGGCCCATGGAGAATACCAATGATCACAGCATACACATTCATTCGTCTGGTCTATCTTACTCAATTGTGCACGGCGAACTCAATGCGGCGAACCAGAATCAGCGGCACGGACTGCGTCGCCCCCACGAAAGAGGCCCAGCAAGCGCCTGGCCGCAGTGGACGGCGCCAACACACCCCGTTCAACGTCAACGAGCACTTGGGGCAATTCATTTTTAACAGCCAAGGAGTCCAAAAAACTGCTCCTCAACCCGGAGTAGACCCGCTCCCATAACCATGCACGAGACTGGGCTTGGCGTTTTTGCGCCCAAAGGGCCAACCCCTGCGACCACTGGCGGTGTGCAAAAAGTCCATCCATCAGACCTTGAACGCCATCGCCCTTCAAGGCACTGATTTGATGAACCCGCGCTTCAATGGGAAAAGACTCGCGCACTTGATGCGCCGCCCCGTTTTGATCATGGGCCTTGGGTTGGGTGTCCAACGCGGGGTCGATGCCGCCCCCTCCCGCCTCAAGATCCCCCATGCCTTCTCCACCATTGGAGGCCACCCAGGCCATCGAAGCATGCAAGTCAGTGACACCAGGATGAACCCATCGGGAGCTTTCCATCAAGCGCAAGGTGCTGAGCATGGAGGCCTGCGCACGGGTGGCAGCCTCGGCATCCAAATCGCACTTGTTGATGGCCACAAAGTCGGCAAACTCCATCACGCCTTTTTTCATGGCCTGCAGATCGTCGCCCGCGTTGGGGAGTTGAAGAAGCAAAAAAACATCGGTCATGTTGGCGACAGCCACCTCGCTTTGACCCACGCCCACGGTTTCCACCAAAATTACGTCATAGCCACTGAACTCACACACCATCATGCATTCGCGCGTTTTCTCGCACACGCCGCCCAAATTGCCCGCCGAGGGACTGGGACGAACAAAGGCCTGGGGGTGCACGGAGAGGTGCTCCATGCGGGTTTTGTCGCCCATGATGGACCCGCCAGAAAGCGACGACGACGGATCCACGGCCAGCACCGCCACTCGGTGTCCGCGCGCAATCAAAGCCAAGCCCAACGATTCAATGAAGGTGCTCTTGCCAACACCTGGTGAGCCACTGATGCCCACGCGAAGTGTGTCAAAAAACGCCGCCTCGCTTGAAGTATTTTGTGGGGCACTCACCCCTTCTCCTTGCAAAACCGACAACAAGAGGTCGGCCTCTACTCGGTGCTCGGCGCGGGTGGACTCCAGCAGCGTGATGGCCTTGGCCATGGATCTGCGCTGCAGCATGGGCTCGCGCGAGCGCAAGCCCTCGGTCAACTCGAGTGCCTTCAAAGAAACGCCTTTTTGATGTGCTCCAGCACATCTTTTGCACTGGCCGGGATGGGGGTTCCCGGTCCATAAATGCCTTGGACCCCGGCTTCATAGAGTGCCGCATAGTCTTGCTTGGGGATCACTCCGCCCACAAACACAATGATGTCTCCCCCACCTTGGCGCTTGAGCTCATGAATGATGGCGGGCACCAAGGTTTGATGGCCTGCAGCCAACGTGGAGACGCCAACGGCATGGACATCATTCTCGATGGCTTGCCGGGCACACTCCTCGGGGGTTTGAAACAAGGGACCAATGTCCACATCAAAACCGAGATCGGCATAGGCACTCGAGACCACCTTGGCGCCTCGGTCATGGCCATCTTGTCCGAGTTTGGCAATGAGCACGCGGGGTCTGCGACCGGCCTCTTTGGCAAAGTCAGCGATTTCTTGCTGCAACTGCGCCCAGCCTTGGGCGCTGTCGTAAGCCTTGGCATAGACACCACTCACCTTGTGTGTGTCAGCGCGGTGACGGCCATAGACCGACTCCAACGCGTCCGAGACCTCCCCCACGGTGGCGCGCGCTTTGATGGCCACCACACTCAGGGCCAACAAGTTGCCAGTGCCAGAGTGCGCCGCATCCTTCAAGGCCTGCAAGGCGTGTTCAACCTTCACACTGTCTCGAGTCGCGCGGATTTGCAGCAGGCGCTCGATTTGCTCCGACCTCACACGCACGTTGTCCACATTCAAGGTGGCCACTTGCTCGTCTTCACGCTCGAGTCGGTATTTGTTCACCCCCACGATCACATCAAGTCCGGCATCAATGCGGGCTTGTTTTTGGGCGGCTTGTGCTTCAATTTTGAGCTTGGCCCAGCCCGAGTCCACGGCCCGGGTCATGCCGCCTTGGGCTTGAACTTCCTCGATCATCTCCCACGCTTTGTCGGCCATGTCTTGGGTGAGCTTTTCCATCATGAAACTGCCCGCCCAGGGGTCGACAACGCTTGTGATGTGGGTCTCTTCTTGCAAGATGAGTTGCGTGTTGCGAGCGATGCGGGAGCTAAAAGCCGTGGGCAGTGCAATGGCCTCGTCAAATCTGTTGGTGTGCAAAGACTGCGTGCCACCAAAAACGGCAGCCATGGCTTCAATGGTTGTTCTCACCACGTTGTTGAATGGGTCTTGCTCGGTCAAGGACCATCCTGATGTCTGGGAGTGGGTTCTGAGCATCAAGCTTTTGGGGGACTTGGCGCCAAAGTCTTTCATGATGCGACACCACAGCATGCGAGCGGCTCGCATTTTGGCAATCTCCAAATAAAAGTTCATCCCCACCCCCCAAAAGAAGGACAAGCGACCAGCAAAGTCATCGATGTCCAGTCCTTTGGAGAGGGCCACTTTCACATACTCCGCACCATCGGCCAAAGTGAAGGCCAACTCCAAGGCTTGACTCGCGCCCGCTTCTTGGATGTGGTAGCCCGAGATGGAGATGGAGTTGAATTTGGGCATGTGCTGAGCCGTGTACTCAATGATGTCTCCCACAATCCGCATCGACGGCTCAGGCGGATAGATATAGGTGTTGCGCACCATGAACTCTTTGAGAATATCGTTTTGAATGGTGCCCGAGAGCAAGTTCAAAGGCACGCCTTGCTCTTCGCCCGCCACGATGTAGCCCGCCAAAACCGGCAAAACCGCCCCATTCATGGTCATGGAAACCGACACCCGACTTAAATCAATGCCATCAAAGAGGATTTTCATGTCTTCGACCGAATCAATCGCAACACCGGCCTTGCCCACATCGGCCACCACCCTTGGGTGATCGCTATCGTAGCCACGGTGAGTGGCCAAATCAAAGGCGACAGACACGCCTTGCCCTCCCGCCTTCAAGGCTTGGCGATAAAAGGCATTGGACTCTTGTGCCGTTGAAAACCCAGCGTATTGGCGAATGGTCCATGGACGCACCGCATACATGGTGGCCTGGGGACCACGCAAATAGGGCTCGAACCCAGGCAAAGTGTTGGTGTTCGGTAAATTCGCCACATCCTCTTGGGTGTAGAGGGGTTTGACCACAATGCCTTCCGGGGTCACCCAGTTGAGCTTGGTGACATCTCCCTCAGGTGCGGACTTTTGTGCAGCCTTTTGCCAATCATCAAGGGTTTGGGGACTCGCAGGGGGTGATTTTGAGTTCATAGGGTTAGAAACGCTAAATTTGACAACATTTTGGTAGAAAAGGCCGCATTTTTTGCATTGTAATGAAGCAAAGCTTGCTCTTGATCAAAAGCAATTAGAAAAATGAGGGTCAAGGCAAACCCTAGCCTCATTCACCCTCACCCTCACCTTCGCCCTCACTCTCACGCCATGGTATTGCAACAATGAGAAATTCGACCTCTTGAGCGAACCCCACTCAAGGGGCTGACACGCTCGCATTGAGTCGGGCTTGGGTTGCCAGTTTCATGCGTGTAAAAACACTCTCGTGTTTGAGACCCGGATCACTCCAGACTTGCCGCCAACGCCTTGCACCCGCTTGTCCATGCCACAGCCCAAGCATGTGACGGGACATGAAGGTGCACGACACCCCCTCGCTTGGACTTGCACTGCCTGCGCGGCTTGATGAAGTTTCCAGCAAGCTCTGGTGCATGTACTCGACATAGGCCAACTCGACTGCCTCACGAGTGAGCGTGGGTCTGGGGGTCAAGCCCTGTGGAGTCCCAGAACTTCGGGCTTGACGCATTGCATGGGCTTCAATCATGCTGTCCCACTGACTGATCATGAATGGGGTGTGATAGGCCGCACGTCCAACCATCACGCCATCGAGTCCAAGCGAGGACGATGCATCATGGGATAAAAATTGCCCAATCGACGCGTTGTCTTGCACGCCACCATTGACGATGAATTGCAGATGTGGGAAATCGGCTTTGAGCTTGCCCAACACCTCGTAGCGCAGCGGCGGGATTTCTCGGTTTTCTTTGGGTGAGAGGCCTTTGAGCCAAGCCGATCGGGCGTGAACGATGAAGACCTCGCACCCCGCAAGACTCACCAGACCCACAAAATCCCGCACAAACTCATAACTCTCAAACTCATCCACGCCAATGCGGTGCTTGACGGTGACGGGAATGCTCACACGGTCTTTCATCGCCTTCACACAGTCGCTCACGGTCTGGGGCTCGAGCATCAAGCACGCACCAAAAGCGCCTCGCTGTACCCGCTCAGAGGGGCATCCACAATTGAGATTGATTTCATCGTATCCCCACGCTTGCCCAAGCTTGGCGCAATGGGCCAGGTCCTGAGGCTCAGAACCGCCCAATTGAAGGGCCATTGGGTGCTCGCTCTCGTGATAAGCCAAATGACGCGCTATGTCGCCATGGATCAATGCACCAGTGGTCACCATCTCTGTGTAGAGCAAAGTCTGAGAGCTCATGAGGCGATGGAGGTAGCGACAATGCCGGTCGGTCCAGTCCATCATGGGCGCGACACTGAGCGTCCTCTGTAAGCTATTCAATCGCACGCACCTTGAGAAAGAACCAAGCGCTTTTCATGACACTCGCTGGCAAAAAAATAAAAAGGGTGCCGCCCCAAACTTCGAGCACAGCACCCCAACAGTGAAACACAAACCCGACAAGCCCAGGACTCAGCCCATGTGCAAACCGCCGTTGCAAGAGAAATCTGCCCCAGTCGTGAAGCCAGAGTCTTCGCTGGCCAGCCAGCCCACAATGGAGCCGATTTCTTCAGGTGTGCCCAGGCGTTTGACGGGAATGGTGGCCACAATTTTCTCGAGCACATCTTCACGAATGGCACGCACCATCTCGGTCCCGATATAACCCGGAGACACCGTGTTCACCGTCACGCCTTTGGTGGCCATCTCTTGGGCCAAGGCCATGGTGAATCCGTGCATGCCGGCTTTGGCCGCTGAGTAATTGGTCTGACCCGATTGACCCTTCTCTCCATTGACCGAACTGATTTGGACAATGCGACCCCAACCCATCTCAATCATGTCGCCCACCACTTGTTTGGTCACATTGAACATGGACGTCAAATTGGTGTTGATCACTGCATCCCAGTCCTCACGGGTCATTTTCAAAAACATGCGGTCTCGGGTGATGCCAGCGTTGTTGACGAGCACGCTGATGGGGCCGTGCTGCTCTTTGGCTTTGGCAAAAGCGTCCACCGTGGACTGCCACTCCCCCACATTGCCCACTGAGGCATAAAAGGTGTACCCGAGCTGCTGCTGCTCATTGATCCACTTGTCAAAGTCCCGCGTGGGACCGCAACCCGCCACCACGGTATAGCCATTTTTATGCAAACG
Organism: uncultured Burkholderiales bacterium; assembly: GCA_903864315.1. Classification (GTDB taxonomy): domain Bacteria; phylum Pseudomonadota; class Gammaproteobacteria; order Burkholderiales; family Burkholderiaceae_C; genus Limnohabitans. The sequence goes on along the minus strand of CAIPFK010000107.1, from coordinate 4,585 downwards.
CTGGCAAATTGCGGTTCCAATGCCGCCCATTCCACCTGTGACATACGCTACTTTTTTAGTCATGAATCGTCTCTCTTATTGTTGATTGAACCCACTTGCTTACACAATCGATTATTCACCATTGATCTTGAAGTTGACCTGAGCGCTCAGCGCTCAAGGGTCAATGACACACCCATGCCGCCACCAATGCACAGGGCAGCCAAACCACGCTTGGCGTTGGAGCGTTGCATCTCGTGGAGCAAAGTCACCAAAATTCGGCACCCTGACGCACCGATCGGGTGCCCAATGGCAATGGCGCCACCGTTGACATTGACTTTGCTCGGATCAATGCCAAGGGCGAGGTTCACGGCACACGCTTGTGCGGCAAACGCCTCATTGAGCTCGAACAAATCAACCGAGTCGGCACTCCAACCCGCACGAGCGAGGGCCTTTTGAGAGGCCGACACCGGGCCCATGCCCATGAGGGCGGGGTCAAGTCCTGTCGTCGCAAAGGAGGCAATCCTGGCCAAGGGGGTGAGCCCCAAGGCAGCCGCTTTTTGGGCGGTCATCACCACCACGGCGGCAGCCCCGTCATTGATGCCAGACGCATTGCCCGCCGTCACGCTGCCGGTTTTGTCAAAAGCGGGGCGCAATGACTCCAGAGCCTGCGCATTGGTTTTGGGGTTGATGAACTCATCGGTGTTGAAGACGATGGGGTCGCCTTTTCGCTTAGGAATATTCACGGAGACGATTTCATCTTTGAATTTGCCCGCTGTTTGTGCAGCCAAGGCTTTTTGCTGGCTCGCAAGCGCCAAGGCGTCTTGCATCTCACGGGTGATGCCGTGTGCCTTGGCCACATTCTCAGCCGTGATGCCCATGTGGTACTGGTGATAGACATCCCACAAGCCATCCACAATCATGGAGTCCACCATCTTCCAGTCACCCATGCGTTGACCGTCCCTGGAGCCCATGAGCAAATGGGGAGACGCACTCATGTTTTCTTGCCCGCCCGCCACCACGATCTCACTGTCACCCCACGCCACCGATTGGGCCGCGAGCATGACGGCCTTGAGTCCCGAGCCACACACCGCATTGATGGTGAGCGCGGGGACTTCTTTGGCAATGCCAGACTTCATCAAAGACTGTCGCGCTGGGTTTTGACCTGCACCGGCTGCCAAGACCTGGCCCATGATCACCTCACCCACGCTGGCCGGGTCCACCTTGGCACGGGCCAAGGCTTCACGGATCACGATCGATCCCAAGTCACTGGTTGAGACTTTGGCCAAGCTGCCACCGAATTTACCCACCGCTGTTCTAGCAGCAGACACAATCACAATATCATTCATCGCTTTTTCTCCTGATTGATCAATTATTATTCATTCGCAAAAACCCTACACTTTCACCGCCACATATCGCCCTGGAGCCGATTCTATGGGTTTGAACTGTGTGTTGCCAGCGCGCTTTGGTGGGGCAACACTGGCACCGGCGTGGGTGCTGAGCCACTGCGCCCAATTGGGCCACCAACTGCCAGGAATTTCTTGCGCTGAATCAAGCCAAGAATGTAATTTGGCTGGAAATGCGCGTTTTGTGTTCACCCAGTGACTTCTTTTCTTGGCCTGGGGTGGATTGATCACCCCTGCAATGTGGCCAGACGCTCCCATCACAAAGGTTTTGGGGCCCTTGAAGATTTGGGTCGACGCATAGGCTGAATCCACCGGCACGATGTGATCCTCTTGCGATCCATAAATATAAATGGGCAATTTGACTTGCCCCATGTCAATGGACTCTCCACAAACGGTGACTGCACCAGGCTTGATCAAGCGGTTTTCCAAATAGGTGTTTCTCAAATACCAAGCGTACAAAGGACCGGGCAAATTGGTCGCATCGCTATTCCAATAGAGCAGATCAAAAGCTGGTGGGGTTTGACCCTTCAAGTAGTTGCCCACCACGTAGTTCCACACCAACTCATTGGGTCGCAAGAAACTGAAGGTTTGCGCCAAATCTCGACCGGGCAGCAAACCGCCGTTGGCAAACTGCATCTCCCGCAGTTGCACCATCTGCTCGTCAATGAAGACATCCAAAATACCCGTGTTGCCAAAGTCCACCAAGGTGGTGAGCAAAGTGGCGCTGCTCGCTGGCGACTCACCTCGGGCGGCCAACACGGCCAAGGCGCAACTGAGCATGGTCCCACCGACACAAAAGCCCAAGGTATTGATCTTGCCTGAGCCCGACAACTGGGTGGCCACCTCGATGGCTTTGATCACCGCATGCTCGATGTAGTCATCCCAGGTGGCCTGTGCCATGGACTCCCCAGGATTGTTCCAACTCACCACCAAGGTGCGGTGTCCTTGAGAGACGGCGTAGCGGATGAAGGAATTCTCCGGCTGCAAATCCAAGATATAGAACTTGTTGATGCAAGGCGGCACCAAGAGAAGGGGTTTTTCAAACACCTTGGGCGTTAACGGTGAGTACTCGATGAGCTGAAAATAGTCGTTTTCAAAGATCACTTGGCCTTGGGTGGTCGCCACATTCTTGCCCACCTCAAAGAGGCTTTCATCGGTCATCGAGACATGGCCTTGGCGCAAGTCATGCACCAAATTCTCCAAGCCATGCGACAAACTCGCCCCTTGGGTTTTCACAGCCAGATCAATCGCCTCCACATTGGTGGCCAAGAAGTTGCTTGGTGCGCTGGCCGCCACAAATTGCTCTACAGCGAACTTGATGCGGGACTTGGTTTTGTGATCAATCTCCAGCGCATCGGTTAAATTCAACAAGGTGCGTGAGCTCAACATGTAGAGGGCCGCTCCAAACTGCGAAGCCGGTTGCGCGCTCCAAGCCTCGCCACTGAAACGACGATCTTTGATTTTTAAATTGGCATTGAGGCTTTGGTTCCAAAGCTCACTGGCTTGGGCCACAAACTCTTGCTGAATGCTCTCGAGCTTGGCCGCATCAAAGGCCAAACCCACCTGAGCACCCAAAGGAGCAGAAAACCCCTTGAATTGAGCCAAGGTGCTCTCAAAGGCCTGAGACAACAGGCCACTGAAGTCGGGGTTCGCACCCGTTGGGGAAGACTGATTCGATTCACTCATGAATGAGAACTCCAAGGGCCCAAACGGCCCTGATCAAAAAACCCCAATCACCAACCCTGCTCAATTGTCTGTGGACAACACCCTTGGGCAAACACCTTCGATGGGGCACTCTAAGGAAAGAGTATCGCAGTAATTGGGGCTATTTTTTAGAGGCTTGCCCCCAGATTGATCGCCCCCCAAAGACCACTTCAAACCACGCATCCCAGCGTGTCGCTGGCCCCGCCAGCGGAGCTCTGCAGCCAAATGCTGGCCGCAAAACGACCGCAAACGCCTTGTCGGCGAAAGGAGAAGAAATCATCCGAGTTCCTCACCGTGCACCAAGGGTCTGGGTGGGAGGTCCAAGGGTCCTCCCAATGAACGAGGTTGCCATCCAAGTGATCCACACCGTGGCGCCCCAACTCCAGTTGAACCAGCCAAGGCAGATGGGCCATCCATTTGCCCGGGTGCTGATCGCTTTGAATGAAAGCGCAAGCGTTGTCTGGCGTGCGGCTCAAAAACCATTGCCTCACCTCTGGCCCCACCACAAAGGCGGTGGGACCAATGCAGGGCCCCAACCACGCATAAAGGGTGGGGGCGAGGTCTTGGCCAATGGCAGACTTCGCGGGACTGTGCAACCGGGCTCGAAGGGTTTGGAGTGTTTGGGCAATGACGCCACCTTGACTGATGAGTGCTGCGCTTGCCCCTGAAGACTCCAGTCCCACCAAGCCTCGCCAACCCACGTGCACGGCGGCCACCGCGCGACCCAATGAATCCGCCAACAAAAGCGGCATGCAGTCTGCCACCATCATGGTGCACGCGACACCCGAGACGACGGTCCATGCGGCATCGGCCGACTCAGGCGCTGAGAGGGCGTGCAGTTCATCGGGCAATGGGGGGTGAAGCTCCAGCACACGAGCGCCGTGCACTTGGTTCAAAAATACGGGTGTGGTGCCCAGCTGTTGAGCATACACGTGTCGGTTTTGAAGGACCTTTTGTGGATCATCACCCACATGGAGTCCCAGGTTCATCCCAGAATAAACGCCCTCAGAGACCCCCCCACAACGGGTGCTCAAATGCGTGCGAACTCCCTGACTCTCCAGGCCCCAGCGTGGCAAAAAATGCCGAGAATCCAAGTTCGATGATGCCTTGTCAATCACGGTTTTAATTCTTCTCCAATCCTTCTTGGTTCTTGCTTGGCCAACTGGCGCACTAAAGTAGAACATTATTGCATTGGCATGCAAGAGGGATTGACCTTGGTGCTCAAACTCTTCAACGCTCATGTCGCGCGTCAAGGAGTCCTTCAAACCATGCTTGAAGACCAAACCCGGTGGGCATTGCAGTGCCACAAGTGTGCAAGGCTACACGCCTCACCCTATTTGGTAAACTCAAGACCTGTCTCCAAACCAGTGACCCCCGCAGCCTGATGGCAATCGAGCAATCGAGCGAGCGATCAAAGTCACAGCCATCGCTATTTCATCTCCCCAACTTCATTTTTCAAGCCAACTTCACCATGAACTACACCTTTGAGCCACACCCCT
>CAIPFK010000106.1 GCA_903864315.1 uncultured Burkholderiales bacterium | reverse complement strand
CTGCTGCGGTCGCCCGCTGTGGTGCTTTTGGGTCCACGCCTAGTGGGTAAAACCACGCTTGCTCTGGACGTTGCGCTACCCAATGGGGGCTACCTTGATTTGGAGTCGCCAGAAGACCGCAACAAGCTCAGCAACGTCGAGCAATACCTGCGGGCCCGCCTGGACAGGCTCATTGTGCTGGATGAAGTGCAGCGCATGCCCACCTTGTTTGAACCATTGCGCGGACTGATAGACCAGGCGCGCCGCGTGGGTGTTGCCAATGGCTCCCGCAGCAATGGCTTTTACTTGTTGCTGGGATCTGCCTCGCTTGATCTGATACAGCGCAGCAGCGAAACATTGGCTGGGCGCATCGCGTTTATTGAGCTCAGCGGCTTGCACCGTCTTGAAGTGCCATCGGGCTTGTGGGACGACTTATGGGTGCGGGGTGGTTTTCCGCAATCGTTAAAGGCCATGAGTGACGCCGACAGTGTGCTGTGGCGGCGCGACTTCACGCGCACTTACCTGGAACGCGATGTTGCCCAATTTGCACCACGCACAAGTTCCGAGTTGCTGCGTAGGTTCTGGACCATGCTGGCGCACCTGCAAGGCAGCACCTTGAACATTGCACAGTTGGCGAGAAATCTGGATGTAGACACCCGAACCGCCAATGGCTATCTGGATTTATTGACCGATCTGTTGCTGACCAGAAAGCTCGCCCCATGGCACAGCAACCAAGGTAAGCGCTTGGTCAAATCGCACAAGGTCTATATTCGGGACAGCGGATTGCTGCACAGTTTGCTGGGCATCACCGACATGGATGCTTTGCTGTCACACCCCATCGTGGGCGCCAGTTGGGAGGGACATGTGATTGAAAGTCTGTTGGCTGTCGCCCCTGCCGGGACGCAACCCAGTTTCTATCGCAGCAACTCCGGTGCCGAGATTGACCTGCTGCTCACTTGGCCCAACGGGGAGCATTGGGCTATGGAGATCAAACGCAGCACCACACCCAAGGTTGAACGCGGTTTTTACAGCGCCTGTGAAGACATCCAGCCCAGCCGGAAGTGGCTGATTTACCCCGGCTCGGAGTGCTACCCCATGGGTGATGGCATTGAAGTCATGTCACTGCACGCCGCCATGCAAGCACTGGACGCAGCCCGTTGACAACATAATCTGCAACAGGTTCCTTTTTGGGCCTTTATGATCCATGATAAACCGAACTGAAAGAGCTTTATATGGCCATCAATGTCAAACTGCCTGAAGCTTTGGTCGAGACTGCCAAACGCTACGGCAACATCGAACACCGTTCGGTACCCAAGCAAATTGAATACTGGTCTCAAATTGGCAAGATCGCCTCAGAAAACCCCGGCCTGCCCTTCAGCGTGATCCGCGACATCCTGATAGCGGATCAAGAAGAGCCATCCGGTGAATACCAGTTCGGCTGATGCGCATCCTTGTCACCCCGACCTTCGAGCGCGCCGTCAAAAAACTGCACCGGCAGCAAAAGAGCACGCTTGGCGAGGCGGTCCGAACCATCATCAGCCAGCCCGAAGCCGGTGAAACCAAAGTTGGCGATCTGGCTGGCGTGCAGGTTGACAAGTTCCGCATGGGCAACATGCCGTGTCTGCTTGCTCACCGCGTCCTGGATGAGAAAACGCTTAAGTTGCTGATGGTGGGTCCGCAAGAGAATTTCTACCGCGACCTCAAACGAACCGAAAACTAATTTGTTGCCTAAGCAAAATTCATTTCACGGCGGTTGCTGCCGACGATCAATTGACTAAGACCACCAAAGTCAGCACTCTCAAATCACGAGAAAATTCAGACTCAATATCCCTCAATATATGCACGTCTCAAACGTGCAAGATCGCACTCTTGGTGGTATCAACTTTAACCTGTTGGATAATGCGAAATTCAATCCTATCGAGTCTGTCCTGAGGAGATCCATATGAGGTTACTCTATTTATTTTTGTTTACCTTCGTCAACATGAGTTTCGCAGCGGATATTTACAATCCAGCAAGCAATCAATTGTCGATACCCAGCGTACAAGTTGGCCCCACAACGTATAACAATGTCGTCATCACGGTGGGACAAATACTCTCTATCGGATCATCTTCCAATAAAAACACCTACATTCGTATTCAAACCAATGTGGGGTCAATGGATTTTCAACTCTTCCCTGTCAATGCACCCTTGACGGTTCAGAATTTTCTCAACTATGCCAATGCTGGCTTTTTTAATGGGACTATTTTTCATCGAGTCATCCCCAATTTTGTGATTCAAGGTGGTGGACTTACTGCGGGTGTGGTTTCTAAAGTTCCGACTCTTGCTCCTATCCAACTTGAAATGCCAAACGGTCTGAGCAATACGCAATACACGATTGCCATGGCCAGAACTGCGGATCCGAATAGTGCCACGTCTCAGTTCTTCATTAACTTGGTCAACAACGCCAACTCTTTGGATTACATCAATGCGCTCAATCCTGGATATACGGTTTTCGGAATAACAAGCAATAATTTCGGATTGGGGGCGCAAAGTAATGCCACAATCAATACCATTGCCAATACGCCAACACAGACCATCAACGGTTATTCAAATGTTCCCGTGGCCGATGTCGTGATTCAGTCTGTCACAGTTTTGAATAATTAAAGTTGGACTGTGTACATCGAAATACTTGCTGCAGTGCAATGGCTTGCTCAAATGTTTTAATGCATTGAGAATTCATCCTCTTGTCCGTGGGTTTGACCTGAAGGCATTGAGGATTGATAACTTCGTATTTAAGCGTATAGTGACCGATGAATATCAGTGGAAATGGTTTTGAGTTTAAATTAAAAAGTTCTCAGGAGATCAAATGTCGAAGATTACCAAATTGGGAATTTTTAAAAAGAAGGCAGTCAATTTATCCAATAACTTGATTTGCATCTTTTCGATGTGCTTGGCGACTAATTGTGTGGCGCAAACTGCTTTTCCCAGTAAATCAATCAAAATTATTGTTCCCAACGCTGCTGGTGGAGCAGCAGACATATCCGCCAGATCCGTTGCACAAAAACTCTCTGAGCGTCTTGGTCAGCCGGTCTTGATTGAAAATAAACCCAGTGCAGGTGGTATTGTGGCCGCTGAACTGGTCTCGCATTCAGATCCCGATGGGCACACCTTGTTGTTGATATCGAGTGGAACTGCAGTGAGCGCAGCGTTGTTCAAGAATTTGCCCTTTGATACCATCAAAGACTTTCAACCCATCTCCAAAATGGCCACGTTTGATTTGGTCATCGCCAGTGCGCCAAACGGCCGATTTAAAAACTACAGCGATTTATTGAGCTACGCAAAGGCCAATCCGGGTCAGTTGAACATTGGAACGCCTCAAATTGGCACGACACAAAATTTGGCAGCTGAGTATTTTCTAGCGTCAACAGGGATCAAAGCCCAAATCGTCCCTTTCAATGGCACGCCACCGGTCATCACGGCTTTGCGCGGCGGTGAGATCGACATCATGATTGATATCTTGGGTCCCTTGATGTCGCAAGTCAGCAGTAAATCCCTTAAAGCACTCGCTGTGCTCAGTGAGAAACGATCGGTTCTATTGCCCGATGTTCCCGCATGCAACGAAGGCGATTCAATGGCTGGTTTTCAAGTCACATCGTGGAATGGCCTGGCCGCTCCGGCCAAAACACCCAAAGACATCATCAATCGGCTCAACCGTGAATTGCAGGCGATATTGACCAACAGTGAAGTCAAGAAGAAATTTGAAGACATCAGCATGATTGCTCAAAGTAGTACACCAGAACAAGCCGCAGAGCTGCTCAGCTCTGATATTCGCAAATGGGGTGAAATCATCGCCAAGGCAAAGATTGAAAAACAGTAGTGGTTGACCCTAGTTTGACCGTAAGTTGACCATAAAGCATGATTTTTTTCGTTGAAATACAACAAAATTTCAAAAATTTAAATCAAGTCAAAAACCAACCAATCGTTAGTCAGGTGCTAGACAGGTCAGGTGCGCGATGATCACGTCATGCAGAAATCCACATTTCAACGATTCTTGGACAAATCTTTCATAGCGTTATTCTCGTTGATGGTGCTCAGCACCTATGCTGGCGCTCAGCCTGTCCCGGTCGTGAGCTCGCACACGGAGTCACACGTGGCTCAAAGTAGCATTGTGTCCACTCATCAAATATCTTCAGCCGGGGAGTTGGTGATTCCCATTGCTCTAAGCGAAGTTTTGGCACTTTCACGCATCAACCACGATGTCGGCATGGCCCAATCGATGGCCAAGGCCGCTCAGGGCGACGTGATTGCGGCCGACAGAAGCCCGTTTCCTGTTCTCACGAGTAAAGCGAGTTCCATGGACTTGCAAAATGGCTTGGGACCAGGGTCATTGTTTTACGACAAGCGAATTGATAAGTCGGTTGGAATCGATTGGACCTGGGAGCGTGGAAATAAAAGGACCTTGAGGACTCAAACGGCAAAGGCACTCGCCCAATCGAGCAATTTGGATGTGGAAGAGACGGTCATTGTTCAACAAATATTGGCGTTGAATGCTTTTTTTGACTTATTTGCCGCCCAAAGTCGAGCGGATGAAATTATTCAGATTGCTGAAAGTTATGTCAAAACCTTTCAAACCGCTCAGATACGGCTTAAGACTGGAGACATCTCGGCCCAAGAGGCCGCCAGAATTTCCATTGAGTACCAAAGAGCATTGACCGATGTCAATTCCGCTGAGCTTGAACGACAAAAGGCCGCGTTGGTATTGGCTCAACTCACCAATATGCAAGGCTCGCCGTTGAGTTGGCGTGTTCAGCAAAGTTGGACCGAGCTGGGCGCGATGAGCCCAAGCCAGACTCAAAAGGATGCAACGGCAAACGTTGTGGCCGCCTTGGATGATGCGGTCGATCAAAGGTCGGATGTGATTTCTGCAAAAACCAAGGTCGATGCCAGTCGCGCTTATTTTGAGTTGGTTCAATCGCAAAACAAGGCGGATATCACCTGGGGCGCATCGTTTGATCATTATCCCGGCACCTCAAATCGTTTGCTGGAATTGAGGCTTCAAGTGCCCATTCAATGGAGCTATGGCTTTGAAGGTGAGCTCGCGCGAGCACAGGCGCAGTTGGAGCAATCCATTGGCCAACTTGAAAAAACTCGTCTCCAGGCTAAAACGGAAATTCTCTCGCTTTACCAAGATGTGCTGATCTCGGCCCAACGAAATGCTTCCTATGTCGAGACCATCATTCCTCAAGCGGTTGCGGTCTTAAAGCAAGCGGAGTTTGCCTACAGCAAGGGTGCACTTTCACTGACCGATTTGCTCGATGCCCGACGCACCTATCGAGCCACTCGCATTGATGCAATCGGCGTTCATTCAGAGCTGGCCAAAGCCGTCGGTATATGGAAGCTCAGAACCCAAGTCCCCACAATGTCTTTAGATGTGAAGCACTCCAGTGCGGCTGCATTGAAGGACTGAATTCCTAGGCCTTGATACTTTTACCATTGTGAGTCACCATTGAAGTCCACCAAACTACTCTATTTGAGTGCATTATTGTTGTTGAATGCTTGCAATGAATCGCCACCAAAAATGGAGATCACACAGCAACCGATTGTGCAAAATAATCAACTGAGGTTTCCAGCGGGTAACCCGCAGATCGAATTGTTGGCAACCACACCGGCCCAAGAGTTTCATACAGTGGAAATTGATTTGCCAGCAAAAGTCGTTTGGAATGAAGAAAAAACTCAGCGCCTTTTTCCCGCATTTCCCGGTCGCATTGCAAAAATCTTTGTCGATATTGGTCAAAGTGTCGAGCGCGGTTCTCCTTTGGCTCAAGTCGCTTCCCCTGATTTTGGAACGGCGCAGGCTGAAACGGCCAGAGCCCTCGGGGAAGCAGTGCTTGCCAAGAAAAATCTCAACCGTCAAAAAGAATTGTTTGACGCGGGCGTTATCGCCCAAAAAGATTACGAACAAGCCCAGTTTGATGCCGATCGCACCCAAGTGGAAGTTGTACGTGCCAGGGCCAGAACCAATTTGTACGGCAGCAATGCTGCCGTGAATCAACAACTCATGCTCGGCTCCGTGGTTCGGGGCGTGGTGGTTGAGAGAAACATCAACCCAGAACAAGAGATCAGGCCGGATCAATTTGGGCCTGGAAATCCTGCGTTGTTTGTGATCACCGACCCCAAGGAGTTATGGGTGCTCATTGATGCGCGAGAAAACGACGTGAGCTTTTTGCGCACAGGCACCCCCTTGACCTTGAAAACACCCAGCCTACCCGGGATGAGCTTTGATGCCCAAGTCACCGTGGTCTCAGACACCATCGATCCCGCTACGCGAACCGTGAAGGTTCGCGCTGTGGTCAAGAATGCGCAACGGCTTTTGAAAAATGAAATGCTCGCAACCGCTCAATTTCAAAAAATCATTGAGCATGGCGTGAGCGTTCCTGCGACTGCTGTTTTTCTGATCGGCAATGAGCACATGGTTTTCATTAAAAAGGAACCTGGCGTCTATGAATCAAAAGTTGTCAAAATTGCCTATGAAGGACGCCAACAAGTGGTTCTCGAAAGTGGTGTGGACGTTGGCGACAACGTGGTGAGTCAAAACGCTTTATTGTTGGCCAAAGAGTTGATGAATGCCCAAGAAGAAGCCCACCAAGCCCCCTTGGTCATTCCACAGACGAAGCCATGAAAAAAATCATCAGTTTCTCTCTCTCCCAGCCTTTGGTCGTTTTGCTGGGGACACTGTTGTTTGTCTTCTCCGGCGTGATTGCTTTTCAAAATTTATCGGTCGAGGCCTTTCCCGATGTGACCGATACGCAGGTCACGGTGATCGCCTTGTATCAAGGGCGTGCTGCTGAGGAAGTTGAAAAGCAAGTGACCCTGCCCATTGAGACGGCCTTGTCTGGGCTGCCCAATTCCATTCGGCTTTTTTCGCACACACAATTTGGATTGTCTTATACCGTCATCACCTATGACGAAAAAGCCGATGTGAATTTGGTGCGGCAACAAGTCAATGAAAGGCTGCTGGGTGTCGACCTGCCTCAAGGGGTACAAGCCAATATCATGCCCAACGCCACGCCTGTGGGCGAGATCATGCGATACCGATTGAAGGGCAGCGGCGTGTCAACCACGGATTTGCGCACGCTGCAAGACTGGGTAGTGGAAAAAAGCCTGCGTCAAGTCCCGGGCGTTGCGGATGTGGTTGCCATGGGGGGGCACATCAAGCAGTATGAAGTACAACCCGACATGGAGAAATTGAGGTCATTCAAATTGACCATTCAAAATCTCTTGGATGCCTTGGGTCGAGGCAACTCCAATGCCGGTGGCAGTTATGTTGCGCAAGGCTCTCAGCAATTCACCATCCGTGGCATTGGTTTGTTGACCTCATCTGCAGAAATTGGCCAAATTGTGATGGGTTCGAGCAATGGAACGCCCATCTTGGTGAGGGATGTGGCTCAAGTCAAGCTCGGGGCTGTGCCCCGATTGGGCATCTCTGGACAAGACGATGATGACGATGCGGTGGTGGGTATTGTGATCATGCGCAAAGGCGAAAACCCCAGCCAAGTGCTCAAAAACGTCAAAGAAAAATTGGCCCTCATCAACGAGCGGGTCTTGCCAAAAGGCGTTCAGATCATTCCCTTTTATGATCGAACATGGTTGATGGGCAAGACCTTGGCAACGGTGTTTAGAAATTTGGTCGAAGGCGCACTGCTGGTGTCTTTGGTCTTGTACTTGTTCTTGTCCAACTTCAGAGCCAGTCTTGCCGTGGTGGTGGTGATTCCCTTGGCCTTGTTGTCCACATTTTTAGGCTTGAAATTCATGGGGGTGCCCGCCAATTTGCTCAGTTTGGGGGCCATGGACTTTGGGATCATTGTCGATGGGGCGGTGATTGTCATCGAAAACATCATGCACCGTCTCGCCCAGCGCGGCGAGGGCATGAGTGACAAGGAAAGGCAAGTCGTCATCACCGACGCCGCCAATGAAGTCGGGCGTCCGACTTTGTTCTCCATGCTCATCATCATTGCCGCCCACATCCCCATTTTCGCTCTCCAACGCCATGAGGGGCGAATTTTTCAACCGATGGCCTTGTCTGTCACCACAGCCTTGATTGGTTCATTGATCTTTTCACTCACTTTGGTACCCTTGTTGGCGTATTGGATGCTCAAGACCAAGTTGCCCCATGGGGACAATCAACTGGTGATGGTTGCCAAGAGAATTTACACCCCCATCTTGGATTGGGCTTTATTGAAACAGAAAAAAGTCATGGCCATTGCATTCACCATGTTTGTCTTGGCTTTGTTGGTGGCTTCTCGTCTGGGGTCGGAATTTTTGCCGGAACTCAACGAAGGAACATTTTGGGTGAATTGGGACTTGCCCTCCAGTATTTCGCAAGAGGATGCTACCAAAGTGTTGCGCTTGGCCAGGCGTGCACTTCAAACCATTCCGGAGGTGAAAACCGTCGTCTCCAAGGCCGGTCAGCCCGAGGATGGTACCGACCCCAAGACCCTGAGCATGGCGGAGGTCTTTGTCGACGTCAAACCGACTGAAGAGTGGCGAAAAGGACTCACCCGTGACCAGCTCATTGAAGAGATGGACGCGCGTCTTTCAGTGATTCCAGGTGTCGATCCTGCATTTTCACAACCCATTCGCGACAACGTGCTCGAGTCCATTTCTCAAATCAAAGGACAAATTGTGGTGAAAGTTGCAGGCGATGATTTGCAGGAGTTGCAAAGAACCGTCGAGGCGATGAAGCGTGAATTTAGACAAGTACAAGGCATTCAACGCGCTGAGGTGGATCGCCTGGGTCAGTTGCCTCAATTGGTCATCGATATCAACCGCGAAAAGGCCGCCAGGCTCGGGATCAATGTGAGCGATATCCAAGACGTGATTGAGACAGCGCTTGCTGGGAAGTCGACCACGTACATTTGGGAAGGCGAGAAGAAATTTGCGGTCGCTGTTCGACTCCCGGAGGAAAAAAGAGCACTCTCCCAACTCTCGAGCACGCCCATTTTGATGGACAACGGTGGCTATACCACCTTGGGCTCGATTGCTGACATCCGGCAAACCTCGGGTGCGATGAATATTGCCAGAGAGACTGGACGTCGCACCATGGCGATTGGTATTTTCATCAAAGGCCGCGACATGGGCTCCATTGTGGCGGAGATGAAAGACCGGGTGAGTAAGAATGTGGTCATCCCCGCGACCTACACTGTGAGCTGGTCGGGTGAGTTCGAAAATCAAGAAAGAGCGATGAAGCGCTTGAGTGTGGTCGTGCCGGTGTCCTTGTTGTTGATCTTCTTGTTGCTCTTCAATGCTTTCAACTCCGTCAAAGCGGCTGCGCTGATTTTGTTGAATGTGCCCCTGGCGCTCATCGGTGGCTTTGTGGCCTTGTGGGTCTTGGGTATTCCGCTCTCGGTGTCAGCGGCCATTGGATTTATCGCATTGTCGGGTCAAGCGGTACTCAACGGCGTGGTCATGTTGTCTGTATTTCAGCAGTTGCGATCAGCGGGTTTGACCGTCAGAGACGCTGTGAAAGAGGGGTCTTTGCAACGGCTGAGGACCGTCCTCATGACCGCCTTGTTGGCAGCCCTGGGTCTGTTGCCCATGGCCTTGAGCCATGAGATCGGGTCTGAAACCCAAAGGCCATTGGCCATCGTGATCATTGGTGGCTTGATCACGGCGACATTTTTAACCCTGGTGGTCTTGCCCGCTTTGTATGTGTCTTGGTTCTCTGGGTCAGAACGGAAAGCATAGTCACCATGGACGCTCTACCCAAATTCCATTGAGGGATTCACGCATTGGACTTGCCAACGTTGGCTTTTGACTCATCATGGCTTGTGCAGAAGATGAATTTTCTGAGATGAACGCAATTGAAGCCGACTTGGCTCGCAATAGGAACGCTCATTGGGAGCGTTCCAGTCTCACACTGAGCAGGCTGATGCCAATCGGATGATGCATCCATACGATGCTTCGTCTTCAAATGCGCTCAAGGACGTTGAGTTTTTCCATGGAAAACTCCAAGCCAGACAAAGTTTAACGCCAGCTCAATGGTTGGGTCTGGCATGTAAAAAAGCCATGATTAATTCTTTATAATTGCCATTTTTAAATATTAGATTTCATTGTTTTGATTTGAGCATTTCGCATTCGCAATGTTGAACTGAATTAATTGAGCGGTGTTAATTTGCCAAAGATAACATAGCATGCTGAAATTTTCATTGCGTCTCGTTGTATTGATTGTTGGGAGTTTGTTGGCCCATGAAGCATTTTCATATTCCAGGGAAGATTTTGTTGTCAAGTTAGAAAACGGTGAAATCTGTGGTCATCACATTGTGGAGTACATGCGCTCAAACAGAATTCAGGTGCATTATCAATGTTTGGAAAATGGCCGAGGAGACAATCTTTTTGAGCAAATGAATCTCTCGTCCTCAGGACATCTGTTGCATTATCAAGTGACTGGTGAGTCGGAAATGGGGGGGGCTATTCATGAGGAGTTTGAGATGCGCAATGGTCTTGCGCATTGGAAGTCAACCTCCGAGGAGGGACGGCAAAAGGTCGTTGGCAATCCATTTTATGTACCCATGAATTCCACCTTTGCGGTCAACTCCTTGATGATCTCCCAGCTCAATAGACCTGGAGTTAAAAAAATCAAATTAATTCCATCTGGTGAATTGACTCAACAAGTACTGCTGAGGAAAACCATTGAAAAAAACAATCGGTCAAAAGAAATCCAATTGTTGATGCTCAGTGGTATTGGTTTGAAACCAGATTTCTTTTGGGCTACTGTAGGTAAAAATCCTAAATTTTTTGCTTTTATCAGCCCAGGGTATTCGATCTTTTTGAAAGAATGGGAGTCATTCATTCCGGGTCTTCAAAAAGAACAAAACTCAATCACTCAACAGATCTTGGAAAAGCGGGCAAAAAGTACCCAGCACGCTATAGACGGTTTATTGATGATTAAGAATGTTTCCATTTTCGACAGCATCAATGGTGAGGTGATTCCACCCAGGAATGTTTATGTACTCAATGGAAGAATTCATAAAATAACCCACACCAATGAGTCAACGCTACTACCCACGCAGGTCATTGATGGCAGTGAGCAGATTTTGCTACCAGGCTTATTCGATATGCATGCCCACGTCAATGGTTGGTCCGGTGCTTATCACTTGGCCAATGGCGTCACCACAGTGCGCGATATGGGCAATCAAAACAAATTGGTCAAGGAAATGATAGGTCAAATTGGGGAGGGAAAATTGTTGTCCCCCAGTATTATTCCTGCGGGCCTGATTGAAGGCAAGAGTGAATTTTCCAACTCCGATGGCATTTTGATCGCCACACTGGAAGAGGCCAAAAATGCTGTGGATTTTTACTTTCAATCTGGTTATAAGCATATAAAAATTTATAGCAGCTTTCCCAAAGACTTTGTGCAGTCAACAGTGGAATACGCGCACAGCAAAGGGATGACCGTTGGTGGTCATGTGCCCGCATGGATGTCATCCAAAGAGGCCATTGAAAGTGGTTTCAATGAAATTAATCACATGAATCAACTGTTGCTGTATTTGGTGTCTTCTCCGGAAACCGACACCCGAACGGTAGACCGATTTTATCTTCCAGCGGAGAAATTTCATGAATTGGATTTTGAGACTGATGAGGTCAATAGACTTATTCAATTAATGAAGGATCACAACATCACCATTGATCCAACACTTGCGGGTTTTGATTTTCTAAAGCAGCGTGACGGAGAAGTCGCTGAGCCATTCAAATCTATTTACGACCACATGCCCATCGATATTCAAAGAAGCTTTCGAGTCGGCGCGATGAAAATTCCCGACCAAGAGACCTTTGATCGATATAAAAAATCATATGAAAAAATGGTTGAATTCACTGGTCGACTTCATCGAGCAGGAATACCGATCGTTGCTGGTACCGATACTTTTGCCGGATTTGGCTTGCACAGCGAACTGTCTCTTTATGTCAAAGCGGGATTGACCCCTGCTGAGGTCATTCGAATTGCTACTTACCAAGCCGCAAAAGTTTCAGGAACGTTCGATGACAAGGGCAGTATAGAAGAGGGTAAATTGGCAGACCTCATCATGGTCAAGGGCCGCCCAACTCAATCCATTGAGGATTTGAGGAAGATCACAATGGTTTTCACGCGGGGCAATGTCATTATTCCTAACGAAATCTATTCTTTGATACATGTTCAGCCATTTGTTCCCAATACGACGATGTCACTTCACTGAAGTTAATTTGTTGATGTCACTTTTGAGGTTCTGAATTTCCTCAAGTAGTTCATCTTGGTCGTTTTGAGTGCGGTCCAACTTTGCGTCAATCTGAAACAACAGGATGAAAAGGCAAGCCACCATGACCGAAATTGGCATGATTTGGCTCGTCTGCAAGTGAAATTCCATGTAGATGCCAACGAGTGCACCGATCACCCAGACTGAAATTAGAGATACTTTGGAGGGCGACAAGTTCATTGGAGTAGGTCCTTAGATACGTTAATGGATGGCCAAAATTATGCCAGCAATACCAATCAGGGCATCAAGGCAAGCGTAAATCTTGATGTTTTGAAAAATCACAGACTTCTTGGCCTTTTTATATCGCCAAAGATAATAGTGATGGATGATGGGGGACATGAGTATCACACCAAATTCGATGATCAACTGCCAAACTTCATGGTTCATTGAATGTCAGTTTTTTTGCACTAAGCTCTTGCCAATTCGATGACTCGAGATAGTGGGGCATGGCTCTTTAGTCGTTGATGGCTGCAGGAACATCTTTGACCTTGTCAAAAACCTCAGCGATGAATCCATCGGTGCTCTCATGGGTGTTGCCTTGTGTTCACGCCTGATAGGGGGTCTCATCTGCGCGGCCAAAACCAGCGCAATGGACTTTTCCTCATTTCACATTTTTGCCTTGCAGAGAATTTCTCCTCGCTTCGCTTGGCTATGCCAAGAGGTCATGGGCATGAGTCAATGTACCATGGCCAAGAATCAATCGGGAGACAACCCCAAGAATTCAAGCTGATGATTCAATTGCAAATCCAATCGATGGCGGGCATGGTAAACCCTTGGTGTTGTCGCTGCGTGGCGTTAAAGCTCGTGAAGCTTGAGTGTTGCCAGGCCGTGGTCCCCGCACCGGGTTGCCGATGATTGGCGAGTTGGCCCGTAAATTGGGCGATATTTGCCAGTATAGAGGCTTGAATGCCGGGTATCTAAATCGAGCCGTGTCAATGCCCAGTCGCGATCGCTGCAATTGTTTGGGCTTCTTCATCGAGAGAATGGCCGCGCCAAACGATATGCATGTCAGGGCGCAAGAGAATCAGGTCATGTCCATAAATTTCTCGCGCAACTCGATCAGCGAATTCTAAAACCGTCAATGGAGCACCAAACCCCCGTATGGACTGCTCCAAGCTGGTCGTGTTTACTCTGGTTCCACCCAGTTTCAGAAGGGCGTAGCCTTGAGTTGGCAAATGGTCCTGAACTGCAGTGCCATCGTTGAGCCAGACATGGGGTAGCCTCGCCCCAGGCCATGTGCTTGGCTCGTAGACACGGAATAAATGTTCAGGGCCGCCTGGAATATTCATGATGATGGGTGAATCCACATACCGATAACCCATTTCTGCACCGATCATTTCATTCGTTTTGGGCTGCTCCACCTGTGCAACCCTGATTAAATTCTCGCGATTTTGACGGCCGTCCAATGTATTTTCTTGGAGGTTGGAGCGGTACATAGAGCGCCACTTGCGTCTGCCCAGTGACGCATAACGTGAGGCTCCAATATTTCGTTCACCAATTTGACGGCGTTCAATCTCATAGGAGTCGAGAATTTTCTCCCCACCCCAGCCTTGTACGGTTGCTGTCAGTTTCCACGCCAAATCGATGGCGTCTCCAACACCTGAATTGGTTCCAAGGCCACCCGTTGGTATGACCAAGTGAGCAGAGTCTCCAGCCAGAAAGACCCGCTTTTCGCGATAACGGTCTGCCAGTAAAAGATTTTGCTTCCAAGGTGCGCAAGAAAGCATCTCATACTGAATGGGGAAGCCGACTGTCTTTTCAAATTGTTTCTTCATCTGCTCATCTGATTCCACCACTGAATGAAGTGTCCAGTGGACCGTCGAGTCTTGCATGATCAAAAAAGTAGCCTTGTCATCTGCAACGTGGTAGTGCCGGCCCCGTCCAGGACCATTGCCCACAGGCAGGAGATCAAACAACGCATCGCAGCGAAACAATGCTTGGCGTAACTCCAGTAAGCCGCCTTCACCCGATAACTTGATGCCAAGTTGTCTTCGGACAAAACTCGCACCGCCATCACAGCCAGCCATGTAGCTTGCTTTAAGTTCTTCGATTTGATTGCCGCTCTTGATGCTTGCTGTGACATGGTCGTCATCTTGGCTAAATCCTATCAATTCAGAACCAAAGCGAACGCGCACGCATGGGATTTTTTCTGCAATGGATTTAAGAAGAGGTTCAAGCGAGTATTGCGAAATGAGTTGATAGGGTTCGAGTGAACCTGTACCGTCATTGGTCACCCGCAACTCTCTTTTTGCATCATCTACGGATGGATAATTGAGCCGCATAAGAGGTGGTTCATTCAAACTCGTCACGATGTAGACATCCATCGGACAGTCACCGCGCAAACCAGCTGCTCTTATATCGTCAGCGATGCCTAATTTTCTATAAATTTCCATTGTCCTGGCATTGGCGCGTTCCATTTTCGGTAAAAACTGCGGGGCATCTTTGCTCTCAATGACCGTGCAAGG
>CAIPFK010000105.1 GCA_903864315.1 uncultured Burkholderiales bacterium | reverse complement strand
CAGTTTCAGCCCAAGCTTCAAGCAAAGTGATCGACAGCAAGGAGAGCCGACTGCACATCAGCGATCAACGCTTGGGGCTCTTCCAGACCAATGCAAAAGCGCACCAAGTGACCAGGGCGCACGTGAGAGGGCTGGGTGCTGCGAATGCTGGAGACCTCATACGGCACCACCAAGCTCATGGGCCCACCCCAACTGTAGCCGAGCTTGAAAAGCGCCAAGGCTTCGCAAAATGCATCCACCCGAGCGTGCTCAATCTCTGGGCGAAACACCACACTGAAAATCCCCGCCGCTTGTCCCTGCGGATGGGCTGGATTCACGCAATGTGCTCTCCAGTGTTCATGCCCGGGTGAGCCCTCAAACGCGGGATGCAAGAGTTGAACCACGCTCTCATGCGACTGCAAGTGCGCAGCAACCAGGCGTGCACTGTGGTCTTGCGCTGCATAACGCAGTGCAAGACTGGGCAGACCTTTCAAAATCGCCGCCACATCGTGCGCACCCACCCCAGTGCCCAAACGCATGTGGCTGAGCTTGATCTGGAGCGCCAGCACCGAGTCGCGCGTGACAATGCTGCCCATGAGGACATCGCCCCCGCCACTGGGGTACTTGGTGAGGGCATGAACACTCACATCGACCCCGCATTCAAACGGATTGAAGGCCAAACCAGCCCCCCAGGTGTTGTCCAAGGCGCAGAGCACGCCATGCTCATGGCACAGTGCACTCAAGGCCGTCAAATCGGGAAACTCCATGGTGACCGAACCCGCCGCTTCCAGCCACACCAATCGCGTGCGCTCATTGAACTTGGCGCCAAGACTGCTCACATCCAGGGGATCGTAGACGTCAGAGGTGATGCCGAAATTTTTCAGCTCACCTCGGGCAAGCGCCAGGCTTGGGCCGTACGCATTGCTGGGCAACAAGACCTCGTCGCCCTTGGACAAGAGCGCGAAATTGACATGGGCAATGGCCGAGAGCCCACTGGGCGCCAAGGTGCAGTGCTCGCCCCCTTCCAGGGTGGCCAAACGCGACTCCAAGGTGAACGTGCTTGGGGTGCCGTGCAAGCCATAGGTGTAGCCATCGCGCTCACGCCAGTCGCGCTCTCTGAGCGCACGGACACTGGGAAAGATGACGGTGGAGGCTTGGTAGATGGGCAACTGCGGGGACTCAAAGCCCTGAGGTGCTTGGTAAGGGTGGTGGATCAATGCGCTCGACAGTGTCAAGCCACGGTGCTCAGGCTTGGCGTGCGATAACTCCACTGGCGGGACGGGACGTGTCGGTTTTGCCGTCATGGCACTCTGCCTTTCCCAAAAAAACGGGGTTCATCCCCAAGGGGAGATCAATACAAGCTGGAGGACCTCCCTCAAGTCCCGCCAACAGCCTACGCCACTAGACCTTCCATTTCTCCAACAAATTCGTGGGGCGCATGCTGTCGTATCCCTCAAAGGGTTGGTGGATCCAGGGGTTGGTCGGTAAAAATTCGACCGAATAGTCACTCTCAAAGGTCGAGACCCCTTTGGTCCAAATCACCGCAGAGCGCAACTCGGTGATGGGCGCGTACTGGGTCTTGAGCAACTTCACCACCTCTTGCAAGGTGTGGCCCGTATCGGCCAAGTCGTCCACGAGCAGCACCCGCCCGGCAATGTCGCCTTGCGGTGTGGTGATGTAGCGTGCAATGTCCAAATGCCCTTGCACCATGCCCGCACCCGCACGGTAGGAGGAGGTGGACATGATGGCGAGAGGCTTGTCGAAAATGCGCGACAAAATGTCACCTGGACGCATACCGCCCCTTGCCAAGCACAAAATGTTGTCAAACTCCCAACCCGATTGGTGGATCTTGATGGCCAGCTTTTCAATCAAATTGTGGTATTCGTCATAAGACACATACAGGTGTTTGCCGTCTTCGGTGAGCATGGGGGGTGGTCCTTTGAGCGAGGGTGAAAAAAATAAAAAGAAAAACCGCGGGTCAATCAATCCTTCAAGGTGCATCGACCACAAAAGGGGCTTTGAGCACCATGGTATGGGCTCGGTCCGGACTGGTGGAGACCATGTGAATGGGAACGCCACAAATTTGTTCAATTCGGTTCAAATAATGCCTCGCCTCAGGCGGCAAGTCTTCGAGTTGTGTGACACCCGCGGTTGGCCGACTCCAGCCTGGCATCGTCTCATAAACCGGTTGGCATTGGGCTATTTTGTCCGCCCCCATGGGAAACAGATCCACCACCTCTCCAGCGCTCAGGTAATGCGTGCACAGTTGCACCTCTTTGAGCCCATCCAAGACATCCAGCTTGGTGATGCAAAGGCCTGTGAGGCCATTGACTTGGGCGCTGCGCTTGAGCAGTGCAGCGTCAAACCACCCGCAACGCCGTGAGCGACCCGTGGTGACCCCTTTCTCAGCGCCCACGGTGGCCATGTGGTGGCCAGGCGTGCCCTCTGTCTCCCAGTCGAGCTCGGTGGGGAAAGGACCCCCTCCCACGCGAGTGCAATAGGCTTTGGTGATCCCAAGCACATAGTGCAGCATCCCTGGCCCCACGCCCGAGCCCGCTGCGGCGTTGCCTGCCACACAGTTGCTAGACGTCACATACGGATAGGTGCCATGATCAACATCGAGCAACGTGCCTTGGGCCCCTTCAAACAAAATATTGCCGCCGGCTTTGTGCATCTCATTGAGTTCGCGCGAGACATCGGCGACCATGGGGGAGATGATTTTTGCGTATTCCATGGCTTCAAGATAAACCTCCTCCACATCGATGGCGGGCGCATTGAGCACCGTCGTCAAAATGTGGTTGTGAAGCGCCAAGTTCTCTTGCAACTTTTCCTTGAATCGCACAGGGTCGGCCAAGTCTTGAACGCGCAAAGCACGCCTGGCCACTTTGTCCTCATAGGCCGGCCCAATGCCACGCCCAGTGGTGCCAATTTTGTGGATGCCTTGCTTTTCGCGGTAAGCCTCTCGGGCCATGTCCAGCGCCGAATGGTAGGGAAGGATCAAGGGACAGGCTTCGCTGATGCGCAAGCGCTCTCTCACGTGCACACCCACTTTTTCAAGACCGGCGATTTCCTCCAGCAGTTTGGGCACACTCAAGACCACACCGTTGCCAATGAAACACTTCACCCCTGGGCGCATGATGCCGCTTGGTATCAAATGCAACGCCGTCTTTACCCCTTGGATGACCAAGGTGTGCCCCGCATTGTGCCCCCCCTGAAACCGCACGACCCCTGTCGCACTCTCGGTGAGCCAGTCCACCAGTTTGCCCTTGCCCTCGTCACCCCACTGAGTGCCCACGACCACAACATTACGACCTCGGGTGATGTTCATATGACAAAAAACCTCATCTATCTTAAAAATCTTAAAAAATTAACCGATTCAACACCGAGCAGCGAACCCCAGGCTCGTCCAATGCGCCAGGCTCTGACCTCAAAGGCCCACCACACGCCACTCACCTTGGACGTTTTGGAGTTCACGATCGCATTCAAATTCATCGAGCTTGGAGTGCGCACCCGGCAGCATGGACACCACGGTCTCTCCACTGGCACGAAGTTGGCTCACGGCCGAACGCAAGAGCGCATCCTCGCCCCAAGGCGCGCGAATGGCCGCTCGCCTGGCTTGCTTGGGACACACGTCCACCAAGGCCTTCAAATCCAAACTAAAGCCCACTGCGGGCCTGGCTCTTCCAAACACGGCACCCACTTGGTCGTAACGCCCGCCGCGAACCAAGGCATCGTTGGCGCCTTGAACGTAGACCGCAAAACGCACACCACTGTAATACGCGTAGCCCCACGCATGGGCCAAATCAATGCTCACGGGCACTCCCATGTGAGAGACCAACCACTCGAGTTGCTCCAAGGCCTCGAGCACCTGAGCCCAAGGGGCGAAGGCCGCTTTGGCGAGAACCAAAACCTCGACTCCTCCATGCATATGCACCAAGCTCACCAAGGCCTGCGTGAGCGTTGGGGAGAGTTGCGCTTGGTGACAGACTTGCTCGAGGCCTTTGGAATCCTTCAATGCCACCGCGTGATGAAGTGCACTGAGTTGGACGGGCGCGATCTCAACGCCTGCCAGCAATCCCGTGAGGACCTGGGCGTGACCGAAGTCCACCAACACACCCTGGCACTGGGCGGCCTGCAAGCCCGAGAGCGCCAACTCCAAGACCTCCAAGTCGGCCTCCAGACCCGAATGCCCATAGAGCTCGGCACCGAGCTGCATGGGCTCGCGGGTGGCATAAGGGCGTTCGGGGCGGGTGTGAAGGACTGGGCCGCAGTAGCACAGGCGGCACACACCACTTCGGTTGAGCAAATGGGCATCGATGCGCGCAACTTGGGGGGTCGTGTCAGCTCTCACCCCCAGCGTTCGACCCGAGAGTTGATCCACGAGCTTGAAGGTTTGCAAGTCCAAATGGGTGCCTGTGCCGGTGAGCAAGGACTCCAAGTGCTCAATCAAGGGGGGCGCCACGAGCTCGTAGCCATAACAGCGTGCAGCATCCAAAAAGTGGCGGCGCAGCTCTTCGATGAGCCTGGCCTCGGAGGGCAAGACATCGGCGACGTGATCGGGCAAGACCCAAGCGCTAGACATAAGAGAGGGAACCTTCAAATGAGAAGAAAACAAAAAGCCGTCCATTTTAACCGCCAAGTGAGCGCTGGCTTGCAAGGGCTGCGCTCCATGTTGCTGGCAGGCTTTCTCGGCACTGGGCTCAAGGTGTTGTGCGATTGCAAACGGGGGCTCCTGGGCTCAAAGCGCGATGAGCATCAAAAGCCCCAAGCCCAAGGCGATCACGACCAAACCAAAAAACCGAATTTGACCATCTTGGAGCGTCAACATTTGCTCAAAAAGGCGACGCCATGACTTGGGCGAGATGAAAGGCATCAAGCCCTCCACAATCAGCACCATCGCCAATGCCAGCCAGATGTCGTTCAGACTCATGGGAGGGCGAGGCCTAACGAGCGTGATCTAGAGCGTGATCTAGAGCGTGATCTAGGGCTTGGACTGGAGCATGGTCGAGGGCTCGATCGAGGACCCAGTCCTGCACAGCATGGTCCCGCCTCAAGCCAGCGTGCGCGCGCCGGGCTCATTTCTTTGCACCGGCCCCTGAGCCAGAGCTCTTCATGGCTTTGAAGAAATCACTGCTCGGGTCGAGCACCACCACGTCGGACTTTTTGTTGAAGGTGGCTTTGTAAGCCTCAAGACTGCGGTAGAACTGGGCAAATTGGGGATCTTTGCCAAAGGAGTCTGCATAAAGTTTGGCGGCCATGGCATCTCCCTCGCCTTTGATCTTTTGCGCATCTCGGTAGGCATTGGCAATGGTCACCTCGCGTTGGCGATCGGCATCGGCGCGAATTTTCTCGCCCTCGGCCGCACCGGTGGAGCGCAACTCATTGGCCACGCGCTTTCTCTCGGCCTCCATGCGGCGATAGACCGACTCGGTGATGGTGTCCACATAGTCTGCACGGGTCATGCGAACATCCACCACGTCAATGCCCCAAGACTTGGAGCCATGGACTTTTTTGATCACCTCGGCCTTCACATCTTGCATCACGGTTTCGCGCTTTTCAGACAACAACTCCTTGACGGTGTGCTTGTTGATTTCTTCTTGAAACGCATTTCTCACCACCCGAGACAATTGAACGGCACCGGCTTGCTCATCGAGTCCCACGTGGCGAATGAAGTCGGTGGGATCGGTGATGCGCCAGCGCACAAACCAATCAATGACCATGCGCTGCTTTTCTGCCGTGAGCATGGGCTCGGTGTCGGCGTTGTCCAGCGTCAAAAGCCGCTTGTCGATGTAGGTGACGTTTTGAAACGGCGGGGGCAGCTTGAAGTTCAAACCCGGTTGAGTGATCACTTCCTTGATTTGACCCAAGGCATAGACCACACCAAACTGGCGCTGATCGACCACAAACAACGTGGAGCTCAAGATGGCCAAGCCCAAGAGCGAGGAGGAGATGTAAAAACCTATTTTATTCATTGGTGTCGCCTGTTGACTTATCGACCATCTCGTTCACGATCACGATTGCGAGTGTCTCGTGTGCGAGCGTCCGCGCCTGCATTGCCTGAGCCCGACGCGCCATAGTCGTTGGGGTTCAAAGCCCCATTGGGAGACACGCCTGGGAAGCCCTGGGGGTTGTTGCCAGCGCCACCACTCGAGTTGTTGGGATTGCCTTGGCTTGGTGGTGCAAAGCCCGACCCGCCTGTGCCGCCAGGGGCAGCACTCCCGGCATTGCCACTGCCTTGCTGAGTCATCTGCATGATCTTGTCCAAGGGCAAATAAAGCAAATTTTGGCCCTGGTGGGTATCGACCAACACCTTGGAGACGTTGGTGTAGATTTGTTGCATGGTATCGATGTACATGCGGTCTCGGGTGACCTGGGGTGCTTTTTGGTACTCGGTGTACAAGGAGCGAAAGCGTTGGGCGTCTCCCTCGGCTTGGGCCACAATGCGGGCTTTGTAGCCATCGGCTTCTTGCATGAGGCGAGAGGCTGCACCGACTGCGCGCGGGACCACATCGTTGGCGTAGGCCTGGGCTTCATTTTTTGCGCGCTCGCGCTCTTGCCCAGCTTTGAGCACATCATCAAAGGCCGCTTGCACCTGCTCGGGTGGGCGCACACCGCCTTGCTCCAAGTTGATCGCCACCACCTCAATGCCCACATGGTAGTTGTCCAAAATGGACTGCATGATGGTGCGAATGCGCGGTGCAATTTGGTCACGATCCTCAGACAGGGCTGCATCCATGCGCATCTTGCCAACCACTTCCCTTGCAGCCGTCTCGGCGGCTTGGATCACCGCATCGGTGGGGTTTTTGCTCTCAAAGAGATAAGCGCGCGCATCGGTCAATCGGTACTGCACGGCAAACTTCATCTCCAAAATGTTTTCATCTTGGGTGAGCATGGCCGACTCCCTGAGCCCAGTGGCTTTGATGACGGTGTCACGGCCCACGTCAACGGAACGAATTTGGGTGACGAAGACCAACTCCTGGCGCTGAATGGGATAAGGCATGCGCCAATTGAAACCCGCACCCACGGTGCTGTGGTAGCTGCCAAACTGGGTGATCACGGCTTGCTGACCTTCTTGGACGATAAAAAAGCCCGTGCCCATCCAAATCAAAAAAACCACCACGGCCAAAATACCCATGGCAAACTTGGCCGCGCGCATGTCCGAGATCAAACTCCCGCGTGGACCCTGAGAAGGGGGGGGGCCTGATGAGGCGCTGCCGCGACCCTTGGACGAAGGGCCTTGAAAGAATTCACGCAAACGCCCGCTGAAGTCACGCCAGAGCTCGTCCAAATCGGGGGGGCCGTTTTGAGGATTATTTTGAGAAGAATTGGAGGGAGAATTGGGAGGGGTGTTCGCGGAACCATTGGATGCGGACCCATTGGACGCGCCACCTGCTTGCCCACTGGGCTGCGGGTTGTTGGGCGGATTTTGGGGGCCACTGGGCGCCCCCTGCTGGGCACCACCAACGGCAGATGGCGCTGGCGCTTTTTCTTCATCGCCTGGCTTGCCATGCTCCTCAGCCAAGGTCCATTGAGCCCCGAGAGGTCCATCCACACGCCGAAAGCCCGAAGGCCTCTGAGCGGCCCCAAGTGCACGGGTCCAGCTGAGCAAACGGCTGGTTTTTACTTTTTCTAAAAAAGCTCTCATCGTAGATTGAACCGCCTTGAATTAAATATTCGATCGAATCACAAACGCCACCAATAGACTGCTCGGAAACTGACCGCTTGGTGCAAGCATGCTCAACGTCAATGGAGCCACCAGTCTAGCGTCAATCCAAGGATTCTAGCGCCAGAGTGAGCCCTCTTGCATCACGGGTGTGCACAAAACCTCAACTGTTGATGTGAACTGCAAAAAATCAGCTCACCGTGGGCCCTGGAACGTCAATCCGATCAAGGAGGCCATGACTGCCGACCCCAGCCCCAAACTCAGACCCAATCCCTGCCCCAGCAGCACCGCTAGTCCAAATCGGCTTCAAGCCTGGAGTGCTTTTGCGAGTGCACCCAAGCCAATAACCTCCCTCGCAGTCGGTCCAAACCCATGCCCGTTTGCGCACTCACAAAAATGCGCTCAAACTCGCGCTGCTCCAACTCATAAAAGTCGCTTTGCACAAGTGGCTTCGAGCCT
>CAIPFK010000104.1 GCA_903864315.1 uncultured Burkholderiales bacterium | reverse complement strand
CTCATCGATGTACTCATTGATGATGTTGGATTCGTACAAAATCAAGTCACGCTCGACCAAAATCGGTACTTGACCGTAGGGGTTCATCACGTTGATGTCTTCGGGCTTGTTGTACAAATCGACATCACGGATCTCAAAATCCATGCCTTTTTCAAACAGCACAAAGCGGCACCGGTGGGAAAAGGGACACGTCGTCCCAGAGTACAACACCATCATAATTAGAGCTCCCTTGAATCAAAAAAGAGTGACCAGTCTCACACTGCGTCACTCTAAAAACGCTGCTCGGGCAAAAGGGTCCTTTGTTGAATCAAAGGCCAATTCGCTCGAAGAGCTGCATCTCAGTGTATGTCTTTCCAGTACGCGGCGTTGAGCCTCCAAGCGCACAAGGTGAAGACCAATAAAAACAGCAACACCCACACACCCACTTGGATGCGGGTGTTTTGCGCGGGCTCGCCCATCCACTGCAAATACGCCACCAAGTCACCCATGGCCTGGTCGTATTGCAAAGACGTCATGGTCCCAGGCGTCACTTGGGTCCAGCCCTTGAACTCCTTGACCTCTTCGTCGTGCTCGGTTTTGGTATCAAAGACCGGTGTGCGCACCCCTTGCATTTGCCACAACACATGGGGCATGGCCACATTGGGATAAACCAAGTTATTCCAACCCGTGAGCTTGGTGTCGTCTTTGTAGAACGTGCGCATGTAGGTGTACAAATAGTCTGCACCCGAGCCGCCACGGCCAGCGCGCGAACGTGCAATCACCGTCAAATCAGGCGGCACTCCACCAAACCAGCCCTTGGCTTCTTTGGGGTCCATGGAGACTTTCATGGTGTCGCCCACTTTTTCTGTGGTAAAGAGCAAATTGTCCTTGATTTGCTGCTCCGTCAAGCCAATGTCTTTCAAGCGGTTGAACCGCATGTAAGCAGCACTGTGGCAGTTCAAGCAGTAGTTGGTGAAAATCTGCGCACCATGCTGCAAGGCCACCACGTCATTGAGTTTATCGGGCGCTTTGTCCAGAGGGAATCCACCCTCCTCAGCGTACACCTGAGTCAACCCCATGAGGGCGAGTAGACAAGTGATTAGGATCTTTTTCATCGGTATCAACCTTTGGCAGTTCTTTATAGGATCAAGGGTTTGGGGTGAGGGTCAACGCAACGCTTGGCATCAATGTGCCTGAAAAACCACGCGCTCGGGCACGGGTTTGGTGTGACCGATGGTGCTCCACCAAGGCATCAACAAGAAAAATCCAAAGTAAAACAAGGTCCCCACTTGGGAGAGTCGCTCGCCAATGTGTGATGGTGGTTGCGTCCCCAAGTAGCCCAACACAAAAAAGACCACCACAAAAATGGCGTACATGGCTTTGTGCCACTCAGGCTTGTAGCGAATCGATTTGACTTCGCAGTGATCCAACCAGGGCAAGAAAAAGAGAATGACAACAGCAGCACCCATCACGACCACGCCCCAGAATTTGGCATCGACGGAGTACATCATGACCGCCAAGCCCAAGGAGAGAGCGCCCACCACGATTTTCAAAAAGCCAGATATTTGCGCTTTCGTGATCGTGAGTGCGCCTGTGGCCAAAACGATGAGGATGAGGACATTGACCATCTCGCTCGTGATCGCACGAAGCATGGAGTAGTAAGGGGTGAAGTACCACACCGGTGCGATGTGCAGCGGTGTCTTCAAGGGGTCAGCGGGGATGAAATTGTTGGCTTCTAGGAAGTAGCCGCCAAGCTCTGGGGCAAAGAATATGATGGCCGCAAAGATCATCAAAAACACACCCACGCCCATGATGTCGTGTACCGAGTAATAGGGGTGAAATGGGATGCCATCCAAGGGGATGCCTTGGGCGTCTTTTTTGGCTTTGATCTCGACACCGTCTGGGTTGTTGGAGCCGACTTCGTGCAAAGCGATGATGTGCGCGGCCACCAAGCCCACGAGCACCAAGGGCACAGCGATCACGTGAAAGCTAAAGAAGCGGTTGAGTGTTGCATCTCCCACCACATAGTCACCTCGAATCAACAATGCCAAATCGGGTCCAATGACGGGCACCGCCGAGAAAAGGTTCACAATCACTTGTGCGCCCCAATACGACATCTGTCCCCACGGCAGCAAGTAGCCCATGAAGGCCTCGGCCATCAGACACAAAAAGATCGTGCAACCAAAGATCCACACGAGCTCGCGCGGCTGGCGATAGGAGCCATAAATGAGGCCCCTGAACATGTGCAAATACACCACCACAAAAAACGCCGAGGCGCCAGTGGAGTGCATGTATCGAATGAGCCAACCCCAAGGCACATCGCGCATGATGTACTCAACAGAGGCAAACGCCATGCTCGCCTCAGGCTTGTAGTGCATCGTGAGGAAAATCCCGGTCACGATTTGAAGCACCAACACCAAGAGAGAGAGAGAGCCAAAAAAGTACCAAAAATTGAAATTCTTGGGCGCATAGTATTTGGACAAATGCTCTTCCCACAGCTGGGTGGCTGGGAAACGGTTGTCCACCCAATTCATGAACTTCTCACCTGTGGAGGCGTTGGGCGAAATTTCTTTAAAGTGTGCCATGTTCGTTAACCCTTCATTCAAGCTTTTTTGTCTTCGCCAATGATCAACTTGTTGTCTGACAAGTACATGTGGGGAGGAATCTCTAAATTATCGGGAGCGGGCTTGTTTTTGAAGACGCGACCGGCCAAATCAAAGGTCGAACCGTGGCAGGGGCACAAAAAGCCACCCGGCCAGTCGCTGGGGAGCGAAGGCTGCGCGCCCGGTGCGAATTTATCGCTGGGGGAGCACCCCAGATGGGTACAGATGCCCACGGCCACAAACACTTCTGGCTTGATGGAGCGAGCCTGGTTGCGGGCATATTCGGGCGTCAATTCAGACGGTTTGCGCTCGGACTTGGGGTCGGCGAGCTCGGCTTCAACGCTGGACAACGCAGCGAGTTGCTCGGGCGTTCTGCGGATGATCCACACAGGCTTGCCACGCCACTCCACGGTGATTTTCTCGCCAGGCTTGACGGCCGAGATGTCCACCTCCACGGAGGCTCCAGCGGCCTTGGCACGCTCAGATGGTTGAATGGAACTGGCAAATGGAACGGCCAATGCCGCTGTCCCAGCTGCACCCACGCACGAGGTGGCAATCAGCCATGTGCGCTTACTTGAATCAATTGTGTTGTCACTCATGAAAGTCCTCGATGAAGCCCAAACGCTAGGGTTAACCTTGTATTGTATCTGAGTGTGGGCACCAGATTCAAGGCCAGTGAATTTGTCCTCTTTTGGCGTGGCACCATCGGGGGGGGGATGAACGGCAAGAGACCCCTGTTGTTGCCCATTGAGGCAGATTGGCGCCTGCCCCTATCGCTTGCGGCCCAGGCACTCGACTGGGCGCTTCAAAGTCCACTCAAGCGCTGTGCCACGCGCAAAGCGGCCCATAGACTGCCCTCCCGGGCCCTCCCCGTGGCGGCCAGATCAAACGCAGTGCCATGGTCTGGGCTGGTTCTCACCATGGGAAGCCCCAAGGTGACGTTGACCCCCTCATCGAGCCCGAGGTACTTCACGGGAATGAGGCCTTGGTCGTGGTAGAGCGCCACCACGGCGTCAAATTCCCCAGGATGTTGAGGGGTCGACCTCGCGCGCATGAACACCGTGTCGGGCGAAAACGGTCCCTCGACCGCCATCCCCAACGCTTGGGCCTGGGCCAAAGCGGGCGTCAAAATCTCAATTTCTTCGCGCCCCATGAGCCCACCCTCCCCCGCATGGGGGTTGAGTCCACTCAAGGCGATTCTCGGGGGCCGCCCCAAACTGCGGCTCAAGGCCTCATGGGTGATTTGCAAAGTCTCGAGCACTCCTTGCGTGCTCAACGTCGTGATGGCGTCTTGCAAAGAAATGTGAATACTCACCAACACCACGGTCAACTCGTCATGGGTGAGCATCATGCGCACCGGCAGTTGTTCGACCGTGCGCTTGGCAAAGCGCGCGCATTCATGCTGCAAAAGCTCGGTGTGCCCAGGATAGGGCCAAGCGGCCAAGGCCAAGGCCTCTTTGTGGATGGGCGCTGTCACGACAGCCCTCACCTGTGACAACAGCGCAGCGCGGGTGGCGCAGACGATGCTTTGCGCAGCCATCTCCCCCGACAAGGCCTGCATGCAACCCATCTTGGGCAGGGCACGACTTTGCAAGGCCTGGGCCACGTGAGGATCAAGGGCTCGGTTGTGGCCCAAACCCTGGCCCACCCCATGGGTGAACTCGTTCCAGTGCTCCAAATTGACGAGTTTCACGCGCAAGCGCGCATGCCCGGTGGTTGGCG
>CAIPFK010000103.1 GCA_903864315.1 uncultured Burkholderiales bacterium | reverse complement strand
GCCCATCATCAACAAAATTGCCAACGACATGATCGAGGTCATGAAAATGCCCGACGTGGTCAAGCGCATGAACGACTTGGGCACGCCCTTGGTGGCGAGCAAGCCCGATGAGTTTGCTGTCTTCTTGGCCAAAGAGATCGAGAAGTGGGCTGAGGCCGTGAAAGTCTCCGGGGCCACCGAGGATTAAAGACTTCACTGCCGCACAATGACTTGTCAACAGTCGTTGTGTTGATTCACAGTGCCCACGCAAATTGGATTGTGTCTTGCTCGGTCACAGCGGTTTTGATGAACGCCTGAGCTCCATGGCTTTGCTGCACTGAAGATGCGGAATTTGACAAAACCCTCTTGATTGAACGACCCCCGCGCTGGCGGTGATCACAAGTGCGGTAAAGGATGCTCTCAGACCGGTGTGTGGTGAGGTGAGCATCGACATGCCCATCACCCCCTTGAAAGTTTGGACTGTGCTGCAGGGCGCGCGAAAAGCGCAAGGGGTGTTTGGCCATTAAACTCCCCCTCAAGCCTTTGATGGCTTGAAGGTTCATCAGAATATAAAAATCAAAATGCACGATTGGAGACACAAAACATGCGAACCCTATTTAAAAACTTCTTTCTTTGTTGGTTGAGTTGTCTTTGTCTTGTGGGAGTCCACGCACAAAACTATCCCAACAAATCCATCAAATTGGTGGTGCCTTGGCCCCCTGGTGGGGCCACCGATGCAGCGGGTCGAATTTTGGCCCAACGCCTCTCGGACCTGTTGGGCTTTCAAGTCGTTGTCGACAACAAGGCCGGGGCGGCGGGCACGATTGGTGCGGAGTCGGTGGCCAGAGCGGCACCAGACGGCTATACCTTGTTGCTCGCGAGTGCCGAGAC
Organism: uncultured Burkholderiales bacterium; assembly: GCA_903864315.1. Classification (GTDB taxonomy): domain Bacteria; phylum Pseudomonadota; class Gammaproteobacteria; order Burkholderiales; family Burkholderiaceae_C; genus Limnohabitans. The sequence continues at coordinate 3,460 of CAIPFK010000103.1, read as the reverse complement.
CCATGCCATTGCGCCCAATTTGCGCGCAAAACTGAGCTACGAGCCGTTGAAGGACTTTGTGGCCATTGCGCCCTTTGCCATCAATCCCTTTGCCTTGGTCTCCAAGCCAGGATTCACGGCCAATTCGGTCCAAGACTTGATCAATCAAGTCAAAGCCCAACCCGACAAATTCACCTATTCCTCGGCGGGCCTGGGGAGCACCTCTCAAATTGCGATGGAGACCTTGCAGTCTCTGGCGGGGACACGCATGCTGCATGTGCCGTTTCAAGGCCAAGCCCCAGCGCTCACCTCCCTCATTGGTGGTCAAACAGATTTTCAGATGCTGCCAGCGGGCTCGGCCACCGAGCTCAGGAAAGCCGGCAAGGTGAAGGTCTACGCGGTGTCGACCAAGAATCGTTTTTTTGACATGCCCGATGTGCCCTCACTCAGTGAGGTGGGTTTCAGTTCCATGAATTTTGCGAATTGGTTCGGCATTGTGGCCCCTGCCAACACGCCCAGTGCGGTGGTGCACCGCTTGGAGTCGGAGATGGCCCAAGTGGCGAAGTCGAGTGACGCCAATACCGCTTTTCAACGCATCGGACTCGATGTCTTTCCCGTCACTTCTTCGGCAGAGTTCCAGCGCTTTATCGAGTCAGAGTACTCGCGCTGGGGGGTGGTGATTCGAAACGCCAAGATTCAAAGCGAGTAGCCTGTCATTGCCCATTCGATCAGGTCCAAAGCATCAACCTGTGAAGACCTGAGGGTTTTATTTTTTGGATTTGGGTTTGGATTTGTCGAGGTGGCGCAACTTGGTGTCTTCCAAGAGCCCACCAAAACCAAACACAGGGCTGCCCACGCCTGCAACGCGCAGCGCATTCCACATCATGGCCGAACAACTCGAGATCACGGGTTTGTTCAAGTCATCCTCCAAGGCTTCCAATAAGCCGATGGTGGGCAGGCCCACGCCACTCAAAAACACCGCCTGAGACTGCGCGCGGTTGGCGGACTTGGCCAGACTGTAGACCCGTTTTTCGGGCTCATCAAAGATGCACCTGACATTGGGCAAGCACTCGGCATGAAGGACATGGAGTCCATGGGCCTCGAGCGTACTTTTGCCCTTTTGCGTCAAGGCCTGGTCGTAGGCTGTGCCCATGGAGATCTTTTTGATGCCCAAGACTTCAAAGGCTTTCACCGCACTGCCGAGTGCAGAAATGAAGGGGATGCCCGTGAGTTTTTCCATGCGGGCTGTGAGTTCTCTCTCGCCCTTGGGGCCCAAGATGTAACTCGTGGCCGTGTGGGCGAGCACAATCACATCGGGCTCAACGCTTGCAAGCATCTCGATGGTCTCGCCCAAATGCTCGAGGTGACTGGCAGCTCGTTGGTGCAGGTTGTCCAAGGTGCCCACGGGCCCTTTGGCCACCATGCGTGCAAAGTGAACCGACACGCCTTCGGGGGCGAGCTCAAACATTTCCTTCTCCACCGTGGGGTTGGTGGGAGGGATCAAAAATCCGATTCGTGCTCTCCAGTCATTCATCTGTGTGCTCCAAGTGGGGGGGGACTGTCGGGGTCAAGGTTGGGGTTGAACTGCTTTCAACTGCCTTGAACTGACTTGAAGGGTCCTTGAAGGGTCCTTGAAGTGGCCTTGAAGGGTCCTTCTATGGCGAAGGGATTATCCTAATGTAAAACACCCTTTTAAAAATCCGAGTAAACGTGAATTGCCCTAGAATTTCTGGAGCAACTGCCAGTTCATTCAAGTCGCGACAGTCGTGGGTTTGGGGAACACCACACGCGGACAACAATTGAGCAGCTTTTCGATCACACCAGCGAGCGAATGATTCAACCCCACCATGATGATTGACACGCCCTATCCAACGCTTTTTTCTCCCTTTGAGTTGGCGGGACAGACGCTCAAAAACCGAATCGTTCACGCCTCCATCTCTCCCCGGTTTGGTGCTGAGCGAGGGATGAATCCTGCTTACTATCAATATTTTGTGAATCGCGCCAGAGGCGGCGCGGCCATGGTGGTGACCGATCCCGTTGGCATCGCACCCATGCAGTCCAGCGAGAGATTGATCACTTGGAATGCGTCCATGGAGGGCGACCTCAAACGTTTGGCGCAAGGTGTGCTTGAGCAAGGCAGTATTTTGATTGGCCAAATTCAAGACACCGGACGAGGCCGACATGTCCCGGGACGATCTTACTCGGCCATGGGGGCGTCTGCGTTGCCCGATGATTTGAGCTACACCATGCCCAGGCCCATGAGCACCCAAGAGATCAAAGACTTCATTGAGATGGCCGCGCTATCGTGCCAACGCATGCAATCGTGTGGCTTTGGTGGGGTCGAGATGTCGGCAGCGCATGGACATCTCTTTCACCAATTCTTGTCACAGCGCTCCAATGAGCGAGACGACGAATATGGGGGCGATTTGGCAGGTCGGTGTCGATTGCTGCTGCAGATGTGCCAAGCCATCCGAGCCGCCTGTGGTCCGGGTTTCATCTTGGGCGCCAAGATTCCAGGCGATGATGGCATCCCGGGCAGCATCGGCATGGCCGAATGTCACGCCATTGCAAAGCACGTGACTCAAAACGTCAAGCTCGATTACTTGACCTTGGCGATGGGCACACATCACCGAACACTGGAGATGCACCTGCCCGACGACAGTGCCCCAAGGCTCACTTGGATGAAAGCGATTGCCTCCTTGCGCGAATTCGCCCCAGGTGTCGCCTTGATGGGCCTGGGTCGAATCACCGATCCTGCGGAAGCCCAAAGCGTGCTTGAGACTCACCAAGTGGAGTTGGTGGGCTTGGGTCGCTCGTTGATCGTGGATCCGAATTGGCCCAACAAAGCGAAAAAAGGATTGGCCCGAGACATCCGGTATTGCGTCTCTTGCAACACGTGCTGGAAGACCATCAATTCCAATCGCGCGATTGGTTGTGATAACAACCCAAGACTCACCACACCCCAAGAGATCGATGACGCCGATCTCCCAACCATGGCGCCCAAACACGTGGCTGTGGTGGGCGCGGGGCCTGCGGGGCTTGAGGCGGCGAGCACCTTGGCGGCGAGGGGTCACCGCGTGACGGTGTTTGGACAATCGGGTGAGGTGGGTGGCAAAACTCGTTTGATGGCGCAGTTACCCCTGTGTGAATCGCTCTCCAGTGTGTACGACTATCTCTATTTGAAATGCATCCAGCACGGCGTGAACTTTATCCTGGGGCGACGCGTCAACGCACAAGACGTCATCGTCCATCAACCCGATGAAGTGATTTTGGCCACCGGTGCCACCATGACGTGGCCTATCGATTTGCCCCAGTCTTTGAAGAGCGAAGGGGTATTGCTGGATTTGCGCGAGGCCATTGAAGATTTATTGAGAACCAAAGGTCCCCAAAAGGGCTGTGCGGTGATTTTTGACATGGACCAAAGCGAGGGCACCTACAACGCGGCCGACTATTTGAAGGATCGTTTTGAGCGGGTGGTGGT
>CAIPFK010000102.1 GCA_903864315.1 uncultured Burkholderiales bacterium | reverse complement strand
CATGCCGGTGTCTCCTTTGTGGTACCAGCGACCCACGTGGTACAAGGGCAACCGCTTCAGTGTGGTCGGGCACGAGTGCGATGTGCATTGGCCTGCCTACTCTGAGATGATGGACTTCGAGTTGGAGCTCGCTTGCGTCATTGGAATAGCAGGCAAAGACATTCAAGAGTCGCAAGCGCTGTCGCACATCTTTGGCTTCACGATCTTCAACGACTTCTCGGCTCGGGACACGCAAATGGATGAGCGTCCTTTGGGCATGGGCCCGATGAAGGGCAAGGATTTTGACACCGGCAATGTGCTCGGCCCTTGGATTGTGACCACCGACGAGATCGGCGACCCGCAAAACCTGGAGATGCAAGTCAAGATCAATGGTGAGCGCTGGGGTGGCGGCAACTCCAAAGACATGCACCACTCGTTTGCCAAAATTTTGGCCTTTGTCTCTGTCTCAGAGACACTGCATCCTGGAGAGGTGATCGCCTCAGGCACCGTTCCCACAGGGTGTGGACTTGAGTTGAACCGATTTCTTCAACCCAACGACGTCGTCGAGCTTGAGGTGGAAAAAATTGGAGTGCTGAGAAACAAAATTGTTCGACCCTGAGTTTGTTCATGTCCACTTGAAAATTTCTTCTCCATCTTGGAGACTTCCCACTTTCACACTTTGAATCGGATCAACCCCATGAAGACACCCAACAGCCTTTCACGTTGCACATCCCGTTTTGTTTTGTTGGCATCCTTGATGGTGCTGTCCTTGCACTCGATGGCAGAATTTCCTGATCGACCCATCAAATTGATTGTGCCCTTCCCGCCTGGTGCTGGCACCGATGCAACGGCCAGGCTTTTGAGCAACGCCTTGAGCACCCAAGTCAAGCAAACCATTGTGGTGGACAACAAAGCGGGGGGTGGCGGCTCCATTGGAGCACAAGCCGTGGTCGACTCGCTTGCAGACGGCTACACCCTCTTTTTTGCCACCACGGGAACACTGGCCTTCAACCCCTATTTGTACTCCAAACTCAAGTACAACCCCCTCACCGATTTCACCCCCATTGCCGGCATTGCGTCATTCCCCAACGTCTTGGTCGTGAGCCCAACGCTGCCTGTGAAAACCGTCTCTGAGTTCATTGCTCTGGCGAAATCAAAACCCACGCAACTCACCTATGGCTCGTCAGGCACAGGCAGCTCCAGTCATCTGGCCGTGATCTTGCTGGAGTCCCTCACGGACACCAGCTTCACCCATGTCCCCTACAAAGGCAGTACACCCGCGATCACCGACTTGATCAGCGGGAGAATCGATTTCATGATCGACAACATCACCACCCACGCGGCGTTGGCCAAACAAGGCAAAGTGATCGCTTTGGGGCTCTCGGGTTCTAGCCCCTCGAGCATGCTGCCTGGCACCATGCCTTTGAATAAATTGGGTGTGCCCAGTTACGACATGGTGTTGTGGTACGGCATCTTGAGTCCCGCGGGTCTGAGCCCCGAGATCGTGAGCTATTTAAGTGACAACATCAAAACCGTGGTCAACAACCCCAAGTTCAAGCTGGCCTTGGAAGGCGTTGGCAACGACAGCATGTACATGCCGCCCAAGGAATTTGAAGGGTTCGTCAAATCAGAACACCGCAAATGGGGTGACATCATCAAACGCTCAGGGGTCAAACCCGAATAATGCGCGAGGGATGAACAAGGGCTTCATCTCGGTTTGAAGCCCTGACGGTGATTAAAACAAGTGCCACAAGCTTTGCTGCTCACGCAGCTTCTTGGCGTCATCGTCAAAGATCACCCGACCTTGCTTCATGACGATGGCGCGGTCTACGTGGGCCAGGGTGGCTTGCACGTTTTGCTCCACAATCAAT
>CAIPFK010000101.1 GCA_903864315.1 uncultured Burkholderiales bacterium | reverse complement strand
GCGGGCCATGCTCTCATCCAAGCCCCAAGAATGCATGCGGCGATTGGGCTCGAGCAAGTCAAGCACTGAGAGCGGCTCGTGCACGCGAACGAGCACTTCATCCGTGGGCTTCCATTGTCCTTTGACCAGGCTCAAATGGATGCCGCCCGAGGGATGGTCTTGGTAGGCGTGGGCCATGAACACCCCGTGCTGGGTGTGGAGTTCGCGAGAGTGCAGCTTGTGCAACAAGGACTCGTTGCTCGCACGGTACTGAATCAAGTCAGCAATGGTGCCGATGTGCAGTTGATGCTCAGCGGCAAAGCGCTGCAAGTCCGGCAGCCTCGCCATGGTGCCATCGTCATTCATGATCTCACAAATCACCGATGCAGGTGAGTGCCCGGCCAAGGCTGCAAAGTCACAACCGGCTTCGGTGTGGCCAGCTCTCATGAGCACGCCGCCTTGCACCGCTTGCAGCGGAAAAACGTGTCCGGGTTGCACCAAGTCGCTGGCACTGGAGGTGCGTGCCACGGCGACTTGGATGGTTCGAGCGCGATCGGCCGCAGAGATGCCCGTCGTGACGCCCGTCGCAGCTTCAATGGAAACGGTGAATGCTGTGGCATAGGCCGTGCCGTTGTGCGCGGCCATGGGGGGCAACTTCAAGAATTCACAGCGCTCTTTGGTGAGGGTCAAGCAAATGAGGCCACGACCAAACCGGGCCATGAAATTGATGGCCTCAGGGGTCACACAATCGGCCGCCAAGACCAAGTCGCCTTCGTTTTCTCGGTCCTCTTCGTCGACCAAAATCACCATGCGGCCTTGTTTCATGTCTTCAATGATCACCTCCACGCTGGAGATGGGGGTGAGTGGGGTGCTTGAGGCGCTTGGGTTGCTCATGTCTTGCTCAGGTTGGGGTCGACTTGCAGGCTGCGGTGCACGTAGCGCGCCACGGTGTCGATCTCGATGTTGATGGTGTCGCCCACGTGGCTTTCTTTGAAGGTGGTGTGCTCAATGGTGTGGGCAATGATGTTGATGCTGATCTCGACACCGCTTGGGGTGTCGATCACTTGGTTGATGGTGAGGCTCACCCCATTCAAGGTGACGGAGCCCTTGTAGGCGAGGTAACAAGCGAGCTCCAATGGGGCCAAGACCTTCAAGGTCCAACTCTCCCCGGTGGGCTCAAACTGCACGATGCGGGCGGTGGCGTCCACGTGGCCGGAGACCAAATGCCCGCCCAAGCGGTCCATGGCGCGCAAGGCTTTCTCCAAATTGACCCATCGCTTTTGAGTCAAGCCGTGGGTTTTGGCCAACGATTCGGCCGAGATCTCGATGTCGAAATGGCCGGCTTCTTCATTCAAAGCTGTGACGGTCATGCAAGCACCATTCAAGGCGATGCTGTCGCCCAAACCGACATCGTCCAAGTAGCCACTTGGGGCTTGCAAGGTGAGGCGTTTGCCGTGCGAGGCGTCGGTGCCCAAATCTTGAACGTTGATGATGTGGCCAAGGCCAGTGATGATTCCAGTAAACATGGTGGGTATTTTCGCTCAGAACACGTGGTGAATGGGTCTCAAGGCCGACTTTATTGTGCCTTGCTTCGTTTGTTATCGGGGGTTGTGGGCAGGTGAGGGGTTTTGCTCAGCCCTGGACACGTCGGTGGGGGTGAGGGACGCTCGCTTGATTCGGGCTCGGATGCGCAAGTCCACGCCCACCGGGTCCACGGACTGCCACTCAAGCTCCAATGCCTGGTGCAAATCACTCAAAGCGGGCATGACACTCATGGGGCGCCCGGGGCCCAGCCATTTCGGCGCCAAATAAATGAGAAGCTCATCGATCAATTGCGCCTCAAGCATGGCCCCGTTGAGCCGAGCGCCCGCCTCGATGTGCACTTCATTGATTTCACGCAAGCCCAAGTCACGGGCCATGAAGCCCAGGTCCACTTTGCGCGCAAGAGGGCGTGTTGGGGGGGTTGTTGGGGGTGTTTTTGGCCCCAATTGGGGCACCACTGAATTGGATTGGCCCACCACGTGGACGCCACGCAAACGCAAAGCGTCCAGCTTGGTTTGCAAGGCCTGCATTCTTTGCGTTGCATCCCACTGTGGGTGGGTATTGAATGGGCTCAAGGTGTTTTGAGATTCACCTGGGGAGGTGCCTTGGACGGGGTGGGGGATGTGGGTGATTTGATGGCTGCTTGGGTCAATCACCAACGCGCAGTAGATGATCACTTCTCTGTCAACGTCCAAGACCTGGGCGTTCAAGGGAAACTGCAATTGACTGTCCACCACCACGAGCTTGGGTTGGCGTGGTGTCGTGATGCCACGCACATCCAGCCTGGGTTGGTCTTGGAGCAAGGTGCCAATGCCCGTCAAAATGGCGCAAGACCGGGCCCGCCAGTGGTGACCATCTTGGCGAGCATCGGCGCTGGTGATCCATTGACTCACTCCGTTTTCAAGGGCGGTTTGACCATCCAAAGAGGACGCGATTTTGCTCCAAAACCAGGGCCGCTTGAAGTTCATGCGTTGGAAAAATCCAATGTTCATCTCCTGGGCTTCTAAGCCCAACAGCCCGACTTGGACTTCAATGCCGTGAGCTTTGAGTCGTGCAACGCCTTGGCCTGCCACCAAGGGGTTGGGGTCGAGGAGACTCACAAACACCTTGGCCACTTGCGCTTGGATCAGTGCGTCACAGCACGGTGGTGTGCGTCCTGTGTGTGAGCATGGCTCCAAGGTGACATAAACGCTAGCACCCTTGGCACTCAGGCCCCGAGACTCCAGATCCTTCAAGGCCATGACCTCGGCGTGAGAAAACCCCACCTTTTGCGTATGGCCTTTGCCCAAAAGTGAGCCATCTGCACTCACGATCACACAGCCGACTCTGGGGTTGGGTGAGGTGAGGTAAAGCGCCTCTTGGGCCTGGGCCAAGGCCAAGCGCATCCAGGTCAAGTCTTGTTCACTGGAGGGCGTGTGCAAATTCTCGTGGGCGGTCATGGGCGAAGGGGGTGGGAGGGTGCAAAGGGCCAGTGTTGCCAGTGTTCAAGGTGTTGGCTGAGACTTGGGCTGATGGAGATGTCTTTGAAAAAATCAGAGAAGCACTTATTTGCGAAATTCGTCCACCACGCTTTTGAACTCATCGATGTCTTCAAAATTTCGGTAGACACTGGCAAACCGCACGTAAGCGACTTTGTCGAGTTTTCTGAGCTCGCGCATGACGAACTCTCCAAGGCGTTGAGAGCCCAACTCTCGGATTCCAAGGCCCAGGAGTTTTTCTTCAATGCGCTCAATGGCCGAGTCCACTTGCTCGGTGCTCACAGGGCGTTTGCGCAGGGCCAGGTTCATGGACGCGCGCAATTTGGAGCGTTCAAATTCAATTCTGCGACCGTCTTTTTTGACAATCGCGGGAAAGCTCACGTCGGCTCTCTCATAGGTGGTGAAGCGCTTGTCGCAGGCTTGGCACAAGCGGCGGCGACGCACAAAGTCTCCCTCCTCAGAGATGCGAGTCTCCATGACGGTGGTGTCAAGGTGCGAGCAAAAGGGACACTTCATGGAGCTCTCGAATGGGGGGTGGAGGGAGGCCGAGCTCGGCCCATGCAGGGCGCAGCGCTTGGGTTTTGACGTTGTTAGCGATAGACGGGAAACGCTTGGGTGAGGGTTTTGACCTTGGCGCGAACCTCGCTCAGGACTTGTTCGCTCGTTGGGTGATCCAAAACGTCTGCAATGAGGTTGGCGGTCATGGCGGCTTCTTGCTCAGCAAAACCACGCGTTGTCATGGCCGGGGTTCCAATGCGAATACCACTCGTGACCATGGGCTTTTCCGGGTCGTTGGGGATGGCGTTTTTATTGGTGGTCAAGTGCGCTGAACCCAAGAGTTGCTCGGCGACTTTGCCGGTGATCCCTTTGCTCCTCAAGTCCACGAGCATCACGTGGCTTTGCGTGCCCCCACTCACGATTCTCAAACCCCGAGCGCTCAAAGTGTCAGCCATGGTGTGGGCGTTTTTGAGCACCTGGGCCTGGTAAGTTTTGAACTCGGGGCTCAAGGCTTCTTTGAAGGCCACGGCCTTGGCGGCAATCACGTGCATCAAGGGGCCCCCTTGAAGGCCTGGAAAGATGGCGCTGTTGATGACTTTTTCGTGTTCGGACTTCATCAAAATGATCCCGCCACGTGGGCCTCTGAGGCTTTTGTGTGTGGTGGAGGTGACGACATCCGCGTGGGCAACGGGGTTGGGGTAGAGTCCTGCTGCGATGAGGCCCGCGTAATGGGCCATGTCCACCAAGAAAATCGCACCCACCTCTTGGGCCACTTTGGCAAAAAAGGCAAAGTCGATGTGCAAACTGTAAGCCGAGGCACCCGCGATGATGAGTTTGGGGCGGGTTTCATGGGCTTTTTTCTGCATGGCCGCATAGTCAATCTCTTCCTTGTCGTTCAAGCCATAACTCACTGCGTTGAACCACTTGCCGCTCATGTTGAGTGCCATGCCGTGGCTCAAATGGCCGCCTTCGGCCAGGCTCATGCCCATGAAGGTGTCGCCGGGTTTTAAAAAGGCCATGAAGACCGCCATGTTGGCCGAGGCACCGCAATGCGGTTGAACGTTGGCCGCTTGCGCGCCAAAGATGGCCTTGGCGCGGTCAATGGCCAGTTGTTCGGCCACATCCACAAACTCACACCCGCCGTAGTAGCGCTTGCCTGGATAGCCTTCGGCATACTTATTGGTCAATTGAGAGCCTTGCGCCATCAACACCGCGGGTGAGGCGTAGTTCTCGCTGGCAATCAACTCAATGTGGTCCTCTTGGCGCTGGTTTTCAGCCAAGATGGCGTTCCACAGTTCAGGGTCGGTGTGTTCAATGAGGTGATTTTTTTGAAACATGATGGTGCTAGAAAGAAAAAAAGGTTTGCCAAGGGCGACTGAAGGCTCCACTCAGAGGAAACATCGCATTTGGACAAATACACTGGGCTTGGCATGGTGCGAGCCATTCAATCTTGGCCAAAGACCAAACTCCAACCAAAACGCTCAAGTGCTGCTGTTGCCAGCTCACACTGAGTGCACGCAGGCGCGGAAAACGCAAGAAAACAAGGTGTGGGCCAGCAGTTGAGCCAGCCATTCAATCCAAACACCTCGGGCCTATTTTGAGTTCGCCAAGCAATCCCTTGGATTCATTGGCTCAACGTCAACTTGAAGTCACCGGTGTACGAGACCAAGTATTTTACTTTGTTTCAGGGTTTTCCTCAGTAAACGAGGTCAACTTCTGGGCTTTTTCCCATAAATTCTCCACCAAACCGCTTGAAGCCGTGGTGAGCGTGGTCAACGGGGTGAGCGGAGCGAGGGGCACTTTGACGCCTTGGGCGACTTGTTTGAGTCGGGCTTGCTCGGCCAACACTTTGACCGAATAAGAGCCCTCGTCAGGGCTGCTGCTGTCGCCCACATAAAGCTTCAATCCCCCTTGAACGCTGCCACTTTTGAGGATGTCGTCTTTGAGTATTTTGACCCCCACCCTTAAGTTGGAGACGGGATCAAAGGCGGCCAAGTTGCCACCAAAGCCTTCGTATTTTTCCGAGTGCATTCGGGTCATCACTTGCATCAAGCCTTGTGCGCCGACATTGCTTTGGGCAAACGGGTTGAAACCCGACTCAATGGCCATCACCGCCAAAATCAAGGTGGGCTCGATGTCATTTTTCGGCCCCAATTCATAGGCCTCTTCGACCAAGGCGCTGATGGGCTCGGGGGCGACGTGGTATTTCTTGCTCAACCAGTAGGCCACATTGGCTTGCTGCTTGGGTAGTGCGGAGGGGTCGGTGGCGGTGGCGCGGTCCACCGCCTCCACATCAGTGGCAAGACCCGTGTCGTCGGCACGGCGTTCTTGGAGCCAGTTGATGAGGGCAATTTCTGCGTTTTCTCGAATTTCCGGTCTGAGTGTGACCACCATGGTGGCAAAGAATACCAACAGACCCACCAAGGCCAAACTGCTGTGGGTGATGAAGAAAAACCCTTCGGCCACATCGTGTGCAAAGATCCTGGCGCTGGCCATGCTTTGCTCCAAAATGAGGCCGCTGCGTGCAAAAAGGGTTCGAGTTGGGGTCATCAAAATAAAAATTAGGCCAAGGGGGGTGAGGTGACGCAAAGGTGATGCACGGGGCTTCACAGCGTCAGCACATGCAGGGTTCAAACTTCAAGGCAAACGGGCTTCAAGCCAAACGGGCTTCAATCCAACAGGTCCGCCCGCGCAGGCGCTTGGTGCCGATGCCTCAAGCCATTAAAAATAAAACGCAGTTCTCAATTGGGGGGCAAAAAGCTATTTTAAAGGGTATGCCCCTTGTTTGAGTGGTTAATAGCCGTAATATGAGGCTTATAGTTCTCTTTTATTGGTGAAGAATTGTGTTTTTGCGATGTTGGATGCCCTCAGACCTGTCTCGCCCGGGATGTGCACCGTTCATTTCCAGCATTGGTGAGCATGCCAAGGGTTTGTTCAATGTGGCGGGGGAGATGGTTTTTGTGGCGAAACAAGGTCACATCCAATGCGCGTGAAGAGGCATTTATTTCACCCAAGGCACAAAGACTGGGCAACACCACTGCATGTGTTTTGGCGACGAATACAGTCTATTTAAGAGGCGGGCCTTTCAAAATGGCCCAGAAAGCGGAGACAATAGCGGTTTAGACCTGTGCCTGGCCTTCAGTTTGGCCAGTTATTCTTATTTCAATGAGCTCTTTACACGTGACCGATCAAGCCATCAACTCCAAAACCGTTTCTGCGCTGGATGCGTTGACCCAGGGCGCCTTCAGTGCGCCGACTTCGGGCGAACGCTCCGCCAAGCTCAGAGAGTGGTTGGCCAGCCAACCCCAGCCCGAGCTGATTTTGGAGGTTTACAAAGAAATGAGTGCCAAAGACAAGGGCGCTGCCAAGCCCTTGCGTGAAAAGCTCGATGAGCTCAAACGCCTCAAAACTCAAGAGTCATTGGCCCAAGAGTGGGTGATCAAGGCCCAAGCGTTGCTTCAAGCCCCACGCTTTCACGTGGCCGATGCATTGGCTTGGCAAAGAGATGCAGCCAAAGCTGGTGCGCCCTTGTCCAGAGAACCCTTGTCAGAATTGAAAGCTCAGTTGAGCGAGAGCATCAAACGCGTGGAGGACTTGGAGCACCGCGCGCAAGTGCAGCGCGAAGCCGCGGTGATGATGTCTCAGCGCATCGAGATTTTGTCCACCAAGTCTTGGAAAGAGGGCCTAGAGTTACGCGAGAGCCTGGGTCAAGATGTGCAAGCGTGGATGTCTGAGCAGACTCGCATCACCTCGGATGCGCAGTGGGGCAGTGTGGACGTGAAGTACCCCTCAGCCGTGCTCAGCAGTGGCCAACAGCTCCAAGCGGTATGGGATGCATTCAGCGCCGCTTTGGCGCAAGCGCAAAAAGCCTTCGACTCGCTCCAAGAGGCTTTGCCCGCAGTGCCTGCGTGGGCTGAAGAGATCAAAAACCACAGAAACGCGGCCAACCCAGCGCCAGTGCAAGCGACCAAACCCAAGGTTGACCCCGAGCAAAAAGCCCTCTACACCCAGCGCACAGAGCAGGCCATCAAAGTGTTGGAGACCGAGTTGGCCCAGGGACACGGCAAAGCCAGTGCCGAGGCGGCCATGGAGCTCAGAAATGCGCTCAAGGAAGGCTCTCGCATGATCGACGAAAAACTCGATCACAAAGCGCAGGCCGTGCTTGCCGCAGCCAGCGAACTCGAGGGCTGGCAGCGCTGGAGGGCGGATCAGTTGAGAGCAGAACTGTTGGCCAAGGCCGAGGCTCTCTTCAAACGCGTGCCCGTCAAGGGTGAGGCGCGTGAGCAAGTGGTCAAGGTCACCCGCACAGAAGCCAAGAAAAGTCTCGCACCTGTCGCCTCCTCCACCGAGCTCGCACCAACTCAAGAGTTCGTTCAAGCGCCCACCGTGTCGAGCACCGACAGCCAAAGTCATGGCGGTGTTGCGTCCACCGATTCAACCGCAGAACCAACAACAGAACCAATAACAGAACCATCAGCAAAGCAAGCGACCTTGGCCCCTGCAGTCACCTCCACCACCGATGAGTTGAGCACTGAGCAACCCAACGCGCTCCAAGATGCGACAAGCGCGCAAGCGGTCCATGTCCCTGGCGTGCAAGAGATCATGGCGCCCAAAACACAAGAGTACAACTGGGTGCCTGTGGTTGGGGGCAGAAAAATGCAAGAAGCCCTGCGCGACTTGAGAGAGCAGTGGAAAATCACCGATCAAGGGGGGTTACCCAACCATGCCCTTTGGAAACGATTTGATCAAGCGTGCAATCGCGCCTTCAAGGTGGTTGAAGCTTGGCAAGACAAAGTCAGGCAAGAAAGTGCTGCGCACCAAGCGCAACGCAAAGCCTTGATCCAAGAGTTGCAGGCTTGGACGCAGGAGCATGCGCAAGGGCCGGAGTGGAAAAATATTGTGCGCCAATTGCACCAATTCTCTGAGCGCTGGAGAGACAGTGGGCATGTGAGCGAAAAGGCTTTTGTGGAGTTGCAATCCCAATGGAAGGCGGCGATGCAAGCGGCCCATGCGCCACTCGAAGCGGTGCAAGCGCAAAGTGTAGAGCGTCGCCAAGCACTCATTGCCCAAGCGCAGGCGCTTGGTGCCGAAGATTTCCTGCGCATTGACGCGGTCAAGAGCTTGCAGCAACGCTGGCAAGTTGAGTCACAAAGCGTGGTCCTCGATCGCAAACAAGAACAAAAGCTGTGGGACGCATTCAGAGAGCCCATCGACCAAGCGTTTGCCCGCAAGACTCAACAGCGTGAGCAAGCCCATTCGGCCATGAGCGCCTTTGACGCAGCAGTCATCAAAGCGTCCAAAGCCTTGGAAGCGGCCACCCAGTCCGAGGACGCTCAGGCAATTCGCCAAGCCATGACGGCTTTGCAAAGTGTGCTCAACGGTCAAGTCGAAGAAGCGAAAGAGACTGCACTGGCCACGCCAACACCAGCCCAAACGCAGACACCAGCTCCCACAACCGAGCCCCATCAGGAGCAAGATCAAAGTTCTGCTACGCCTGTCCCTGATGCCCCTGATGCTGTCCCTGAGAGTACTGGCGAGTCCACTGCGCCTGAGAGTGAAAACTCCATCGAAGCCGCATCCACACCAGACGTCCCTGCCACACCAGTGGCACCCAAAGCTGCACCCAAGCCCGTGATTGCGGTGCGGGGTGATGATCGCCCAGGACAGAAAAAAACCGAACCTCAAAACACCAAGCCTGGGTTTGGCAAGGGTGGTCCATCGGCGTTTGGGAAAGGAAAACCCGCTGCAGCGGATGCTCGGGGTGGTGCCAGGGGTGATTCAAGGGACAGCAGGGACTCAAGGGACTCTCGGCCAGATTCTCGTGGCCCGCGTGGTCATGGTGCATCCGATGGTGCCTTTGCTCCCCGCGGTCCACGACTGGGCGATCAGGCTTATCGCGCTCAGCGCCAAGCCTTGGAGATCGCCCAAAGCACCATGAAAAAACTCTCCTTCATGGCCCACGGCGAGGCCTTGTCCCAGCTCATGTCTGCTTGGCAGTCGCGTGAACCGCAAAAAGTGCCTGCACTCAAAGAGTTGAGCCCAAGGCTCACCCCAGCGCAACGCCAAGAGATGGTTCAAGCCTTGCAAACAAGCGATGCCAGTCCCAAAGCGCAAACACTGGCAAGTGAATCTTTGTTGCGATTGGAAATCGCCTCAGGGGTGGCCACCCCTGCGAGTCACTTGAGTGAGCGTCGTGCTTTTCAGCTCCAACTGCTCACGCGCAGAAATGACCCTCCGCCCGAGCAAACTTGGGTGCAAGACCTTGGCAAGCTCTTGAAGAGTGAGTTCGATGCAGACAAAAGCGCACGTTTGCAAAATACGCTCAAAGTGCTACTGAAAAATTAAGCGCTCAAGCGCCGAAATCGCTCAACTGTGGCGTGCGCTTGTGGCATTGGGGCGCACCGCTTGAGCCCACGCCCCTAGAGGGACAAGCGCTCGAGACGGTTGTGTTGGAGTCGCACGACCTCTAGCCTTTTGGGGCTTGCGTGGGGATCCCAGTCGGACAACACCACGCGCACGAGTCCGTCGCCCAAATCGTGCTCCATGGGGCGGTGCGTGTGGCCATGGATCAAGGTGGTGCAGTGGTGTGCTTGCAAACTTTCTCGGCACGATTCAAGATCCAAATCAAAAAACTCCTGGGTTGAGCGTTGTCGTTGGGCGTGTTGGTTCTCCTTGCTTTGCGCCCTCATCTGTTGCGCCATCTCCAGTCGCTCGAGCAAGGGTAGGGCGAGAAACTGAGCTTGCCAAGATGAGCTTCGAACGGTTTGACGAAATGCTTGGTAGGGCAAGTCGCTCGTGCACAAGGCGTCGCCGTGCGACAGCAAATAGCGCTGGGTCTGACTTTGGAGCACGCATGGGTCTGCAATGGATTGAATCCCCGTGCGCTTGAAAAAATGCTCACCCAGCAAAAAATCTCGATTGCCTGGCAAGAGATAAATGGCCATGCGCAGGCTTGCTGCTTTCAAGATGTGCACACACTCACGGGCAAAGTCCCCTTGTGCATGATCTATGGCATCATCTCCCACCCACAACTCAAAGAGGTCGCCCAAGATGAACAAGGCTTGGGCAGGGGTATGCTGCAAAAACTCCCTCAAACCCTGAAAAACCGTGGGCTGCGAGGACTGCAAGTGCAAGTCCGAGATGAAGTCCACCACCCTCCAGCCTTGGCCATCGATCTCGCTCAGAGCGGGTGAGATCCTACCCGCAGCAAGTGGGGGTGCAGTCATGGACGGTTTGGTCGTGTCCATGACCCAAGCTGATTAGAGCTTGACCGCTTTTTCAATGGTGATGGCCTCTTTGGGGACATCGTCATAAAAACCGCTGGTGCTGGTTTTGACGCCGGCCAACTGGTCCACAATTTCTTGGCCCTTGATCACTCGGCCAAACACCGCGTAGCCCCAACCCGATGGGGTGGGAGCGGAGTGGTTCAAGAAGTCGTTGTCATTGACGTTGATGAAGAACTGCGCACCCGCAGAATGTGGGTCCGAGGTGCGGGCCATGGCCACAGTGTAGTGGTCATTTTTGAGGCCATTGTTGGCTTCGTTGTCGACTCGGGCCAGGGCTTTTTTCTCCTTCATCTTGGCATCAAATCCGCCACCTTGGATCATGAAGCCATCAATGACTCGGTGAAAAATGGTACCGTCGTAGTGTCCTTCCTTGACATACTCCAAAAAATTGGCAACGGTCTTGGGGGCCTTCTCAGCGTTGAGCTCCAAGGTGATGGTGCCATGGTTGGCAATGTGCAGTTCGACGAGATGTTCGCTCATGGTGTTGACTTTATGATGTTGGCCGATTGAATGGTGACCAGGGGTTTGGGGACATCGCTGGGTAAAGGTCCCATGGCCCCCGTGGGCAAGGCTTTGATGCGGTTGACCACGTCCATGCCTTGTATGACTTTACCAAATACCGTATAGCCCACGAGTTGGGGGTTGCCCTCCAAATTGGAGCGGGGAATGTTATTGTAGGTTTTTCCTTGATAGCTGAAGCTTGGCACCGGGTCGCCAGGGGGAATTGGGGTGGGGTCCAAGAAGGCATTGTCGGCCACGTTGATGAAAAACTGCGATGTCGCAGAGTTGGGCTCCGAGGTTCTGGCCATGGCCACCGTGCCCACCACGTTTTTGCTTCCCCCTTTGGCCAAGGCGGCTTGGCCTTCGTGGACAACGGGGGGGCGGGTTTTTTTCTCTGTCAAGGTTTTGGTGTAGCCCCCGCCTTGGACCATGAAGCTATTGATCACGCGGTGAAACACCGTGCCGTCATAGTGATGGTCCTTGACGTACTGCAAAAAGTTGGCCACGGTTTTGGGTGCTTTGTCTGGGTAGAGTTCCAGCACAAAGTCGCCCATGGTGGTCACGAACTTGACTTGGGGATTGGAGTTGGCGGCTTGGGGTTCCGCGCTGGGGGCCACCACTGTGCCATTGGCCGAGGGAGTCTGTGCCTGGCTGGGCTGCAAAAAACAAGCGACCGCACAAATAGTCCCAACCCAGCCCCATCGTAAAAGGCGCTCGATAGAGGTTGGCATGGTGGGTGAGGCGTGAAGAAGGGTATTGGCAATGAACATGGGTGACGAATGATGGACGGTAGGGGGTGGCTTGGCGTTGGCGACGAGCCAAGCATCTGGATTTTAAGGTTTTTGGGACGGCATTCAAACAACTGCAAAAAAACTGACCCCACGACGTGCTGATAGACAGCCGGCAACTTTTTGCAGCTCAGTGGGTCTTTTGAACCTCCAAAATGGGGGTGTTCAAGGGAATTTGCCCCTTGATGAAGGCCTCGACAATCTGCAGTTTGGTGGCCAAGGTGCGAGACTGGGGGTTGAGGGCCAAGGCTTTTTTGAGGGTTTGTTCAGTCAACAAGAGATAAACCTGGGACAAGTTTTCCATGGCGAACGCCATATCGGGCTGCTCTCTGAGCGCCATTTCAAACTCCAATTTGGCCTCTTCCAACTCACCTTGTTGTGCCAAGAGCATGCCCAAATTGTTGTGCGGCTCGGCAAGTTCTGGGTATTGTTGTGTGATTTCACGGTAGAGTGCGAGCGACTCTTGGGTGGATCCTTTTTTGTTCAACAAAAGCGCCAACCAAAATTTCATTTGTGGATCATTGGGGTGATCGATCAAATAGGTTTGAATGAACTGAAATGCGTCGGTGAATTTCTCTTGTTTTAAAAGCTTGAGCGTGGCCTCGTGTGGCTCGGCCTGGGCCAATGTGGGCATGAACGGTGTCGTCATGACCAACAAGACTGGCATGAAAGCCATGACTACAAAGCGTCCTGCGCTCAAAACAAAGCGCACCATGTTCAAAAGAGGCATGGGTGTTGAGCATGAGAGGCTGACTCTCAAGCAGGGCGCAAGGGGCTTCAAAGCGGCACGCATGGTATGGCTGGGTGTCAATCAAACAAAGTTGGCATTAAAATCTTGGGTTGGATGCAAATGATCTGGTCTGTGCATTCATGCGATGCCCAGGTCGCTTGGAGATGCCTTTGCAAAGGGGTGACATCTGGAGGACCTTGGGGCCTTATACTCTGTGGACCATTGTAATGGACTGGGGGGCAATGGGTGCCTGGGGTCGGACGTTAGGACCCATGGGCTCATTGCGAGTCTTGGATGTCTTCGTGTTCATCATGATCGTTGGGGCCCCTGAGACCAAGACCATTCAAACGCGGATGGGGTTGACAGTCATGTCTTGCCCCAAAGACCTTTTTGCCTTGGCGCCTGAGTGAGTCCCATTGGATTGCCCTTCAAGCTCAAACCCAGAGATTTTCTTTTTTTCTAATGACTCTTCGCATCTACAACACCCTAAGCCGACAAGTCGAGGTCTTCAAACCCATCGCTGCCCCCCGGGTGGGCATGTATGTGTGTGGCATGACTGTTTATGACCACTGCCATATTGGGCATGCGCGCTCCATGGTGGCCTTTGACGTGATCAAGCGGTGGCTTGACGCCAGTGGTTACCAAGTCAATTACGTGCGCAACATCACCGACATTGATGACAAGATCATTCGACGTGCTCTTGAAAATGGCGAGTCGATTCGAGCGTTGACCGATCGCATGATCAGCGCTTTGCAAGAGGACTGCGAGAAACTTCACATCCAAGCGCCCCAGTCTCAACCCCGAGCGACGGATTATGTGCCACACATGATGGACTTCATCCGTGTTTTGATGGACAAAGGCTTGGCCTATCAAGCTGGGGACGATGTGAATTTTGCGGTTCGACGTTTTGCGCCCTATGGACAACTCTCGGGCAAGTCATTGGACGAGTTGCACGCGGGCGAGCGCGTGGCCGTGCTGGCGGGCAAGGAAGACCCCTTGGATTTTGTGCTCTGGAAAGGCGGCAAAGTCGATGAGCCCGAGGAGGCCAAGTGGCAAGCCCCGTTTGGAGTGGGGCGACCTGGTTGGCATATCGAGTGCTCGACCATGGCCTGCGAGTTGCTGGGGCAAACCTTTGACATTCACGGCGGTGGGGCCGATTTGCAGTTTCCTCACCATGAAAACGAAATCGCACAAAGCCAAGGTGCGCACGCAGTTCCACTGGCCAACTACTGGATGCACAATGGCTTTGTCAACATTGACAACGAGAAGATGTCCAAGAGTTTGGGAAATTTTTTCACCATCAGGGAAGTGCTCGAGCACTGCCATGCAGAGACGCTGCGCTTCTTTATTGTGAGAAGTCACTACCGCAGTGCGCTGAACTATTCGGATGTGCATTTGAATGATGCGCACGGCGCATTGAAGCGCCTCTACACCACCCTCGAGTTGGTGTCGCCAGACGACTTGACATTGTCCAATGTGGACTGGACCTCACCCTATGCAGCACGCTTTAAGGCGGCCATGGACGAGGATTTTGCCACTCCTGAGGCTGTTGCCGTGTTGTTTGATTTGGCCAGCGAGGTCAACAAAAACCACTCCACTTCCTTGGCGGGACTCTTGAAGGCCTTGGGCGGGGTGTTGGGTATTTTGCAGTTGAGTGCAACCCAATTCTTGCAGTCGGGTGCCAGTCTTGCGGCCAAGGACATTGAGGCTAGTATTCAAGAGCGTGCCAGTGCCAAAGCGGCCAAGAATTTTGCCTTGGCCGATCAAATCCGTCAGTCGTTGCTCTCGCAAGGCATTGTGCTCAAAGACTCGGCCAGCGGCACCACTTGGGAAAAGCAGTCTTGAGCACGTCCCTCTCCCGAGTCCTTGAAGCGCCCGACTATTGGGACGATGCTTGCCGCCATTTGTGCAAAAAAGATCGGGTGATGAAGCGATTGATTCCACAGTTCGGGCAAGCGCGTTTGGGCTCTCGAGGCGATGCGTTCATCACCTTGGCTCGCAGCATTGTGGGGCAACAAATTTCTGTGAAGGCCGCCCAAACGGTTTGGGAGCGCTTTGCGTTGCTCAGCAAAAGCATCACCGCACAAAAGGTCTTGAAACTCAAAGTCGACGACATGCGTGCAGCGGGTTTATCTGCGCGCAAAGTCGAGTACTTGGTCGATTTGTCGCTGCATTTTGTCTCGGGTGAGGTGCACCCGATCAAATGGGAGTCGATGGACGATGAGGCCATCATTGAAGAGTTGGTGGCCATTCGCGGAATAGGGCGCTGGACGGCGGAGATGTTTTTGATATTTCACTTGATGAGGCCCGATGTTTTGCCATTGGACGATGTGGGGCTGATCAATGGCATCAGTCGCAATTATTTTTCTGGAGAATCGGTCTCTCGCAGTGACGCCCGCGAAGTGGCACAAGGATGGGCCCCGTATCGAAGTGTGGCCACGTGGTACATGTGGCGCTCTTTGGACCCCTTGCCCGTTGAGTATTGAATGAAGAGGAGTTTGTGAATGGCCAAGAAAATGTTCCTCGACTTTGAGCAACCCATCGCAGAGCTCGAGTCCAAGATTGACGAATTGCGCTATGTGCAAAGCGAGTCTGCGGTCGATATCTCTCAAGAAATTGAGCAGTTGTCGAAAAAAAGCTTGCAACTCACCAAAGACATTTACAGCAATTTGTCGGCTTGGCAAATTACCAAAATTGCGCGCCACCCCGAGCGCCCCTACACTTTGGATTATGTCCAAGAGTTGTTCTCAGACTTTGTTGAAATGCATGGGGACAGACATTTCGCAGATGACCTGAGCATTGTGGGCGGTTTGGCTCGCTTCAATGGCCACTCTTGCATGGTGTTGGGCCATCAAAAGGGCCGAGACACCAAAGAGCGGACCGCTAGGAATTTTGGCATGACCCGCCCTGAGGGCTACCGCAAAGCCTTGCGTTTGATGAAGACCGCGGAGAAATTCAAAATCCCCGTCTTCACCTTTGTCGACACACCCGGTGCCTATCCGGGCATCGATGCTGAAGAACGTGGCCAAAGCGAGGCCATTGGGCGCAATATTTTTGAGATGGCGCAACTGGAAGTGCCCATCATCACCACCATCATTGGTGAGGGCGGCTCGGGTGGAGCCTTGGCCATCAGTGTGGCCGACCAAGTCTTGATGCTGCAGTATTCGGTCTACTCGGTGATCAGTCCCGAAGGCTGCGCCTCCATTCTGTGGAAAACGGCTGAACGAATTGAAGACGCGGCCGAAGCCTTGGGCGTCACAGCCCATCGACTCAAAGCCTTGGGGCTCATTGACAAAATTGTCAATGAACCTGTGGGAGGTGCTCACCGAGACAGCAAACTCATGGCCTCGCAATTGAAGCGCGGCTTGAACGATGCGTGGCGGCAGGTGGCGGATTTGAAGCTCAAAGAGCTCCTAGACAGACGTTACGAGCGACTTCAAAGCTATGGTCGTTACACCGACACCAAAGTGGATGCTCGCTAAGAGTCTGGAGACACTTTGAAGAATGCGTTGTCTAACGCTCTAGACGGCTTTAAGCCCCAGTTGCCATTGGCGGTGGCCTACAGTGGTGGGGCCGACTCGACGGCTTTGCTCGGGGCTTGTCATCTCAAATGGCCAGGCCAAGTTCATGCTGTGCACATCAATCATGGGCTGCAAGCCGCTGCGATTGATTTTGAGACGCATGCAAGAGCGTTTTGCCTGGAGCGCAATATCCCTTTGGTTGTGGCGAGTGTCAATGCCGTGCACGCCAGTGGCCAAAGTCCAGAAGATGCCGCCAGGCGGGCTCGCTACCAAGCCATTGAGCAGGCACTGCGGCAAAACTGGGGTGCCCAAGTGCGCGATGTGGCCTTGGCCCAGCACGCTCAAGACCAAATCGAGACGGTGATCTTGGCTCTGAGTCGCGGGGCGGGTTTGCCGGGCTTGAGCGGAATGCGAGCGCACTGGGTGAGAGGGGGGGTGAGTTTTCATCGGCCCATTTTGCAAGTGTCGGGTGAAGACTTGCGCGAGTACAACCGAATGCATGGATTACTTTGGGTGGAAGATCCCACCAATGTTGATACTCGCTTTACCCGCAACCGAATTCGACACAACATCCTTGCCCCTTTGCAAGCGTCTTTTCCTGAGTTTGCACCGATGCTTTGCAGAAGCGCCAAACACATTGCTCAAGCACAAAGGCTACTGGACGAATTGGCGGCGATCGATCTTGTGAGTGTTGGAAATCCGCCACACATCAAAGCCTTGCAGACATTTGGAGCAGATCGGATGGGGAATGTGCTGAGGCATTGGTTGGCAAGCCAAGCGTGTCAGGCGAGCGATGCTCAGCTGCAAGAGTTGATGCGACAAATTCGGGATTGCCTCACCCGCGGTCACAAAATTGAGCTCAAAGTGGGGTCGTCTCAGGTGTTGCGACAAGGAGAAACCCTCACTCTTGGTACAATAGACGGTTTGCTCAAGACTTAAGTGAGATGCAAGATGGCGTTGATCGTACATAAATATGGCGGTACTTCCATGGGAAGTACCGAGAGAATCAGCAATGTGGCCAAACGTGTGGCCAAATGGCACCGTGCTGGTCACCAAATGGTGGTGGTCCCCTCAGCGATGAGCGGCGAGACCAATCGACTCCTTGGCTTGGCCAAAGAGTTGGCCCCGAGTCTCACCACCGATGCCTTTCACCGTGAACTCGATATGTTGGCGTCGACAGGCGAGCAGGCGTCTTCGGCTTTATTGGCCATCGCTCTCCAAGCTCTCGGGATTGAGTCCATCAGTTACGCGGGATGGCAAGTGCCCATCAAAACCAACAGCGCTTATACCAAGGCCCGAATCGAATCGATCGATGACAAAAGAGTGATGGCAGATTTGAACCAAGGCCGAGTGGTGATCATCACGGGCTTCCAAGGTGTGGATGAGCACGGACACATCACAACACTCGGTCGTGGAGGATCTGACACATCAGCCGTTGCAGTGGCGGCGGCCTTGAAGGCCAAAGAGTGTTTGATTTACACCGATGTAGACGGTGTTTACACCACCGACCCCAGGGTTGTGCCCCAAGCCAAGCGGCTTACCACGGTGAGCTTTGAAGAGATGCTCGAGATGGCCTCCATGGGCAGCAAGGTGCTTCAAATTCGCTCGGTCGAGTTTGCTGGCAAATACAAAGTTCCCCTTCGAGTGTTGTCGAGTTTTACACCCTGGGATATCGACTTGGAAGAAGAGGCCCACTCGGGCACATTGATCAGTTTTGAGGAGGATGAAAAAATGGAACAAGCAATCGTCTCAGGCATTGCCTTCAATCGCGATGAAGCGAAAATCTCTGTTCTTGGCGTCCCCGACAAGCCTGGGATTGCCTATCAAATTTTGGGTGCCGTGGCACTGGCCAATATTGAAGTGGACATGATCATCCAAAACATCAGCAAGGACGGTAAAACCGACTTCAGCTTTACTGTTCATCGCAACGATTACGCCAAAGCACTCGAGATCCTCAAAACCAAAGTGATTCCAGAGTTGGGTGCCTCAGAGGTTGTGGGTGACACCCAGACGTGCAAAGTCTCGATTGTGGGCATTGGGATGAGAAGCCATGTAGGAATTGCCAGCAAAATGTTCCAGACTTTGAGCCAAGAGGGCATCAATATTCAGATGATTTCAACCAGCGAGATCAAAACCTCGGTGGTGATTGATGAGAAATACATGGAGTTGGCGGTGCGCGCGC